>JAZRWH010000016.1:0-51756 GCA_045599585.1 Myxococcota bacterium
CTTCGGCTTCGCGACGCAGGCGATTTAACAGTAATCTTAAGTCTTTTTCATGCTTAGAAACGACTATATATCGATAAAACAAAGCTACAATAGAGTTATCAGAGAATTCTAGGAAAACTTCGTGGGACAGCAGTGACAAATTTTAATTAATTAGTACAATTGATACAATATTGTTTAAAGTAATTTACACCCATATATTTTGCTGCGTATTGGCAAAGCCAATAGCCGCAAATGCGCGCCGTATGCCGCCCAGGCATAGGCGCGCAAAAAAAGACTTCACATAGAAACTGCATGATATTATAAATTATTGCATGCGATTCGTCCTATTCACGCAAATCTTTCTTTTGAAGTTGTCACTATGTGTAAATCAATCCGCAGTATTATTTTTGCATCCATCGTTGGTCTAAGCCTTATTGCAGGCGGATGCCAACCAACAAACATTCAGTCAGCCGCCAATACAGCAGACAAAGTTCAAACTTCCGAGTTTACATTTGCATCTGCCCCGTCTGAGGCATCCGAAAGTGCCCTGAATCAACTAGCTGAGATTGCCAAACATCTTGTCGATTATCAATACGACAAAGGGTTTATCATTGCAGCTGTCACCCCCGACGGCGTATCGGTCAAAGCCCTTGGAACGCTTGCAGATCTGCCAGACCCAGCCCATACGCGTATGCCCATTGGCAGTATGACCAAAGTATTTGTTGGTATGCAGCTCGCTTCGCTCGTTTTGGACGGAACAGTCACGCTCGATACACCGATCACCCAGTGCATGCCTGAAGGCATTGCTGCGCCAGGTAGTGAAGATATCACGCTCAAAATGTTGACGACACACACATCGGGTTTGCCTCGTCTTCAACCCTCTCTACTTCCGAACAAGAGTATTGATCCAACCGATCCTTACACGCGCGTCAGTGTTTCGGACGTTTGGCAAGACTTGGCCCATACGCCTCGTGAAGGCATGGGAACGATCCAATATAGCAACTATGGCGAAGCTGTTTTAGGGCAAGCTTTGACTCAATGTGCCCATGCCGAATCTTGGGAAGCCCTCCTTGCCGAACGTGTAACCAACGTACTAGGCTTAAGCAGCATAAGTATTGATGCCGATGAAAATATACCTCAGGGCTACGATATGGCATTGCTCCGCCAAAAGCCCTGGACTTGGAACGAAAAAGGTATGGTTCCGGCTGGCGCACTCAAATCGAACATACTCGATTTGAGCAAGATCATTCAGATGAGCATGTCGACGAAAGAATATGCTGGCAAAAGCATGCTCACCAAGTCGCAGGAAGTTCTGTTCACGGATCATTCGCCGAATCGAACCATGTCAGCGATCGGCATGAATTGGATTCACGGTTTAGGAGCTTACAGTCGATTCGTTCCAGTCCCAGAGGCGGCCGAAGCGCTTAAGGACATCACGTGGCATAACGGGCAAACTGGCACCTATAACAGCTATTTTGGATTTATTCCTGGACAGAATATTGGCATTGTCGTTTTAAGCAACGCCGCCACAGGGAATGCCACGGCCGTCGGTACGCTCGCACTCGCACAATTAGCCAGCAACTCTTCTCAAAACACGCAAAGGGTGCTCAACGAAGTGTTTAAGCCAAGATTTACGATGTCAACCGAAGCTATGCGAGTCTTTGAAGGCGAATATCTCATCGAAGAGGTAGGCTTGCGCTTCGAATTACGACTCGACGATGACGGCAATCTGATGGATGTCACGCATCGTCTTCGCGTTTGGCCCGAAAACGAAACTACCCTAAGCTATCGATTCGTCAATATCACGATAGAGTTTAAAACGAATGCCGATGGTACGCAGGAAATTATATTTACCGAAGGCGGAAAATCGACTCCCTTGAAAAAAGTTCGATAATTGAACAAGCGGCGCTTTTGTGGGCTTATAAAACGTTGAAAGGCCCACAAAAAAGCCAACTAACACCAAATAGTGCAAGCTGGCAAATGCAATTAGTTGAGGACTTTAAGCATCCATTCTTTTTCTTTGGCGCGCATCACTTTTTCTTCTTCGGGTTCGGCGTGATCGTAGCCCAAGCAATGGAGCGTGCCGTGTATGATGAGGAAAGTCAATTCATCGAGAAGCGACCAAGTTTCGGTGAGCGGAGCCATTTCATTTTCGTTAATACGATCTTTGTGATGGCAATTTTCTACGTAACGCATCGCCGTTGGAATACTGATCGCGATATCGCCTAACGGCAAGCTTTTCGCGACAGCGGGATCCTCGCCCTCGCGCATCGGGAAAGAGAGAACATCCGTAGGCGCATCGACATCGCGCCATTCTTTGTTCAATTCGTGAATTTCTTCGTCGGACATGAAAACGATGTTCATTTCTGACTCAGATTCACCAATAAAGTCGTAAAGCTTATAGACGCGCTGCGCGACAGCACGCATCGGAACAGGAAGTTCCGTCTGATTACAGAAAGTCTGCGCGCGTTCTTCGATCTCCTCAGGCTCTGGGCCTTCGAAGTTCAAGATTTCATTTTCGTTAGACATAAGATTCCTTTAGGGTTTAATCAGATCGAGGTCGTAGACATTTTTGGTGTCGTTCGTGGAAATCGTGGTTGATGCTACATTTCCAGAGACTTCGACTTTGCCATTAAAATTCTGGTCAGCCTTTGCGAAGAAGATCTCACAGTTGGCTTTAGAAGCGAGTCCGGCGGATGGAGCCAGAATCATGCGGTATTGTACGTGATTTTTTCCTTGATGTATAAAAGAAGATACATCGACAGCCGTCTGAGCTTCTTCGTGGGAGATCGTTTTTACGAATTTACCATTAATATAGACATCTATATTGTAGCCGAGCAGGCCAGGGAAATTGAAATTGGCGACGAGGTAAGTTGGTTTATTGTCATTGGGCAGCGTACAGCGTTGTTCTTCGAGCTCCTGAGAGGTAGGATAATTCGTCCCTTCAGGCTGAACGTAGGTTGATTTTCCTTCAGTGACCCCATCGTAAGAGCGTTCCGCAATTTTATATTGTGGTGCATGTATAATAATATTTCCTTCAGCGTCGATCGAGATCTGATCAATATCTTTAAAGACCTGATTGCGAACAAAAGTAATATCGACGTCATTGAGGAAAATGTGCGGCTCTGCGAAAGCGTTCGAAGCGAAGAGCAAGCAGGCGAGCAAAGCAGGAACAACAGCAAATACTTTTTTCATATTACACCTCTTATAACATCTTCCGAAACGGGAAGGTGAACGGGAGCAAGGATAATGCCTAACAGAACAAAGGAAAGAAAGCGAGGAAAGGACGAGGCATTGAGTGTTTGTGTGTGGGTGGGGGAAGTCTCCCCCTGAGCGTCTATCAGCGAAGTCAAAGGAGAGAAGGCAAGAGACATCGCTTTTTGCATCGAATCCAACCCATAGCGCGTGTAAGGTTGGGAAACATCAACCTTTGACATCGCTGATACGCCGCTACCCCCTCTGCCTGCGGCGCGCCAAGGGAGGTGGGGGCATCGAGTAACCAGCAGATTTAAATAGAGAACGCGAAAAGCGCACAAAGATTCATCGAGAATGCGAAATGGGGCATTAAAGCGGCAGAAGTGGGGACAACAGTTCCCACAAGCGAGTAACGAAGTGAGACAAAAGGACACGCGGAATAAGGAAAGTAGCGCAGGAAGCCGAGTAGCGCAGACGCAGCCAAGGTATTGAAATTTGGTATAGAAGTTGCTAGAAAAGCAAATGTCTTTTTTTGTGTTCCTAACCATAGGAGGAAGAACAATGAGTGGCAAATGGAATCGAGACAAGAATATTGACCCATTAGTTAGCTATGCGTTTAGCGTCAGCATTGGCGAAAGCGAAATCGCTCGTTTTTCAGGTGTAGACGGTCTTTCATACGAAGTAGAAATGATCGAATACCGCGACAGTGCAAGTCCAAACGTCGTGAGCTATCGTCAGGGTCGTCGCAAACCGTGCCGCGTCACGATGAAACGCGGATTTCTCGTTGGCGGTGTAGGCGGTATGTTCTTTAACTGGATCAAAGAATGCGAAGCCGGCACTGTAACAGCAAAGAATATCAACGTTACGGTTGGTGACTACGGTATTGGTCGTGGTCAAGACGAAACGAACGGCAGCAAACTCAAAACGTGGGTACTCTCAAATGCTCGTCCGGTCAAATGGTCGCTCAGCAGCCTCGATGGCAACTCCAACAATGCAATTGTTGAAACGATCGAGTTTGTTGTTGAATCATTGTCCAATGGTTAAGCCATAATCTGCGGTCGCATTGAACAAAAGAGCCCCCGGTTTTCGGGGGCTTTTTTTATGCACAAAACGACAACGCGCAGCGCAAAATCATGATTTGTGAGCAGCGAAGCCACTATAAAAGCGAGCGCGTATTGAACCTAGCGAAAGCTAGGTGAGAAGCGCGAGCGCGCAGGCGTATTGAGTGAGTTTACGAACGAAAAGCCTGCGCCCTAGCCTATCAAGTTTCTGTTTTTAACAAACGCTTCAGTCTTTGCTCATCAATATCGACATTTATGATACGTTCACCACGAATTTCTACTTTTCCTGCTGGCGCACCTTTAATACGTCGAACATTCTTCTGTTGTGTGGCATGGACTTCGGCGTGTGATGACTGAGCGAGCTTTGAATAGTGGACTGCGAGCATAGCCGCGTCGAGAAGAGAATCAGAGTCGGGGGAAGCGGATTTTACGACGACGTGAGAGCCAGGCATGTGCGCGACGTGGAGCCACCAATCGTTGCCGCGAGCGACCTTAAACGTCAACAGATCGTTATCTTCTGCCGATTTGCCGACGAGGATGTTAATTCCCTGATTTGTGGTAAAAGTTTTGTAGGGTTTATGTTCTTGAACTGATTTTTTCTGCGAAGGATTTTGCTGTTTAGGCTGAACTTCTTTGAGGATATCTGCGCACTCTAAAGCGAGCTTATCAACCTGTTCGAAGGACTCTGCAGCAGCGAGTTTCGTCAGAGACGACTGAAGCAAATCGACATTTTGGGAAGCTTCGTCCATGCGCGCTTCAATTTGGGGCAACGCACGTGCCGCACGTTTGCAGCGATTATAGCGTTGTTCGATATTCTGCCTAACGGACTGGCCAGGGGTGAGCTCTATGGTAACATCCTCTCCTGTTTGAAAGTCGGGGAGGACGACCATCAAGGAGCCTTCAGGAATTTTAAATGCGTACGCCGAAAGCAGATCAGCCTCACTGCGAGCTTTTTGGCAGAGGTCAGTTTGTTCGAAATCTCGCTCGAGTGCAGCGAGTCTATTTTGATATTTTTTGAGCGCCTGACGTATTTGTTTTTCGAGGAGTGTGCTTGATTGCTGAAAGCGCTCAGTCTTATCACGTTCGGAGAAAAAAGATTCTAGCGCAAGAAAATAAGCATCATTTGAAATTTGTTCAAATCTATCTTTAAGATTTAAGATATTTTGTGGATAATGCTTAGGTTTTTGATAAACAGAGTGAACGCAACGTTCTTCATCGGCATGAATCGAGCCTAAGATTTCATCGGACGAAAGATCCAGCAAGAAAACATTGGAGTGTTGCCCTGAGAATTCGAAAATCAGCGCGTGTCGAGGGGCATCTTGGGGACCGAATTCGAGCGTCACAATTCGATCATCACAAGCAAGCCGAAGCGAAGCGACACGCTGACTCACAAGATACTTTCGGAGAAGCATCGTAAAGGCTTGGGGATTCTGGGGCGCTTTAGGCGGTTTTTGAACTGGGTAAAGGTCGAGATGTGCGGGCGCAAAGTCGAACATGAGGTGTCGCGGCGCAAAAGTCGAATCCAGAGCAACGTAGCGTGTAAAGCTCAAACAGAGTCGATTTGGCGCATCCATGACATGGTCGAGGCGTGCGCCAAAGCAATCGAGTGAAAGTCTTGAAATAATTCGAGTAAATTCCGAGTAATTCATATTTTCGAACTAAGTCAGATCTTTGATATCGATAGAATCATCGAAGATAAAGTCGTCACCGCTGTCATCCGTAACAGGAATATCATCTTCCTCAGTGGGAAGTAAGCTATCGTTAAGGATTTCGTTTAAATTATCGGACTCGGTATTTTCGAGATCGAGCGGTTCATTCGCAGAGAGAGACTGGAAAAAGTTATTATCGATAAAGATGATGGGGAGGTCATTTGGAATAACGCCGATCCGAGCATCGAACATAATGGGAGCAATCTGACGTGCCGAGTAAGCGTAAATTGGGAACTCGCGTGTAGAGCATTCGTTGAGCGCGTCTTTGGAGATATCGCCATTTGTAAGCAAAACGCCGTGATCGTAGCCAAATTCACGAATGAGATCGCGGAACTGCATGATATCTTCGCTACTGACGAGAGAAGCGTGCAACACCTTAATGATCACGGGAATGCAGGAGAGGCCTCGAATTTCTTCAGCTCTAAAGATGAACTCAGTTTCAGTAGTTGAGCACTGAGCCTGAATCGTATAACTGAGGTGTTTTAGGATAATCGAAGCGAGCTGGAGCCAAGCGTGCGGGGCGAGTTCGCGGATTTTTGCAGTGAGCGCGTGTAAGGAGTAGGCTCGAAGTTGGCGAGACATATCGTAGAGTCTTGATTCAATTTTAAGGATATGTCTAGCCAAGAAGTTTTCGGACAAAGTCCACATATCAGGCGGGATATGCATAAAGACAGCGCGTTTGCCGCGAGAAACGCGAAGAGCGTTGTCTGCGCGCATAGCGAGAACGGCAGCCTGTTCGAAGATGGGAGCACCGAATTTTTGCGATAGCGTCTGAGCGATTTGTGCACTTCGCATGGGTGCTTGTGAAGCTCGTAATATTTTTACGATCGCAGCACAGACATTATAGTGTTCATTTTGCTGAGCATTAAGTTCAAGTTTAACGCTCTCAAACTTTTTAGTTTCAGGCCAAATATCGTCGCCCTTTTGAGGCAAGGGATCGAACTCGTCGTCAGATAGCGAGAGCGCATCAGCTTCGAATTTCAAGCGAACGGCCTGTCTAAACTGAATGTCATCATTTTCGAGTTCAGCGACAGCGGATTCAGGCGAAAGGAGTCCGATATTTGTCTGAGGAACATCGACGAGGCATTCGACGGGGTTCACTGATTCGACAAGAAATTCTGGAGACCATGATTTCAGTGCGAACAGACCCGACTCGAGCCGCATAAGCGGAGAGGCTTCATCGTTTCGAGCGATTGCTCTAATTAAACAGGAGGCCATAACGATATCTGGCGTATGTCCGACGTGCCCAAGCAAGCCACGGTTAATAGCGAACTGGGTAATGGTCTTGTAATCCAGAGGTCGCTGGGCTGATTTTAACACTTCAACAGCCGCCTCAAAAAATGTCATGACTTAATACTCCGCAAGGAGCATTGCGAGCTAAAAACTCATAGAGCCAGATAGAGCTGGTTAGATTGTCTAACGTACAGATACTGTACGAGTATGAACAGCCAGTGACGCTAGGCCTACACGCCAAGCGCGAGACACCTTTAGCGACAATTTTTGAATACACCTCAAGCGTTGAACGTATGGGGCACATTCTTGTAAATCCATCTAATTTCTGAAACTCTCTCGAGCTACGTCCGAAGACGTGCGGCCAAAGACCGCGCAAAGCACGCATTTGCAGCCTTGAACTCGGGCGCATGTTGCGCCAAAATCCTTGCCCATGACGGGCATAAATCTAAACCTACACTCTGTGTACGATATTTGATTCAAAAGTGCAAGGACGTGAGACGCAAATAAAAAAAGCAAAGCCTCCCGAAGGAGGCTTTACTAGATCAGAAATCAGACAATCAGGCACTTAGCTACGTTTTCTTCTGAAGCCAATGAAGGCTGAACCGAGAAGAGCCAACAGAGCCGCAAAACCCGGGAAGTGCGATTGACCGGTTGTTTTAACGGACTTGCAGGCGCAGTCATCCGCGTAGGCATTCGGAATCGGAGTATACGTTTCTTCACCGTTGCCGTTACCAGTGTTTTCGCCATTGCCACCATTGCCACCGTTGCCATCGTCACAGGTAGGCGGATTCACATCGTCGCATGCACGGGTCGGATCCGTACCATTAAGGCGTTCAGAGCCGTCGTTCACGCCGCCCCCATCTGTATCGGGATTACGGGGATCCGTTTCGCCCTCGTCCACAACACCATTATTGTTAACATCCTCGCCAGCGTCACATACGCCTTTTACGCTAAGAGAACCGTCGCACAGACCGTCGCCATCCGTATCAGCGTTGTTCGGATCGGTACCCGTTGCTCTTTCGATGTCATCAGGGATACCGTCGCCGTCGCAATCATTTTCTGCGAGGCACTCGCCTTCGCAGGTATCGGTATCGTCGCACGGACGCAACGGATTAGTGTGGTCGACAAGGACTTCTTGACCGTCGCTTATGCCGCCATCGTCTGTATCCCAACTTTTCGGATTGGTCTCACCATCATCCCAAATGCCGTTGTTATTGAGGTCTTCGCCACCTTGGCAAATGCCTGCAACGGTTTTCGATCCATCGCAGAGGCCGTCATTATCCGTATCGGCATTAAGCGGATCAGTAGGATTGCCGCCAAAGAGTTCTGTGCCGTCCGTGATACCATCGCCATCCGTATCGGCGTTGGTAGGATCGGTACCGGCCACACCTTCAGCACCTTTGCAAATGCCTTGTAATACGATGTTGCCATCGCAGAGACCATCACCATCCGTGTCGGGATTGAGAGGATCGGTGCCCATTTCTTCTTCAAGTTTGTCAGGCAAACCGTCGCCGTCTGTATCAATTTTATAGATGTTATCGTCCTCGGGGTGGCCGATTGGATTCGTACCGTTATGGATTTCTTCGCCGTCACTGACGCCGCCCTCATCCGTATCCCATTTGTTGGGATCTGTTTCGTTGGGATCGAGCGCACCGTTGGCATTTTTATCTTCACCGCTATCGCAAACGCCGCTGACACCTCTAGGTCCGTCGCAGAGGCCGTCGCCATCCGTATCGGGATTAAGCGGATTCGTCGGATTTTTGCCGAGAACCTCAGTTCCATCCGTGATACCGTCTTTATCCGTGTCTTTGTCATTGGGATCCGTACCGATTTCTTTTTCGACCGTGTCAGGCAAACCGTCACGGTCACTGTCTATACCGCATTCAGATTTGCCATTTTTGTCGTCGATACAAGCATAACCATCTTCAACGGCACACGTGCTAGAGCAACCGTCATTATTATTGAGGTTACCATCGTCGCAACCTTCGCTGTCAGAGCGTCTGCCATCACCGCAAGAGCCCACGGTCGAAGTGATTGAAGCCTCAACGCCGGGCATCGGTCTCGTAGAACCATCGGGATCTGCCGTAGCCGTAACGGTGTACGTCGCAGGTGTATTCTCAACATCCATGACAAAGGTGATCGTCACGGAATCGTCGTACTCCAGTTTACCATTGCCAACGAGCGCTTCGTTCATGAAGCTAAGCGTAGAGCCATTCTGCTTAACGCCATTGACCGTCGCTGTATTCGGGACGTAATGGGCTTCATCACCGTCGATATCGATATCGAGCGTAAGATTTTCGACATCAACAAAGCCGTCGTTCGTAATCGTGACGGTGTACATGATCTGGCCGTTACCGAGCGGTTTAGAGGTAATGTCTGTAATAATGTACGGGAAGAGCGCATCGGCAGAGCCCGACGACGCCATACCAGACATTGTGCTACCGCCCGCACAGCTCGTATAGCTATAATCAACGTCGACAAAGACTGTGAACCAGCCGTAGTTATTTTCATCGATGCTTTTCGGATCAACTGAAAAACTCAGGACGGCATCTTTGGTAGCACCAATACCGATCGTTCCGACATTTACGAGGCAGTAATCCAAGAAGGAATTGTAGACACCACACTCAACTGTAGAGGATTTAGGTTCCATACCTCGGTCGAAGATGAACATCGCCGTGGTACCTTCAGCAATCGCCTTACCTGAGTTTTGAATCGAAACTTTTGCGTCGAATACTTTGCCCGCAACAGGTGTACTTGTAAAGACCGGATCGGAGGCTCTAAGTGATGGAGCGTTAACGTTAATTTGGAAGCCGACCATCGTCGGAACAAAACCGTCAACATCCGTCGTAGCGCGAATAACAGCGCTCTTCTGCGACTTGACAAGATACTCATTTTTGAAAGGAATCGTGGTGATATCCCATCCCTGACGGCCGCCGACAACACCTGTTTTTGTCGCAGGATTGGGGTTAAGCGTACCGTTCAAGCCGCGTGTATCGATTTTGCCGTCGCTTCCATTGATCTGCGAAGCAAAGAAGTTATCAACGAGGTTATTGCTACCTTTAACACTTGCAAAATTTGCATTGGTTGAACTGGCAATCTGAATTGAGTCGCCACCATACTGAGCGTCACCTTCCATTGCGCTAACAAAGAATTTACCTTCGATATCGCCGGAATCCGGTGTACAGAAACCGTCCACAACGTAATCGCTCGTGCTGCTCTGACGCACATAATCACCGCCGACGAAAAGCGTGATGTTACGCATCGGGAGACCTTCCTGCTCGTAAATAACTGCGAGCGTCCAACCAGCGGCGTTCGTGTCATTCGATGAGCTTCCCTGCACAGCAGGAATACCGTTAACGGAGTATGTACCGCCTTTGTTGTCACTCACGAACTTAGTCACATCTGCGCTATTAATATAGTAGTTGAGCGCAAAAACTGCACCGCTCGCACCAACGTCTGTCGTGTCGATAATCGTCTGCGTTGCAGCATCAGGTTTAACGACCTGCGCTTTGTTATTACTTTCACTGCGAAGCGAAACCGAGGTCGAGAGCATGTCGTGCGTGATGTCATTGCAAACAGCATCGGCGTAAGAACCTGCCCAGATAAGTTCGGCGCGAAGAATCACAGCATTAGAAGGTAGATCAAGGACTGCTGACGATCCATTTTTTCGCCAATCACTTGTCGTTCCGTAACCAAAGGGCGTCCCGCCAGCGCAAACGGGAGAATTGTCGATGCTGCTGCTATCCATTGTGGTAAAGGTACCAATACCGTTGCCCTTACCCGCACAGTTTTCTTTGTAGCGTTCGTAGCTGAGGCCTACGGTATTACCTGTCACGACCATATTTGCATTGGACGTTGTATCAAATCGCTTAATCGGCGTGATATCGTCCGCATGCGCCAACGAAGGCGCCATGCTAGCAGCCGCCAATATGAGAAGAGTCTTGTGGTTGATAAATTTCTGCGACATAGTTTTAAACCTTAGATTTCTTTAAAAATATTGCGGTACAAAATTGTACGTTCGTTTTTAAGCTTTAGAATATGAATGTTTCACCATCGATCAAAAACATTCATAGGGCTTGAGCACGCACAACGCGCCCAAAACGACGTTGCTAGTTTGCCAAAAAACTGCGTTATTCTCAAGTAATGAAGGTAAACGCATTACAATAAAAGCACACCATTCTTAAGATTACGAATAGTATTAGTTTACAAACACAAATTTCGAATTTAGAACACAAATTAATGTAAAAACACCATCAAATTCGAATGTTATTTATTACCACCGATTTACGACTTATTCAAAAGATCGTTTTTACACTGCGAACAGAGGGGGGGAGCAGCGTATCGCCTTCAAGGTGATAGCTGCTCAGGGGGACACCTCCCCCACAAAACCACAAATCTATTCTCCCCCAAAATTCGAAACGGACGTTTATTTACTGCAATCGATCGGCCCATAAGCCAAGGACTGATCCTTGAGCTGAGCGAACATGAGCGTGCCGAGGTGGGACGTGCCGCAATATCCATGCACTTCGTCGACAGCGCCGCCCAGACGCGTGCCATCGCCGGGGCCCGTCTCGTAGCCAGCTGCTGCAACGACAGCCTTGCCATTTGCAGGATTCATGACGAGGAAACGCGTGCCCGGAGTCGGTTTATTCTTCCAATACATGCAAATGTACCACGCCTCTGCGGCATCAGGTACCGCTTTCCCCGTTGCCCCCTGCCCATATTGACAGCCGCCTTCTCCTGAAGGACACCACTTTTCGGTCGCACTCCCCGTGAATCCTGTAATCGAGGCCGTATAGGCTTTGTGCTCCGCCAAACCTTCGGAAGAGGAGGAGGGCCACCACCCTGCCCCATGCACCTGCTGATCGTGCACCGTAACCATATGTGCTTCTTTTACGATTTTGCCGGTTTGAGGCAGATTTACCGTAGACGGGGTGTTGTAGCGATTAATCGTCGTCTGAGCCAAGCCGCACTTACCTGAATCGGGTAAAAATGTGACATACAAGTTGTATGCACCAGCATTCGAAGCTGACTGGAAGGCATCCACCGAAAGATAATAAATCCCCGCCGCAACGTGCGTTCCAATACCTTTATCACTTCTTGAAATACAGCCGTCAGCACTCAAAGATTTGAGTAAATGGATGTCGACATCGCCGCCTGACGGTTCCGTGATACCCGCGACCACCGTACCAGGCTCATTGACCTTGAAAATGTAATAATCCTCAGGGCCAGCTTCATCCGTCGATGCACACGAGGTGTACTGGCTGATGAGGTTCTTGCTGCCCGCATTGTTTCCAGAAATCGTCGCAGGAAAGGACGAAATAACATTGGGACAAACAGCCGTCGTACATGCCGGTACCCACGCGTTCGGATTAGGTTTGCAGGCACCTTTTTCACAGCCATAATCGCACTTCGTCACGCCAGACCATTCTGTGCAACCGTCGCCGTTCGCATCGCCGCACGTTCGATAGCCATTGCCCGAGCACTCTTTTGCGCCTTTCGTACATGCGTTTGTGCACGTGGGAGCAGTTTTTTCGCACTTACCTTCTTTACACACCTCCCCCGTACCACAAGCCGTAACCGCAGACCACTCCGTACAACCATCGCCATTCGAATCACCGCACGAACGATACCCGGAACCGCTGCATTCCTTCGTCCCCTTTGTACAAGCGTCTTTGCATGCCGGTGCAGGCTTATCGCATTTTCCTTCCACGCAAACTTCATTGGTACCACAAGGCTTTACGTCAGACCACTCCGCACAGCCATCGCCGTTCAGATCGGCACAGGTCTTGACGCCGTTTCCAGCGCATGCCGTCGTACCAGAAGCACACATATTGGAGCAAGGCTGCACCTCAGAGACACGACACTCTCCGTCCTCTGCACAACCCTCTGGGCAGGGCGTCAAATCTGACCAATCCGTGCACTCGTCTGCGTCAAAAAAGCCGCAAACACGCGCCCCCTCGGAACCGCACGATTTTTCCCCGACCGTGCATTCATCCATACAATTTGCACTTCCACCGGGTTTCATCTGTTCGTCCGACGGATTCGTGATGTCCGTGGGATCTTTTTCGTCCCCGCCTCCAGGCTTGACCGGAGGTTTTGGCGATTCCTGATCGCGCTTCGAAATACTCGGCACAACACTATCCTCCGAACAGCCGCCTCCCAAGACGCCTAAACTCGCTAAAGACATCGAAATACTGATCAAACGACGCAATGTTCGCATTTCAACCTCGATCATGGGTGTTCAAACAAATGATTAACAAACCGTTTCAAGATGTATTTTATTTTTTGGGGGAAGTCTCCCCCTGAGCGGCTATTCGCTTCGCAAATACGCCGCTACCCCCTCTTCGCATACATTATACATTTTCTTTTAGGGTTTTAAACAACTAAACAAAATTTCATGAACTTTTTTTTTTTAAATTTAGCTTGCAAAACTCACCCTGTGATTTCGTTCAATTTCGATTGACAACTGGGCAAATAACTTGACGTACATTCAACTTTTAAGATAAGCTGTTCGGCTCGTGTGTGGCTGAAAAATTTCAGCCTTTTTATCATTTGCCAAACGAGACCTAATCAAAGAGAGGTAGTTTTAATGAGTTTTGAGATTGTCGAGAAGAATTCAGTTGTCAAGGAAATCGTGATCACTGTTCCCGGTGAAGATGTTAAGCGTACGGAGAACGCCCTTGTTGAGCACGCCCGCAAAACAATGAAACTTCCCGGTTTCCGTGCCGGCAAAGTTCCTGCCAAACTGATCCGCCAGAGAGCTGGTGCTTCCATTATGGAAGATGCACGTCGCGAATGCCTCCAGGAGAGCGCCCGCGAAGCCATCGCTTCGATCAAAGATCTTCTCCACGTCGGTGAAGTCGATGTCGTTACGCCCAAAACGGACGACGGCGGTTTCGTCTGCAAACTCGAAGCTGAAGTTTCCCCCGTCATTGCCTGCCCCGATTACAAAGGCCTCGAAATCAGCGTTCCCGCTGTTAGCGTCACAGACGATGACGTCAACGCCGAAATCGAAAGACGTCGCGAACGTCATGCCGTTCTCTCCGCTGTCGAAGACCGCAAAAATGTTCAGGATGGCGATGTCGCTTTCGTAACGCTCAGCGCTCCCAATGACGCCGCTTCTAAATTCTGCGTTGCCGGTACACGTCAAATCACCGTTGGCAAAGGCTATTTCAATGCCGATATGGAAAAACAACTCGTCGGCGCTGAAGTCGGCTCCACGATCAACCTCGAAGCCAAAGTTGATGACGCTGACGCCGTCGTTACCTGCGAAATCAATGAAATCAAAGCCCGCGTTCTCCCTGCGCTCGATAACGCTTTCGCTAAAGAATGTGGCGAAGATGTCGAAACGGTCGATGCCCTCAAAGCTGCCGTCCGCAAACACATCGAAGATGACAAAAATGCTGCCAATGATCAGCTCATCGCCGACCGCCTCCTCGAAAAACTCCGCGATGTCACGCCGACGGACCTCCCCGAAGGTTACATCAAATCTCGCGCTGTTCAGGCAATCCGCCTCCAGATCGAACAGATGCTTCGTCAGCAAATCGATGATCGCATGCTCGCTCGCATCGCCAATAACATCAAACCTGAAGAACTCGATGAATATCGTCGTGATTACCACAACGAAATCATTCTCAACGCTATCGCTAAAGCCGAAAACGTTGAAGTCGGTGAAGATGATGCCGTCAACGAAGCGAAAAAATGGTTCAATCACGTCGATGAATCCAAAATCCGTGATTGGCTTAAACAAGGCAATGCCGGTCAGTTCGTCGGCGATCAGGTCGCTCGCGACCGCGCACTCGCTGCCATTAAAGCCGCTGCCAAAATCACGCAGGAATAATATCTGCTGCTAACGCAGTTTCTTTGTACATACCCCGGCTGCTTCTGGCCGGGGCACCTTTTTAAAGCTTATTGCTATGCCTATCCCTGAAATCTATGACGTTCTCCAACTCAGTCTTATGGAGGACTCGGAGGACGATGAAGAAGTCATGACACTTATCCCTACAGTTATTGAACAATCACACCGCGGCGAACGCGCATGGGACATTTTTAGCCGTCTGCTAAAAGACCGCATCGTCATCCTTGGCTCTGCCGTCACAGACAGTGTGGCTAACAGCATCATCGCTCAGCTTCTCTTCCTCGAAAGCGAAAATCCCGAAAAAGATATCCAGATCTATATCAACTCCCCTGGCGGAAGCGTTACCGCTGGTATGGCTATCTATGATACCATTCAGCACATCCGTTGCCCTGTATCCACCATCTGCATCGGACAAGCCGCAAGTATGGGCGCCGTCCTTCTCTGCGCTGGTACCAAAGGCAAACGCTACTCCCTTCCCAATAGCCGCGTCCTCATTCACCAGCCCCTCATCACCGGCGGTATCTCTGGACAGGCTACCGATATCGATCTCCAGGCCAAAGAGATCGTCCGCATGCGTACAGTCCTCAATAATATCCTCGCACGTCACTCTGGACAGTCCCTCGAACGCATCGAAAAAGACACTGACCGCGATTACATTATGAGCGCTGACGAAGCGAAAGCTTACGGACTCATCGACGAAGTCATTCGCCGTACTAAAGAAGGTCATCCCGAAAATATTACGCCTGAATCGTAGTCTTCGGTGCAACACATTCAACGACAAGCTCTTACGCATGTCGTTGAGTCCTACGCCTTCCTCTTCACCCCTTCTTTCTTCAGGAGATGTCACTTGACTTTCCCACAACCGACGCTCCGCTGCTCCTTCTGCGATAAGGAACGCGCTGACGTTAAAAAACTCATCGCAGGACCTAATGTCTATATCTGTAACGAATGTGTCGAATCGTCTTACGATGAGATCATGAAAGATTTACACAAAGACGGTTCCGCTCAGGAGTTTGAGAATATCCCTAAGCCTAAAGACATTTACGCAAAACTCAGCGATTATGTCGTCGATCAGGACCACGCTAAAAAAGTCCTCTCCGTTGCCGTACATAACCACTATAAGCGTATCTCTGCGCCTCAAAAAGACGACGATGTCGAACTCGGTAAATCCAATATCCTTATTATTGGTCCAACCGGTACCGGCAAAACCTTACTTGCGCAGACGCTGGCCAAAATTCTCGACGTCCCCCTCGCAATCGCAGATGCAACAAGCCTTACTGAAGCAGGTTACGTCGGCGACGACGTCGAAAATATCGTCCTCAACCTCATTCAGGCTGCTGACGGCGATATCGAACGCGCTAGTCGTGGTATCATCTATATCGATGAAGTCGACAAACTCGCGAAAAAAGGTGCCAACGTCTCTATTACCCGTGATGTCTCCGGTGAAGGCGTTCAGCAGTCTCTCCTCAAACTCATTGAAGGTACAATCGCTGCAGTCCCCCCAAAAGGCGGCCGTAAACACCCTCAACAAGAATTCATTCGCATCGACACCACAAACATTCTTTTCATTTGCGGCGGTGCCTTCGTTGGCCTCGAAGATATTATCGAAGCGCGTACGGCTAACGCCTCTATCGGCTTTAATGCCGATATCAAAAAGAATGACCAAAAAGATGTCTCCGCTCTCTACAGTGTCCTCGAACCTGAAGATTTGCTTAAGTTCGGTCTCATTCCTGAACTCGTCGGTCGTCTCCCCGTCGTCGCTACGCTCAATCCCCTCAATGAACAAGCGTTGATCCGCGTCCTCACTGAACCCAAAAATAGTCTCGTCCGTCAGTACGCCAAAATGTTCAAAATTGACGGCATCGACATTGAGTTCACCGATGATGCCCTACTTAAAATCGCTCAACTCGCTGTTAAACGTGAAGCTGGCGCTCGCGGTCTCCGGGGCATACTCGAAAATATCATGATGCCCTTCATGTACGCTTGTCCTGGACGTGATGACCTCAAAAAACTCGTCATCACAAAAGAAATCGTCGATAGTCATTCCGATCTTACCAATATCATGGATTACCTCGACAAATCTGAACTTCTCCAAAAAGAAGCCACGACATCCGCTTCTGCGCCCGTACGCGAACCCGCCCCTTGCCCAGCTTCTGGCGGCTCTGATGGGTCCAATGGCGACGGCAATGACGAAAATAACGACACCAAATTAGTCGACTCAAAGGACAACGCCTCTCAAAATATCGATTCCGCTCTCGACTCTGACACTTCTCAAGTCTCCAATACTTCTGAAGATATTAAATCCTCTGCGGACGCTAACAACCCTTCTGAAGATTCTCCTAAAAAATCGAAATCTTCAAAATCTAAAAAATCTTCCAAAAAGAACGATAAATAACCCGAAGCACGCTTCGGCAGCGTTCCTTTAGCCCGACACGCTAGCGTCGGGCTTTTTTTTCTGTGACTTGGGCAATTAAGTCTCTTTTCTGTATTCGCCCACTTAACTCATAAGGAGCTATCTCATGCGTATCATGCTTAAACTCAGCGGCGAAGTTCTCGGCGGTCCTCAAGGCATCGGCCTCGATGCTGATACACTCAAAAATTTCGCAAAAATTCTCGGCGAAATTGCTAAAAAACATCAGCTCGCAATCGTTACAGGCGGCGGCAATATCCTTCGCGGAAAATCTACGAAAGGCCTCGATCGCGCTAAAGCTGACCAGATTGGCATGATGGCTACGGTCATCAATTGCATGACGCTCGAACAGCACCTCCTTGCCCAAGGCTACAAAGCTCACGCTGTGAGCAGCGTATCTTCCCTCGCTGCTCACTACGATATCCCCGCTGCTCGCCAAGAACTTGAACAAGGCACGATCGTCCTCGTGGCTGGCGGTACCTCTAATCCCTATTTTACGACCGACTCTGCTGCTGCCCTCCGCGCACTCGAACTCAACTGCGACATTCTTCTTAAAGCAACAAAAGTTGATGGCGTTTACGACAAAGATCCTGCAAAAAATCCCGATGCAAAACGCTACGACCACATCACGCTCCAGGATGCAATCGCTCAAAATCTCGGCGTCATGGATCTCACAGCAATGATCCTCTGCAAAGAAAATGGCATGAAACTTCGCGTTTGCTGCGTCGACAGCCTCAATGACCTCGACGGTATTCTTAACGATAATTCTAAATCAACACTCGTCGACTAATTTCGCATCTTCTATTAATAAAAAGCGCTCCCTTGTGAGCGCTTTTTTTGTTATTATAATTTAAGTTATTATTTTTCTTTATTATTTCACGATTAGTATTATTCAATATTTACATCAATACACTGAACTTCTTTTTTGTTATTTTTATCCAATTTCAAAACACATTTGACGGGAGTCGGCGCCATCGATCCATTCGATTTTGTTTTATAATATTCAATCGTAAGCATTCCATTCGACTCAACCCACGTAGGCGAATTCACCTCAACGCCAGGTAAACAATCCTTTGAATTTAAATAATGATCACTTCCCGTCGCTAAAATGAGAATCGTCCGAAACCGCGTACTTTCAGATACTGCATCAGGCGTCGCTCGAAGCGCAAAAGCAACCTGCGCAAGTAGATCATCATTAGGCATGATTACAGCCGCACCCTGATCCAGAATCACCCCAACAAAATTATACTTCCCTTCTGCATCCAAGGCTCGCGTCGTTCGCGTCGTCTCCACAAAGGCCAAGTTACCGAGTTTTAGCCTGCCATAAGCCATATCGCTCTGAGTCAGCGACTTCGCTTTGCGAATCGCTCTTTTACCAGCCCACGTTTCATCCCAATCGTAATCAATCTTTAGCTCTCCGTTCCATGTCGGCACCTCTGTCATGCCCACCGAATCCGCAGATCCTGACGATAAAAACGCAGCAATGGCTGCGATTAGCTCTTTTATCATATTCACCACTCTCCTTCCCCCACAATCCTAAATATAATCTAACAGTGATGAATGCTTAATGCCAATATTAAATGTCGCGTATTGCCTATGGCAATAGCGACATGGCGCGCTGTATTCGCAAAGCGAATAGGCGCGCCCATAAAATAATAATCTCGTTGGATTTAGAAGAAATCTCTTAGCGAAGTGTAACATATAAACATGCAACATCCCGCATTCTACTTTGCTTTATTATTAATTATTACAAATTCAACAAAGTCATTCAAAACAAATTTGTAAAACCAAAAAAAGAGGCGCTGTCGAAAACGCCTCTTAAGTTACTTCATATCAATGATATTTATTTGCACAAATTAAAGGTATCAATACCTTTAAGAACCGGTAGTTTTACAATTAAAGGATTGTTTTCGGTACCAGGCCCAGTCGTCAATGTACATTCTTTTTCTTCCCAAACATCATAATTAGCTTTTAGGACATCAAAGAGCGAAGTATTGCCAACCATCGGTTTTCCGTCGACGTATTCAAACGTGCCATACGTCGAATTGCTACTCAAACCTTGAGAAGTACCCATAGCTTTGGCTGCCGAACTAACCCAGCCGTAAGTTCCGTTGGCCGTAATTGACCCGCTGCCCGTAAAGCCACCGCAGATATAACCAGGATAGTTCGCTTTAACAATTCCAGTACCGTACGAGTTGGTCAGTGTCGTCGTACCACTGTCATTGCTGCCATAGACGGAACCAGCGTAGCCGTTAATCACGTTACCAGTGCTAAAGGTCGATTCGAGAATGAGTTTGTCACCGTGATCAACACCTGCAACGCCACCGACGCCGCCCACTGTCGAAGTTTGAGCTGTACCAAATGCTGCGCACTGTTTTACTGTCGTTGTACGAATGCCACGGCCCAAGAATCCGCCAACACTATAATAGCCTTCAGCAAAACCGGAAGCACTATCCAAGATAAACGTCGATCCTTCGGATGTCCCAACAAAACCGCCAAAACCGTACGCCCCCGTCGTACCGGTACTCTTCGCAGAACCAGAAGCTGAAGACTGCGAAATCGTCGATTTCTTAGCATAACCTGTGTGGCCACCAACCGAGGTATTGCCCGTAACATTACCGAATGCTTTGGTTTGCGTAATCGTAGAATCTTCCGTAAATCCGAAAATACCGCCTGCCATATCCTTCGTCGTAACGACGTTGACATGCGCTGAACTATCCGAAACATTAGACGCAACGACAGAACCAATCAAACCACCAGCATTGCTGACAGCTGTAATATTGCCGCTGACGTGACAACGCGTGATATCCGCGTTTTGAATCGATCCACTCAATACGCCGACGTAGTTATTCTTAGCGTTAAAATAGAGGTCGGCATTGACGCCGTCGACGACTGCACGATCTGTTGCAGAAGCTCCGACAATGCGTCCGAACAAACCGCAGTAGTTACTCTTGCAATCAAACATTCGCGATGAAGTGATCGAACGCGTATTGCCATAGAATTTGCCGGTAAACGGATGATTGACGTTACCAATGCTTTCCCAGTTTTCGTCATTGATCTGGATATTTGCTGTTAGCAAATAGGCATTCTCAGAGTTACTTGCGGGATAAACCGTGTTCGTGTTGATCGCATCGCGCATCGCCGAAAGCGCTTCGATCGAGCCAATGCAATAAGCGCGAACACTCTTGCCGTCAGGCGTTGTGTAGGTTGTATAGCCATCTGCATCACATTTATCCTGAAGACAAACCTTGCCATCGCAGCTCGATTTTTCATCACACTTGTTGCCGCAGGTGCCACAATTTTCATCGTCAAACAGTGGCACGCATTTCGTTCCACCGCAGGTATCAAGGTTTTCAAAGCATTTAAGTTCACATTTGCCTGCGACACATGCGGCTGATACTGTATAGGTTGTATCGCATTTATTACCGCAAGCACCACACGAATTGATATCGTTAAGGCTTGTTTCACAACCGTTTTCGATGTTTCCATCGCAATCAGCATAACCCTCATCACAAACGAGATTACAACTGCCGCTGCCACAAGTACTGGCCCCAGCATGACTCAACGCGGAGCAGTTCATCCCCGTACTGGTGGCATTGCATCCACAGTGTTTGGTATCACTTGCACCACTCGTACAGAACAACGATCCGTCTTGCGCAAGACAAAGCGAGTCGGCTGTGTTTTGACACTGACACACGCCGTTTGAGCAAATTTCATCGCCTTTGCATTGTACACCTGCATAATGTGAACTCGTCGAATCCTGGCTATTACATTCGCCTTTAGCACCGCAGAAAGTTGTATTGCTTAAGCCATCCACACAAAGATCACCACAGACCAAAAGATCACCGCAGTCTTTTCGACATGTGCCTTTGCTGCACACTAAACCCGCGCCACAGGCTTCGCCACATGTACCGCAGTTCGCCTTGTCACTCTCCAAATCGACACAAGAATCACCACAATACGTTTCATTTACAGCACAAACACTCACGCACACACCGTCCGTACATTTTGTACCTGCTACACATTGTACCATGGCTACACCACAGTGATCATTGTCTGTATCAAGATTGTAGCAATTGCCGTTAACATACGTTTCGCCCGCTTCACATTTGTCTACGCAATGGCTCTCGGAGCACTTTTGGCTCTCGACACATGCATTGCCGCATTCGCCACAGTTTTCACTGTCCAAAACAAGATCAACGCATTTATCGTTGCAATACGTCCGATCTGCTGCGCAAATGTTTTCACATGCTCCAGCTTTGCATTCTGTACCAAAGACGCATACATTGTCACATGAACCACAGTTTTCATCATCATTTAAAGGATCGACACAGGTTCCACCACAGTAAAGCTGCCCCGCTTCACACACTTTTTCGCAATTACTCGCTTTGCAGCGTTCATCTGATGCACATGCTTTGTCGCATGAACCACAGTGCGCATCGTCATTGGACAAATCGTAGCACCCGTCGCCACATAACGTCTTGTTTTCCACACACTCACTCGGTTTGGCCACGCACAAACCTGCATCACACTTCTCGTCTTCGTTACATTTAGTGTTGCAATCACCACAATGCATGGCATCCGTCAAAAAATGAACGCACTCGGTTCCACACACGTTCTCGTTGGACTCGCACTGGATCGGAGAGTCAGTCGGCTCACAGCTCCCTTCAATACAAAGCTCGTTCTCTCCACATTTGTGCCCACATGCGCCGCAGTTTTGAACATCCGTCTTCTCATCCACACAATTTGTTCCACACTGCTTTGTGCCTTCTTCACACTGGATCGGGTGATCGTTGAGTTCACAATTTCCCTGCACACAAATCGTATTCTCTTCACATTTTATACCGCAGCCACCGCAGTTTAACACGTCCGTTTGAAAATCTACACAGCTTGCACCGCACGCCTCCATACCCGTGCTGCACTTCTCGCTAGGAATCTTCCCTCCGCCCATAGAAGCATCATCGCTACACCCGCTTGCAATCATTGTTGCAGCTGCTGCTAACCAAAAAAGTCGATTCGCTTTCATCATTTGCTCCAATTTTATAGGGCCGTCTCGTACGAGGTCACTTCTAAAGGTACGTCACGGCGTCTTGATCTCTGTAATGACATCGCCATCACAATGCTCGCCCCCCTATACATTCTTTTACATCTTATATCAACTTTGTAACGATAAATATTGTTCTTTCTTTTTTGTTTATTAGGTCGCCTATTCTCGGCTTCGCCTCAAATACGGCTCCCCTGCGCCGCTATGCGCTTCGCACATACGCGCCGCATATTCTTTATTTGTGGCGGTTTCTCATACATCCAATCTTCGCTGATCTAACGCCTTCTCAATCCATAAAAAAACTTCATTCAAAGCTTAAAACAATCATTATCTCGATCTACCCTTACTTCCAACAGTTGCAGCTGTCACCCTCCAGCTCGCACAAAAGCCCCAATGACTTTACAAATAAGACTCACTTCAATAAATAGTATGCGCGTATGCTCTTTCTGCATCCGCACAGGCTTTTTTGCTTTTACAGCCGGTGGTAATCATGAATACTCTCAAATTCTTGGCAGTTGTTGGCATTTTCGGCAGTTTATGTGTTGCTTGCTCTAA
This sequence comes from Myxococcota bacterium, assembly GCA_045599585.1. Lineage (GTDB taxonomy): Bacteria > Myxococcota_A > Bradymonadia > UBA4248 > UBA4248 > RGIG464. The sequence goes on from JAZRWH010000016.1 coordinate 23,048, forward strand.
CGGAAATCAACCACAACAAAAATTACGCGAACTCAATACAGAACGACACGCGATGCTCAATGGCGAAGTAGATACTTCCGAAGCGCACAAAGCTGTCGTCGGTATCTTTTCCAGCAAAGGCATGGGAAGCTGCACTTACTATGATCAGCTCTACTGCACGGGTACACTCATTCACCCGCAGTACGTCATTACAGCTGCACATTGCGTCGCTCGCATAAATAACCAGAACACTGCAACTAGCGGTTACTGCAATACTTACACAAAAGTTGGATTCGGCAACACCGAAGAAGAAGTTTCCCAAAATCTCGTGGATGTCAAATCGATCTACTATCACAAGGGGTTTGACGAGTTTTACACGAACAATAACGAATCCTACAATCAACACAACGATATTGCTATTATCAAACTCGCTGAGCCCGTTGACGAATCGATTGCAAAACCTATTCCTCTCCTTCCGCCTTGGTCTGAGGCAGCCAAAAATTTGCCTGGAATGAATACTGAAATCGTCGGCTACGGATTCGATGAAAAGGGTGCATTCGGACAAAAACTCAAATTTACAGTGCCCATCCAAGAGTACTGTCAAGGGTCTTCAAAAGATGATGACTGCCTACTCCTAGACCCTGTAACGGTCGACGGTTGTCACCCTGATCCTGTCCACTGTAAACGTGACGGCATACAAGATTACGAAGAAGTCGTCATTATGCCCTACAATAGTATTTTTTATTTACAATACGAGGGAGGACCTTGTCAGGGCGATTCCGGCGGACCAGCATTTATCAATGTTGATGGTCAGGAGTACGTTGTTGGCCTTACTAGCTACGGCGATCTGGCCTGCTTAGGGTACGGTGTTTCGAGCACACCACACGACTACTTTGATTGGATCATGGAACGTGCTCCCGAAGTCATGGACATGTACCCCGGCATTTGTTCAAACGGAATTGATGATAACCAAGACGGACGAAAAGATTGCCACGACCCACTTTGCGCTGGCAGCTCCGCATGTGATTCTAGCGGTGACAATCCCGACGACGGAAAAAATGACAATCCCGACGATGGTGGCAGCTCACAACTCCCCAAAACGGAAACGCAGTGTAATGATGGCATCGATAATGACAACGACGGCAAGATCGATTGCAACGACGCTGATTGCTACCAATCCGAAGTTTGCAAAGACTCGAAGTCGAAGAAAAAATCCAGCGATTCCTGCAGCATAACGCAAATGAACGCCGCTTCACCGATCAACGGTCTGTGGGGAGCACCTCTCGCACTCCTCGCTTTGTTTGCACTTCGTAGACGCAGATCCTGAATCCATTGAACCAACCTATATTTTCAGCCGATATTGCTGAATATTTATTGCATTTAACCCAGCTAAATCAGTATTATTTTTCGCTCCGCGTCTGGGGCTTAGTTTTTTAGGAGTTTTTCACATGAAACAGTATCACATTGCGCTCGACAACGGCCAGGTTGGTCGTTACGTGTTGCTTCCAGGTAATCCTCAGCGCGTCGAAAAAATGGCGCGGTATCTCGACAACCCCGTTTTTGTTGGACAAAATCGCGAATATTGCTGCTGGAATGGCGAACTTCTCGGTGAGAAAGTTTCGATCGTTTCAACAGGTATCGGCGGTCCTTCGGCAGCCATTGCCATGGAAGAATTAGGGAAGATCGGCGCTGATACGTTCATCCGCACGGGCACGTGTGGTATGCTTCAACCCGGGCATGGACGCGGTGAAGTCGTCATTGCAACGGCTTCTGTTCGTGGGGGGGCAACAGCAAATGCCTACGTTCCGCTTTCTTTCCCCGCTGTAGCCCATCACGAAATCGTCGCAGACCTCATCGCTGCGGCTGACAAACTCGGCTACAAACGCAGTGTTGGCATCATTCAGTGCAAAGACGCTTTTTATCTTGAAGATCCAGAGCAGCTTCCGCGCAAGCAGCAGGCAGAGATGGATTGGGAAATGTGGCGTCGTGCTGGCGTCGTTGCGTCAGAAATGGAATCCGATACGCTTTTCGTCATTGCCTCAATTCGTGGCTATCGTATGGGAACGGTGCTGATGAGTCTCGGTGGTACGGCTGGTGAAACCGAAATGGTTGGCACTTCCAAAGACGAACTTGATCGTATGACGACGACAGCGATCGAAGCCCTCAAAATTCGCATCCTCAAAGATCGCGAACCAAAGTAACGCGTACAACCAAAAGTTCAAAGGCACTGCTCTAGCGCAGTGCCTTTTTTTGTTTTTGCCGAGTTCGTAACCAGATTTACAAAGCATTCTGCACAAAAACGAAAAAAGGCATCCTACGTGAGAATGCCTTAAATCAGTGCAAAGCCTTTAGATCAAATTGCCACCGCCCGAAGGAATGTTTTGTCCATTCACAACAGGCCCGACAGGAACAAAAGGCGGAGCAAAGGTGGGAATGTTGCCGGTACCCATAACGAGGTTGACCATCTGCGTACTTACCCAAATGAGGAATCCCGTAGAAAGCGCCGTAGCGATGGCCTCAAAGACCGTGTCGTACAATTTGTCATTGCTCTTGTCTTTAAGACCGTTATCAAAGTTATCGATAATGGCTTTTTTGATATTTTGAGCAACCGTAATGTCTTGGAGGCCAGTTGCAGGGCAGGCGATGAGCGGCCAAGTGACGTTCGGCATTGGCGGTGCAACAGGGCCAGGGAAGGCAGCAAAGGCAGGATAGAAAGGCGCACCGGGAATCATAACGCTGTCGATGTAGCTCTTCAGGCATTTACCGACACCCTTCGCAACGGCATCGCGCCATTTATTGAAATGTTTGCCACCTGCAATCGAGGCATGACCAGGAAACGTCTTAAAAAGATCTTCGAATTTCATCGTCGTCGTCAAGCAACCTTTGCTGCCGACGGCCACGGGGCCGTTGATCTTGATGTCTTTAAAATAAAGTGTCGGACGCCACATATTGAACGCGTATGCCGTCGCATCGATCATCGTATAGATGAACTGTTTGTACGTCTGCGTCATCGTTTGAGCAGCTTTAAAATGGTACGAATGAGGATCCTGCGTACCAAAATATGTTGTGACACCATCCGCTGCGGGATAACCCTGACCCCAGTTCGCATAGCCCACGCCTTGAGCGTAGTTATCTCGATCGTCTTTGCTCTTGGTTTGAGGCGCTTTCCAGCTGTCTTTAGGCGGCATCATGTGCTGCTTGCTCGCTACACTCAAGTCCGCCAACACTTTTATAAAATTAACTGTCGTCATGTTTACCTCCATAAACTCACGGACAAACTTACCCGTGCGTCACTTATGCAAGTTGTGAGCCGACTTCGACGACATCGACACACTTAAAACTATCTGACGAGCTTTTTACTCGATTTTCTGCGCTTTGGCGACTTTTTAACGTTCCTTTTCATTGAACATTTTTTGTGGATACAACAAAATAAGTGGCCCGGTGATGCGCATTCGCTTTTTGCGTTGGCGACTCCTGTCCCCACCTATCGCTTTCAAACGTTTGCACTCGCTAACCTGACGCTTTCTATCCTATAATATATCTCCGTTCTGATCTCCCGTTCGCCTCCGGCTGCTTTCGCGCTCGGCCTACCGGATATCCTATCGATACTTTCAGCACGCCCGGCCGTGCTTAAAGGTTTTATGCGCTATGGCTCAGTCTCCTGCCGTCTCTGATCACGCTGTCGTCGAATTCGCTGATAAAGGCAAATTTCAACTCGGCTTCGTTCTATCGGTTGATGCAAAAACATCTAAAGTCAAACTCGTTAATCAGCTCAAACGCGAAGTCGTTCTGCCGCCAAAACAGATCTTACACGTGATCTCCAATGCTTCAGGCATCTCACCGCACTACCCTGCTTCGCAAATCGCTGATCTGCTGACTTCTATTGAAAAAAAAGCTCAGTATCTTGTAGATTCTTCAATTGATATCGAAGAACTTTGGACGCTCAACGTTGGCGAAAGTGATGAAGTACCGCTCGATCTACTCGAAGGATTGCTGTTCTCAGAACCAGGCCCTGTCGAACGCTTGGCAATGATTCGAGCTCTTCGTGCCGACCGAATCTATTTCAAAGAGACAACCCCTGAAATCTATCAGCTTCGCAGCGAAGACAACGTCAACGATATCAAGCGTCAAATCGCCATTCAGGCCGAAAAAGATCTTTTCCGCAAACGTTTTGTTGAAGAAGCCTGCCGCCTCATTGCAATCCAAGACGCTGACGAACGCGAAGAAGCCTGTTCCATGCGAGATCAGGCGCTGGACAGCGCCTGGAAATCAATCGAAGATTATGCGCTTTTTGGCGTCGAAGCACGCGAACATACCGAAGCAGACGCACTTTTGGCCGATATTCAAAAAAGCTTAGGACGCGGATTTCAAGGAACGGCGCACCTCCGTGCACGCGCATTTCTTCGAGAAACGGGCTACTGGCCTGCAGACGCCAACATTGCGCTCTTGCGTCATGGCATTCCCACGCTCTTCGACGATTCAGTCGAACGTACCGCATTCAATCTCTACGACCGTGGCAGCAATCAAGCAGGTCGTACAGACCTTACAAACCTTGAAATCTTTTCGATAGACGATGCCGAAACGCTCGACATTGATGATGCGCTTTCGCTTGAAATCCTCCCCAACGGCAACAAACGCCTAGGCATTCACATCGCATCCCCCGCTTCGGCGTTTGAATACGATAGCGTTTTAGAGCGAGAGGCTCGTGCTCGCGGTACGTCTCTCTATCTGCCTGACGGACGCATTCCAATGCTTCCGGCCATTTTAAGTGAAAATGCGCTGTCACTCATGGAAGGCCAAAGACGTCCTGCCGTCAGTTTCTTTTTGACGTACGACGAAGCAGACAACATTGTAGATCGCGAAATTGTCCGCTCGATCGTCTGCTCAAAACACCGTCTGACTTACGATTCGGCCGAACAGATGATCGAATTTGGCAATGACGACCTTTCGGACAAACTGCGAGCCATCCTCGAGATCACCGAGACGAGTGGGGCTTCGCGCCGTGCTTCGGGGGCCATCGACGTCAATCTCCCCGAATACAAAGTTGTTCTTCACAAAGAAACGGGACGCTATGAGCTCCATCACGTTGACAATGGCATGATGAGTCGCGGACTCGTCGCCGAATGTATGATCCTCGCGAATGCGTTCGTTGCTGATTTTTGTGCTGAGCACGAAATTCCCGCACTCTACCGCACGCAACCTTCGCCTTCGGGGCTACCCACGGCAGACGAACTTGATGCCATGCCCAACGATTACATCCGTGCGATCAGCCAACGTCGTTGCATGCAGCCGGCCGTTTCGAGCATGACCCCGTCCAAACATGCAGGTCTTGGACTTGAACGCTACCTGCAGGCAACGAGCCCGCTTCGCCGCTACGGTGACCTCATCACGCACTACCAAATCGAAAGTTTCATCGAAACTGGAACACCGCGTTTTGACGCAGAAGCTTTTGCGACGGCGCTCACAGCTGTCGAAGGGCCGCTCTCGTCGGCACGAGCTGCCTCCAACGAAGCAAACCAGTACGCTGTCCATGCTTACTTGCAGCAGGAACGCGAGCAGACGTTTGAAGCGATGATCGTGCAATATAATCCCGAACGCCCCGATCATCCGCAGATCATGCTGCTCAAGACGCAAACGCGCGCCACCATTACACTGCGCAAAAAACTCGTACCAGGCACACTGATCAACGTCCGTGTCGATCACGTCAATCCCGAAGACGGCACGCTTATCCTTCAGTTTGTGAGTGAGATCGTTTAGCGTCGGCTATCGCTTTGCGATACGCCGCCGCAGCCGGGCTATGCGCCGAACACATTCGTCGCATACGTCCGGCTTTTTTATGCGTGGGCGCGGCGTATGGACGGCCGAAGGCCAGAGAAGACGCGCTGCGACGAGCGTATCGTCCCAAAGACGATAGCGAGCGCTACCCGCAAATTGCCAGACCGTATTGGCGGCCTGCCGACAATAGGACTGGCGCGTGCGGCGTATGGACAACAAGGCCATAGCCGCCGCCATTCATATTAAGAATAACTCAACCTGACGCCGCATAACGACACTGTCATTTAGATTATAAAATTCCGTACATATTATCGCATCCACCAAGGGGATTCCATTTGTGCGAAATAAAGACTTCTATGCTATAACCTGTGCTTAGGAGGAACGTCTACGCATTCGCAAGACCGAGAACACTTATGAAACGAGTTTTATTGATACTAGCGCTGTGCGCAGGACTATGTGCCTGCGGACGAAGTGAAAACGCCACACAGACGGCAGATCAGCCCCAGCCGACGACAACTGAACAAACTGCTAAGAGCGACGTCTCCTCGAAGCTCAACGACACGATTGCAAACATTGAGGCACTCGCCAACGACAAAAAATACGAAGAAGCATTCCGTGCGATCGTCGAAGCTGAAATCTCAAACGGACGCAGCGAACAGCTTTCATCGCTCTTTGAACGCGTCTATGATGCAACGCCCCAATATAACGCCACCCCGCGCCATCTCGTCACCGATCAAGACATCTCGGTCGTCAAAAAACTCGGTGGTGGAAGCTCACTCGTCTACCGACTTATTAAGGATAAGCAGACCTTTGCTGCGTTCAAGCCAAAACAAAAGCGCAAGCAGAGTAATCCGCGCTCCGAGCTCGCAGCCTACCGTCTCTGTCCGCTCATCCGATGTCGCTTCGATATTCCCAAAAACGAACCCATTTGGTTTGAATACAAGCAGTTCAGCGGCCTTTACGCCCGTCTGCCATCCAACCCCCAAAAAGAGCTCACCGATCTCGACCTCGTCAAGATCGACAACATGGATCGCGTCGAAGGCACGATGAAGGACTGGGTGCCCAGTTTCGCGGAATTCCCGATTGAAATCGAAAGCCTTTGGAAGCCGTGGTTTGAAATGACAAAAGCGGAACTCCAAAATAAACCGGCAATCGAAGCGGTGATGGTCGTTGCAGAAACTAACAAACGCGCCGAAGCACTTTCAACCAAACTAAAATCACACATGGAAAGAGTTTCGGCCTACGACATAGCTTTACAGTTGTCCAATTTGATCGTTTTTGATTTTTTAATCAACAACTGGGATCGATATAGCGTGAAAGCTGAGTTTTATGGCGTCAACTGCCAATTTGCCAACGGACGATTTATGTCGATCGACAACGGCGCATCCTTTCCGCAAAAAGCAAACCGCCATCCGGCAGAGAGGCTTCATGCCATCAAGCGCTTTTCGCGTCTGACATACGAATCTATTAAAGCGCTCGACAAAGACAAAACGCTGCAGCGGTTGTTTCCGTCCTCAACGTCGCACGAAGAGGAACGGTTTAACACGTTTTGGAGTCAACGAGCGCTTTACCTTGAATATGTGGACAAGCTGGTTGAAGAAAATGGCGCAGAGCAAGTCTTTTTGTTCGAATAGTACGGATACTGCCCACGTTTAGGGTAACGTATAATATGCCCCCCAAGGCTGCAGAGCGCTTTTACTGGCCTCCGAACAGCTGTTTTGATCGTTCAAAACGTTTGGCTTTAAAAAAGAGTTTTATGGATAGTAACCTGACATCCCTTCTGACCCCATGGGCGTACTTTTTTTGTACTGCCTTTGCTGCGTGCGTTGGTTCATTTTCGAATGTTGTCATTTGGCGAGTACCGAGGCATGAATCGATCGCCTACCCGCCCAGCACGTGTCCCAAATGCGGCAAACGCATCAAGTGGTACGACAACATCCCGATCTTTTCGTGGCTGATTCTTCGCGGAAAGTGTCGTAACTGCCATGCCCAGATCTCGCCGCGCTACATCATCATCGAAGCGATTGCGGCTGGTTTTGGTGCACTTTTGTGTCATCAAATCGTCATACCGAGCCTTCCGTTTTTCCTCATGGATGGGGTGATCTGGCAGACACTCTTTCTCTATTTTTCGCTGATGCTGTTTGCGATTGGAAGCATGGCCTTAGCGATGATCGACTACGACACGACAGAGCTTCCCCCAAAAATGACGCTTTCGATGGCGGCATTGGGGTTATTCACGGCATGGCTTATTCCCGAAGACATCGCGCCCGGCCTGCTTTTGGGCAACATCGACTGGGTCGACTCGCTATGGGGAGCTGTGATTGGCGGCGGACTCGTCATTTCCATCATTGGTCTTTATTACCTCGTGACCAAACGCATCGGCATGGGTGGCGGCGACATCTGGATGATGATGATGATGGGGGCTTTTTTAGGCTGGGAGTCACTTCCGTTCATCTTTTTAGCGGCGAGTGTCCAGGGCATCATTGGCGCTGTCATCGGCATGATCGTAGGATCGAAGCAGCAAAAAGGCGACGACAAAGGACTTTTCCGAAACGAAGTGGCGCAGGAGATCGACGAAAATGCGGAGGAAGATCCCTCGACGGGCAAACTCGCCATTCCATTTGGCCCGTTTATTGCATTAGCAGGTATTGAGTACCTTTTCCTCGGAGATGTTGTGCTGCCGATCATGTCGAGCAACGCACTGACGCCGTGGGGAATGCTGCCCTTGGGATAAACGGTTTATTTCGCCGTCTTTTCCTCAAGCCTGGTGGCTTTCGTCAATACGACGGCGGCTTCGCGCTATTCGCTTTGCTCATTACGCGCTTCGCGTTTTGGGTGCAGCATCCAGACAACACAGCACACAATCATTACATGCAAATTTCGGCGATTTGCGGATGACGTGATAGAATTTCATGGTTATCATTTCAGATAACCCAGATACGATTAGCAATCATGAACACAGAAACATTTGATACATTAAAGGATAACAACGCGCTTGAAGACGCGGATATCCATTCGACGAAAAGCGGCTTAGGCGAAATCCGCAAGACGTTAGACGAAAAGTCGAGTTCCGAAACGTATCCGATTGGTACTCTGCTTGTAGATCGTTACACAGTAGAGAAAGTCCTCGGAATCGGAGGTTTTGGCATCGTCTACGAATGCAAGGATCTCAAGCGCAATGGTTTGTCTGTCGCCGTAAAGACGTTGAAGCACAACGTTGCAGACTACGACAGAGCAGCGAAGCGTTTTGAGCGCGAGATCGAGCTTTCCCAGAGTCTTAAAAACAAGCACACGGTTTGTGTATCGGATGCCGGTGTCACGAAAGACGGAACGCTTTATTTTGTGATGGAGCTTCTCAAAGGGCGTACGCTCGAAGACTACATTCAGTGCCGTGAGCGTTTTTCGCTGTACGAAACCAAGCAAATTATTTTGCAGGTTTTAGAGAGCCTCGCAGAAGCCCACGACAAGGGCATTGTGCACCGAGACATGAAGCCCTCGAACATCTCGCTTGAGCCTGTTGAAGGTGGTGCGCATCATGAATTTGACGTACGCGTTCTCGATTTTGGTATTGCCAAAGTGGTCGACAATTCGATCGATCCTGAAGCTGAAAAGTTGACGCAAACGGGGGCGTGGGTTGGTTCGCCAGCGTACATGAGTCCTGAGCTTCTTCGTTGTGCAGAAGTATCGCCTGCCGCAGACGTTTATGCTGTCGGCTTGATGATGCTGGAGATGGTGTCTGGTCATATTGCAGTCTACGGCTCTACAGTCATGGAAATTGCAGTCCAGCAGATGGCGCCCGAAGAGCATGAAATTGATGACTGGATTTGCGAAACGCAATTTGGTCCCATCATAGAAAAGTGTATTCGTAAAGACGTCACACAGCGCTATCAAACTGCAGAAGAACTGAGTGATGCGCTAAAACTCACCGACGATACCAAGCTTAAAAACGAATATAATTCGGCCAAAATGCGTCGTTTTAACACGGCAGCGCGGACGACATCGAGTTCTCGAGATGCGGGGTCTTCAGTTCTTCCGGGCCAAACGCCAGCGCCAGCTCCGGGGATATCACAAACGGGATCGCAAGCGTCAATGCCGGCGACAAATTCCGTATCTTCGTTGGTGGATTTTACGCTAACGGGCCAAGTTCCGCCGGAAGTTGTCAAAGAAAGACGTATCTTGATGGGCGTCGTTCTTGGCATCATCTTGCTGATTATTATTATTTTTGTCACGGTATTTATTAAGCTTTATACGGACAAACTGTTTTCTTCGGTTGCTGAAGATACAGAAAAGCTTCCTATGTATCAGCAAAAAATCATCCAAGGTGCGACGCTTGGTGCTGCTTTAGGAGCTGGTGAACAGCGCTGGATTGAGATCAAATGTTCGTTTTCGCCCGAGCACGCGAAACTTTATCTAGGCCAAGATGACAACATTGAAGAAGAAGCCAAATGCAAGTCTGGTGGATCATTTAAGATGATTTGGAGCCGAGAAACGACGATCCGCGCAACGGTTCGTGCAGAGCGTCGAGAGATTCCCAAAGAAAAGCGCGTTGATGCAAACGGCAATTTTAACCCGCGCGCGCCTCAAGCAGAAGAATTTGAAGACTTCAAAATCCAGTTTAACGCCAGTCCTCAAACGATCACGGCTACACTAGCGAAAAAGATGGGGCCGCCGCCTATAGGGATGATGGGAGGCCCTGGCGGTCGTGGGCCCATGCCTGGTGGTCCTGGCAATCCGAATATGCCTGGAATGCAGGGACAGATACCGGGTCAACCCATGATGGTACCCGTACAGGTTCCGGATCCCAACAATCCTGGCAAAATGACGATTGTCATGATGCCTGTTGCGCCTATGGGACAACAGCCTGATATGCCTACAGCCCCCAATTCAGACAAACAAACTAGTACTAATACAGCACCTAAAAAAGGCACGAGTACGACGACGAGCAAATCCAAAACGGATTCAAAAAAAAAACAGAAACAGCCGGCGTTAAACCTGGCAATAGAGTAAATCCGACGACGAATACAAACAAAGTACCAGATCTGTTCAACGACATAACGTACTAAGGGCTGCAGCAGAGGGGGTAGCGGCGTATCGCCGTAGGCGATAGACGCTCAGGGGGAGACTTCCCCCTCTAAAAAAATCCTTTAAAACTAAGAGGGCTGTTCGAATGAAAAAGCGAACGGCCTTTTTTTTGAGCGAACGTCGTCAGAGGCATCGAAAAAAGGCGCGTGCGCGTATGCAGCGAGCTTATAGGTTTGAATTAATATTTGAATTTTATTCAAAACAATATGATTTAAAAGATATTTATTAAAGATATTCATACCTACATTGACAACTTAGCCGCGCAGTCGTAAAGGGTGTTGACATACTTTTTGTTGCTGTTCCTTTTGAGAAGGGGGAGTCATTTGAAGTCACGCGTACGAATACTGGCGGTCGATGATGATATGGATATCCTGCGCAATCTAGCGCTCATGCTTTCGCTGGAAGGATATCATGTCATGACAGCATCCTCAGGGAATGATGCAGTATCACTGCTTCAGGAATATCATTACGACGCGGTCATCACAGATCTCCGCATGCCGATCATAGACGGATTTGAGATTGTACGTCGCACGATGCATTTGAGCCCCGACACGGCGATCATCGTGACCTCGCGGTATTTTGACGAGCGTTCGCGCCGTTGGATAGAGGAGCAAGGCGTCCGCCATTTACAAAAGCCGTACAATGTGCATCAGCTCAGTGAAGTATTAAGCGCGTTTGAACTTGGCGTTGAAGGACGGACTTAATGCTTTAAATGCGTATGTCCAACGCGGTTTTTTAACGATTTGGCCACAGTCAGCCATAGAAATGTGCTATTAAACCGCTTGTATGCGTTTCGACGCTCAAAAGAGTTGTGCCATTCAATAAAGGGAGATCATCGTCGTGGAGTTACCGCATCGTTTTGTGCCAACAGCGAGTAAATTTGTCAGTCCGGTTCGCATCGTATCGCAAACGGGACATCGCGGCAGCATCGCTGCAATGGCGTTTTCTCCATGCCAGCGATACATCGCCGCGTCCGATTCAGACAGTACCGTCAAGATCTGGTGCATTGACAACCTGGATGTCATCGGTAGTTTTCGCATTGGTTTTGTAGCAACAGAGTTGCATTGGGATGGAAATCGAGCCGTAGACTGCAAGTCAGAGGAGAAACAATTCCGCATTGAGTTTGAAATCGAGGCGGATGAGACCGAAGAAAAAGGCGATATTTACTCACGTTCTGGTTATATTCCTCTACTTGGTGCACCCGAATACGATTTTGATGCAAAAAAAGTCACAGTTCGTCGAGGAGACGACATTTTTGAGCATTCTATCAAAGGCGCATTCCAAGTTTCGATGGAATCGTGTGAGCGTTATGTCGTAGCTGTATCGAAAGAAATCGTTGAAATCTACGATACCTCTTCAGACAATGTGATCTGTTCACTCAAAGCAGACGAGGACGATGCTTGGCAACAAGTCTTTTTTGCAGAACTAGGCAATTTCGTTATGATCGTTTCGTCAAACACCGTATGGCAGTTTGATCCGATCCGCGAAAAACCGACGTGTATCGTCAAAACGCCAGCCCAAGTTACGACCGAAGTCTATTCCAAAAAGGGCATATTGGCGCTTGGCGATGTCAATGGCAACCTGACGCTGATCAGTGCCGCGAAAAAAGCGATCGTACTTCGCACGCCGCGTTTTGCAAAGTCATTCGGTGCGATGTTCCCGTCGCCTGACAAAGCTGGTTTTGTAGCCTTCCGCGAAGAGAGTGTGACAGCGTTTATGGGCGTCTCGCAAGAGATTCTGTCGTCAGCACCACTTCCAGCCCCACTTCATGCCGCATGTGCAGGTAGCTGTTACACCGAAGTTGTAGCGGCTTGCGAGGATGGCAACGTTTACCGACTTAAACTCGATACCAACGATATTGTTAAGCTTGCTCAAGTAAGCGAAAAGATTAGAACACTTGCAAGTTTTGACGAACAATTTGTAGCTGTCTGTGAGAATCACGTCATTTTCTTTGATGGCATCAAACAAAATGTGCTGAAAGCATCATCCGAAGGCGTTACCATGGTTGCGCTGAATGAAAATGCGTCTGAAGCTGCGATCCTCTATCAAGATCGCCTCGAACGCTGGAATCTCAGCCAAAACGCATGTGTACAATCGCTTAAAATCCACGATGGCAGTGTCGTCTTTTTTGGCAAAGAAAAGACTTCAGGCAGTGTCTTTGTAATCACGCAATCACTTGACGTCATGGCTGCCGCGAGCGGTGCTTCATCGTTTGAAAAGCTGAATGCACTGGATGATCCTGCACTCTTAAATGCACGTCCCATCTCATGTGCTCCGGCTGCGAAATCTTTTGCTTTTGTGCTTTGTGAGATCAACCATGGTCAATATGCGGTAGTCCGTGTTGGCCTTAATTCGGGCAAATCCAACATTGTTCAACGTGTATTCGTTGCTGGTATGCAGATTTGGGGTGCAGCGGCAAACGATCAATCAGTTCAGCTTCGAAACGATGCAAACTGTTTACGTATTGTTCAAGGATTGACGACGTATAGCGTTGACGATTGGTCACGAAGCGAGCCCCTGGCAATTTACTAAAACAGCTGAATTTGCGTGAGATTCACGCATTAAAAAAGGGCTATTGGTTGCTGCCAATAGCCCTTTTTTTGTTCTTTGCTCGTCGAAAGTACTTCATAAGGAAGGGGGGGTATCCCCTTCCTTATGAAGTGCATTAAATATCGAGATTGCGAACTTTTTGAGAATTTTCGACGATGAAATTTCGTCGAGGTTCAACGACATCGCCCATGAGGAGCGTACAAGCCGCATCAGCTTCGATGGCATCGCTAATCTTAACTTGTTTGAGTACGCGTCGCGCAGGATCCATCGTAGTTTCCCAGAGCTGTTCTTTGTTCATTTCACCAAGACCTTTGTAGCGCTGGATATCCTGACCTTTTTGTCCTTGTTCCTTAGCTGTTTTGAGGAGGTCTTCGATGTTGACGAACTCGAGAGGTACAGCTTCTGGGCTCGTTTGATAAGTAAACTTAGCGCCGAGGCGTTCGCGAACAGAATGATAGGTACGGAAGATTTTTTGGAAGTTATTCTTGCGAATCAGTTCTTCATCAATGCGTGTGATTTTGAGCGCGCTCTGATAACGCGTAACCCAATCGACTGTAAATTTGCCAGAACTCGTTTTAACAACCTGGGGCGCCAAGAAGATCGTATCGAGGTAACGTTTGTCGAGCACAGCCGCGAGTTCTTTGATTTTAGCCGTAAAAACAGCTTCGTCAGTGAAATCAGCTTCTTCGAAATTCACATCTTTAATCATTGCATCAATGATTCGAGGATCGGCATCGACAGAAGCACGGGGCAGATAATTGTCATAGAACAGAATGGACTCGAAGACCTTGAGCAATTCATCATCTGCGAGTTTTTCACCTTTTTCGGTAACAACGTCGCCCGAAGAAACAGCGCAGTTGAGGATGTATTCATCGAAAGCGGCTTCATCCTTAATGTATTTTGTCTTACCTTTTTTGACAGCTTTGAAGAGCGGCGGCTGAGCGATATAGATGTGGCCGTTCATAACGAGCTGGGGCATTTGACGGAAGAAGAAAGCCAACAGAAGCGTACAGATATGGGAACCGTCGACGTCGGCATCGGTCATAATAATGATGCGATGATATCGAAGTTTTTCGAGTTTAAAGTCGTCGCCCACGCCTGTACCAAGTGCAGAGAAGATAATATTGACGGACTCGGAATCAATAATGCGTTCGAAACGCGCTTTTTCGACGTTAAGAATTTTGCCGCGTAGCGGGAGAATGGCCTGGAATTTAGAGTCACGACCAGCTTTTGCGGTGCCACCTGCGGAGTCGCCCTCGACGAGGAATACTTCGCATTCTGCGGGGTTACGTGAGTTGCAGTCAGAAAGCTTACCAGGAAGGGACATCGAATTGAGAGCGCCCTTACGAAGTACATTTTCGCGCGCCTTGCGTGCAGCTTCACGAGCCTGAGCGGAGCGCACAGTTTTTTCGACGACGCCTCGTGCTTCATTCGGTGATTCTTCGAGCCACTGATTGATGCAGAGTTGCATTGCCTGAGCAATACAGGGCGTAATGTTGCTGTTAAGGAGCTTATCTTTCGTCTGATTAGAAAACGTCGGGTTGGGAAGTTTAACGCTTACGATCGCCACAAGACCTTCACGAATATCTTCGCCGGAGATCGTGCCTTTGAAATTTTTGAGCAAATTCTGCTGTGTAGCGTAGTTATTCACAACACGCGTGAGCGATTGTTTAAAGGACGTTTCGTGCGTACCACCATCTCGATTTCGAATGTTATTTGCAAAGCAAAGTAACGTTTCGTGGTAGTCATTGGTCCACTGAAGCGCGATTTCAATGCCGATACCTTCATCGTCAAAAGATTTTGAGACGAGAATTGGCGTAGAATGGATGGGCTCTTTAGTTTTAGCGAGTTCTTCGACGAAGGAAGCGATACCCCCCTGAAAATGGAAGATCTGTGAACGATCTTCACCGCGTTCGTCGTTGAGTACAATACGAACGCCGGAGTTAAGATAGCTCAATTCTTTGAGACGCGTTGCGAGCCCATCGTAATCGTACTCCGTGACAGTGTAGATGGAGTCGTCAGCGAGCCAAGTGATGCTGGTACCTGTCTGATCGCTAGGCCCTTCATCACGTAACGGAAAGAGCGGCTTACCGCAGCTGTACTCTTGATGGAAATGTCTACCATTACGGTAGATATCCATCTTTAGCATTTTGGAAAGCGCATTCACGCACGAGACACCGACACCATGCAGACCGCCGGAGACTTTGTAACTATTGTTATCAAACTTACCGCCAGCATGCAGAACGGTCATAATAACTTCAGCAGCAGAGACGCCTTCTTTTTTATGAATTTCAGTAGGAATACCGCGTCCGTTATCGCGGACTGTCACGGAGTTATCTTCGTGAATCGTAACGACGATCTCACTGCAGTAACCTGCGAGTGCTTCGTCGATAGAGTTATCAACGACTTCGTAGACGAGCTGATGAAGCCCCGAGATGTCATTGACATTTCCGATGTACATGCCTGGGCGTTTTCGTACGGCTTCGAGACCCTCAAGGACCTGGATAGAATCGGCCGTATAAGCCTGCGAGGCTTCCTCCTGATGGAGGTCGTGTGAAAGTTCTATTTCGTCGCTCATGTATGAACCTATAAATAATACTTTAAATCGTTAAAATGCGGCAATTTAAGCCACAAAAGGCGCCTAATCCAGGCGCCCGAAAAATGACGCTGATTTATAGCACAAAACGTGCATTTTGGGTAAAAATTGCGCATACATCTGCCCACACCAAAATGCTTACTTATGCTTAGATTTCGGTCATTTTTAGCATTTTTTCCAAAAGATCAAAGTGAGTATTTTTAATAATTTTTACAAAAGGCGAAAAGACTTTTTTAGTTTTCTTCATTACTGTCCCACAACATATTCTCATTAACTGCGACGAAGTGCTCTCGTTATAAACAAAGGTACGGTTGAATTATAAGATTATTTTACTATATCTTCGTAAAACAGCACCAATAATTTATATAAACAATTAGTATAAATTCAAACAAATACACTATTTATTTGTGGACGTTACTATGATTTATTACAAAACAATAGTGTATTATTATTACGCGAGTGTATTGCGCTAGATGCGCAATAGCGAGCGGGGCGGCGCGTATTGCGAAGCAAAGCGACGACAAAAAAAAGCGCCTCACAAGGAGGCGCTTTAGTTACTAGCCAGCGGCCTGTAGGGCCGCCAGAGTGCAATTATTCCGCACCGTAGAAGATACCGAGACCTTCACGGAGTTCGAAGTACTCGTCGCTGAGAGAGAAGTTGACGAGGTCAGCTTTGAGCTCGCTCTTGTCGAGTTTAGAGATACGAATTTCTTCGTAGTCGATCGCTCTGAGGGCAGCCATGAGATCACCGCCAGAGAGGAGGAGACCAACGCGGTTGCAAGTGAGTTCGACGCCTTTAAGCCACGTGGAAACGTTCATTTCGAAATCCTTGCGCATCATCGGAACCATTGCCTGTTCGAGCTTGTTGGATTCGATGGCGGTGAGGTTGGAAATCGCGTTGTGGACCTGCTGAATGTTTGGGTTCGTAGCAGCTTTGTGTTGATAGTAAAGGTAGCACCCCATAATGAGTTCCTTGATGGTCGAGCTGGTAAGCTGGAGACCGGCCATGGGGAAGTACATATAGAGGTAGCAGAGTTTGGCGATGACGAAGGCGAGCTGACGCTGCGGCATTCTACCAGACCAAGCGCTCTCGGAGAGTAAGAAGGCTTCCGTCTCTTTGAGGTTAGCCATCATACCACCGAAATTGAGGAGTCTCGTCATATAGATCGTAGGCGTTGGGTTGACACCGATCATGTGTGCGATGTTATTGAAGATCTTCCAGAAGAGCAGATCCTCTTTGTATTTGAACTCATCACGTTTGCCGATGTTGTAGTCCTTCTTCTCTTTTCCGAAGAGCTCCTTAAGGGGCTGTAGGTTATTGATAATAGTGTTGAGCTCTTTGTTAAGCATCGGATGGCAGAGGAGGTTATTTGCTTCAGGATTAATTTTGAAGCGAGCCTCAAGCGCCTGGAAGCCTTCATCGGGCAAAACAAGATTACGAACCTGCTGAACATCGTTATCGGCGATGTCTTTGTAGTTCATGACTTCAGCGATACAGAAAGCACGGTCGAACTTATTGGTATTGAAGTAGAGACTAAAGAGCGTTCTGTAGTGATATTTCATCTCATCGCCGGAGAGTTTAATGGCCGGATTGAGAATGATCTTACGGATTTCAGCGATGGAGTCATCGTACTGCTGCACCTTGCGATAAAGTTCGGCGAGGATGCTATGGAGTTTGACATCGTTGGGATTGATTTCGCTTGCAGTTTTAAACGCGAAGATAGCGCTATCCCACTGTCCGAGACGCGTACGATAGATTTCGCCGAGGCCGTACCAGAGGAGCAATCTAGTGTCTCTAAATTGTTCGTTGGTATCTTTGTTAACGCGCTGAATCATTCGTTTGTAATTTGCTTCGAGCGCATCCCAATCGCGAGCAGCGGTAAGGAGGCGATCAATCGCTTCGAATGCGCGGAGTTCATTAACGTTGGTATCGAGCGTGAGGTTGAAGTACTCAATCGCTTTTTCAACGCTCTTGACTTCATCACGATAAATGACGGCGATGGTGTAGTAGTACTTGGCTGCTTTTTCTTCATTGGGCTCACCATCACAGAGTTTTTCGATGATGTTGATCGCGTCGATCCACTGTCCATTAGAGCGGTAAATCGTGAGAAGAGCATTGAGAACGACCTTAGAAGTCGGCTCAATTTCGAGAGCCATGTAATAGAAGCGGACCTGTTCTTCGAGATTATTAAGATTTTCGCCATAGATCTTAGCGATTTTCATGATCTCGAGGAATTTGTCGTCACGATCTTCAAGTCGATCCATATGAATCGTGAGATAGTAGACGAGCGCTTCGTAATCGCCCATTTCTTCGCAGACATCAATGATGAGGTCGAGCGCTTTCTGGTGCGATCCATCAGCTTCGAGAATGCGCTCGAGGAGCTGACGAGACATCGCGAATTCGTTCGTCTCTTTCTTGATTTCAGCGGAGTCGTAGTAGATGTCGATGATGTTCTCAGCAGTAAGTTCTCCAGCGTAATTTTCGAGGAGATTCTGGAACATGTTCCACGCGCGGTCATAGTCTTTAGCTTCTTTGAGTTCCTGTCCCATACCGAGGAGGGTAAGGATGTGGTTCTGATTGAGCTCGTAGGAAGCGCGGTAGTACTCGAGCGCACGTTCATGCTGAGCGAGTTTCTGGCAGCAGTAACCAGCTTTGTAATTGTAGAGATAGAGGTCGTCATTTTCTTTAACGAAGGCGAGGCCTTTAATGACGATTTCTAGGAGGAGCAGAGCGCGAGCCCAGGATTCTTCAGCGAGGCATTTATCAGCGAGCGGAGCAGCAGCGTTGACGTAGTCGGGTTGGAGAGAGAGCGCTTCTTCGTAGTAGGGGTAAGCGTTGACGGGATCGCCGATTCTGTTGAGGGAGACGAAACCAAGTTCGCAGTTAATGCGAGCTTTATCATCAAGCTCACGTGTAAACTCAACTTTTTGTTTGAGGATACGAACGACGTTCTGCCAATCTTCGCGATTTTCGTAGATTGCTTTAAGGGCATCGATTGCAGGCATATAGCCGGCATTGATGTCGAGGCAGATCTTGAAGCGTTCTTCAGCGGAAACATCATCCTGAAGCTGAGCGACATAAACCATACCGATTCTGTAGTGGACATCGGTAGCTTCGGAGGGATCGGAGAGGCAGCCAATAATACGATTGAGGTAATCAATCGCGCTGACATAATCCTCACCCGTAGCGTAGAGGTCAGCGAGAGCGTAGAGCGCAGGAATATCGTTAGGCTGAATCGAAATGAGGTTCTGGAAGCTATCAATTGCGCTGGCAGAATCATTAACTTTATCGCGGAAGACGACACCGAGACGACGATAGAGTTCGACGTGAGCAGCGGGATCATTGACGACCGTGATATGAGTATTGATTTCGTCGATGAGGTCATTCCAGCGTTCAGCGAGCTCATAAAGTCTCTCAAGCTGTTCGATGCCCATGACATTTTGAGAATCGATAAGATTGACCTGAGCCATCATATCGATTGCGCTATCGAGGTCATTGAGCTGCGTCTCATAGACCTGGGACTTCTTAGCGAAGACAGCGATACGTTCTTCATCCTCTTCGAAAGCATTGAGCTGGAGGTCATAGACGGCGAGGAGTTCTTTCCAGAGTCCGAGACCCGCATTCAAGCGTTCTGCGCCGACGAGAGCATTTCTGTGCTGATCGTTGATGGCAAGGACAGCGTTATATTTTTCGAGAGCTCTCTGGTAATCGTTAAGCTGAGCTTCGAGAACTTCACCATTATGGTAGAGCGTTTCACACTTCTGTTCGTCATCGCTGATGACTGCAATTTCTTCTTCGAGGATAGAAACGAGTTCATTCCAAGAAGCTTTAGTCTCATAGACGCGAGCGAGAGCGACCATGGCATCGAGGCGTTCAGGCAGCGTAGAATGGGCCTGTGTATAAGCGCTTTCAGCCTGTCCGAGATCCCCAAGTTTATCTTCGAAGGTACGACCGATACGAAGGAGAACGTTGCAGCGTTCTTCATTGTTCGCGAGCGTAAGTTCGAGACGTTCAGCGAGGATATTAACCTGTTGCAACCAAGCGTTTTGAGCGTCTTCACCGATGGAGGAATTACCCATCTGTTCGAAGCAGTCAGCCATAATATCGCGAGCAGAGATATTGGAGGGATCCTGTTCCGTAACGAATGATAGGTGCTGCCAAGCAACGTCAGGCTGATGGAGTTTGGTGAAGTACCAACCGCCGAGGTAGTTGTGGAGCATCAAGCTGTCTTCGCGAACCTGATTGTTGTCAGCTTCTTCGGAGAGAGCAGAGTAAACATCCATAAGGTTAGGCCAGTTCTGAGAAGCATCAGCGAGGCGCTGAATTTCTTCGTGGAACTTAGCATTCTTCCAGAATTCGGGAACTGAATTGAGGAGAACCTCAAAGGCTGTAGCAGAATCCTGAAGTTTTTCTTCAGAAGTTTTGACGCCTCTGAACGTGAGGTCGAGACGAAGTTCAGGATCAGAAACAGCAGCAGCACGTTCAACATAAGCGTTGAAGAGCTCAGGCCATTTTTCATTATCCGTATAGAGTGTCTCGAGTAGATCAAACGCAGAATGACGTTCAGGATCCATAGCCAGGATGTTCTGGTAAGCAGCAGCAGCCTGATCAATGTTGTATTCCTGCGTTTCCCAAATCTTGGCGATCTGGAGCCAAAGTGCAACTTTGTCTTCCAATTCAGGAACGACGTCGCTCTTCGAGCTTAACGTTGCGATAACATCCGTCCAACGGCCTTCACTTTCATAGAGGCGTTCAAGTTCTGAGTACGCATCCATGTAAGCCGGATTGAGCTGGAGGACATAAAGCCAGATTTCGATCGTATCATCGACGCGACCGAGGCCATCACGAACACCGGCAAGCTTGACTGCGCAAGCGAGCTGATCTTCAGGGCTGAGGATACCGGCGTTAAGGAGTTTGAGAAGCGTATCGGCGAGATCTTCCTGATCATCCATGCCCTCATCAATAGCTTCGATTGCACGGAGAGTTTCGAGGTCTGCACCATTAACATCAAGCGCATTTCTCCAGTAGTCACGAGAACGATCAACATCCTCAAGGTGATCACGGTAAATGCGGCCAAGTTTGCGATAAGCTTCGAGATGATTATCGACATCCTGAGCATCGGCATAGAGCGGAACCTGACGCTCAACGACATCGGCGACATCCGTCCAGCGTTCAGAACGCGTGAAGAGAATTTCAAGGTTCTGGAGTGCAGCGACGTTATCACCCAAAGTATCAATGATCTGGTACCACAAGCCGATTGCATCATCAGCATTACCGAGCGTTTCACTTGCGAGAACAGCCTGTTTACTCCAAAGCATGACACGCTGATCATCATCGTTGCTGGACGCAGCCATCTTGTCATACGTCTCATAAACAGATTTCCAATCTTCGCGAGAAGTGTAAATCGTTTCGAGCGCAGAGAGAGCATCCCAGTAACCAGGATCAATGCTGAGAACTTCTTCGTAAGCAGCGATCGCTTCGTCACCGCGTTGAAGTGCTTCGAAGAGAATCGAACCAAGGCGCATATTGAGTTCAATGCGTTCTTCATCGGAATCAACAATGGGAATCTCACGACGAATAATTGCAATGAGATCTTCGCTGCGGCCCTGTGCGAGGTAGATCTTATCGAGAGCCTGGAGACTTTCGAGATGCTCTTCATCGAATTTAAGGACATCAAGGAAGCAACGTTCAGCGTTCTCAAGGTCTTCAAGTTTATCGAAGTATGTACGAGCCATACGAAGCGTAAGATCTTGTTTAACAAGATCATCCTCAGAGGCTTCGCAAGCTTTCTGGAGGTAAGGAATATTGCCACCCCAGCTCTGAACGATTTCAGAGAGCTCGTCCATTTTGCTCAAGCAGAGATCGTCACCCGGACGTTCAACAAGTGCACGGCCGAAGATATCGAGAGCTTCGGGAATCGCCTGCATCTGATCAAGATAAACATTAGCGGCGTCGACAAGTTTGTCATAACGTTCGTCGTTATTATCAAGATGTTCAACCAGCTGGAGATCAAGTGCAACGAGCTGTTCCCATTCGCCATTGTCTCGGTAAATAGGATCAAGAATCTCAGCAATAGCCGAGCAGCAATGACCCTCAGAGAAAATGCGAATGAGTGATTCGATCGCTTCGGGCTGTCCCGGGACGATCATAAGCATCTCATTGTAGCTATTGACAGCATCCTCGTAATTGCTCAAGCACTGTTCTTGAACCGCACCACGTCGATAGAAGGCTGCGAGACGTTCTTCGTCAGATTCGGCCGTATCAATTTCAACCTGGAGAATGTCAGAAAGGTCATTCCAACGTTCAAGGGACTGATACAAAGCATCCAAAGACTGGATCGCTTCTTTTTCATTCGAATCGATCTCAAGAATGCCGCGGAGAACATCAACAGCTTTTTCAGGCGCCTGTAGAGCGTCATTGTAGATGCTCGCCATATGTTTGGCGATAATGATGCACACTTCACTATCACTAGATAGATCCGTTTTAAGCGCATCCAATTTGTCAACGAGTTCCTGGAAACAATCGCAGGAAGCCGCAAGGCGTTCTACTGTACTCCAAGAATCCTCACGCGTAGCATCCAATGAAAGTGCACGGAACCACGCTTCGAAAGCTGCTTTGTTGTTCTGGAGACTGTCTTCTTCGATCTGACCAATGATGCTCAAAAGCTCAATCGCTTCTGTAGAGTCTTCGGTTGCAGAAACAAGAACCTCATAAACTTTGACAAGTTCTTCGGCACGTCCAAGTCCCTGATAAATAGGAACGAGAACACGGGCTGCTTCGGCAGCATTTTCTCCGCCAAGTGAAATGATCTCTTCAAGAGAAGCAATCGAACGCTCGTGGGCAGCATCAAGTTCAAATACAGAATTATATACTTCGATGGCACGCGCAATGTCATCGAGATTGCGATAATCACACTCTGCTTGGCGGAACTTAAATTCTACGCGAGCAGCATCATCGTCGCAGATAGCTTCACGTCGTTCGAGAATATCGAGCAGGCTGGTCCACTCAGCAGCACCAAGATAGAGTCTATCCAATGCTTCAAGGGCATCCGCATCTTCTGGATCAATCGAAAGAACTTGCTGATAGGTCTCGATCGCACCAACGTTGTCTTCGAGTTTGACTTCCTGAAGAACGCCTTTCTTCTTATACAGCGCAATACGATCCCCATCTTCAATGGCAATCTCGATCTTCTGATCGTAAACATCAAGAAGGTCTTTCCAACGTTCCTGGCCAAGATACAATCTTTCAAGTGCATCAAGAGCATTCGGCTCGCCAGCTTCATCCGCAAGAATCTTGTTGTGGATGGCAACTGCACTTTCGACATCTTCGAGATTCTCTTCGTAAATCGCTGCAGCCTGAAAAAGAAGCTGTTTGCGTTCATCAGGATCACTGACAATCTCAGCTTTGGCAGAAAGAACTTCGCTAAGATTCGTCCAATCCTCTTTGGCATTATACAAGCTGATCAGAGCATCCTGAATATCGACATCTTCAGGATCTAATTCACGAATCTCACGATACGTCTTAATGGAAGCATCAATATCACCGAGTTTCTCGCAATAGATGTTTGCGACTGTTACGCGAATATTCTTCGCCGCTGCAACATCCTCAGGTTCGACAGTGGCGTCTTCCATAACCTTAACAAGGTCTGCCCATTTATCAAGAGCATCGGCATAGTTCAAAAGGTTATTGAGCGTTGTTTCGCTGGTAAGATCCTCTTTGAGGCTGCGAGCATATGCATCGTAAGCACGTTCATGATCATCACCGCGTTCTTCACAAAGAAGTGCAATTTCGTGAAGAAGATCACGACGACGATCTGGTTCAATCACAACGCGAAGAAGTTGTTCATCTACCCAGCAGCGCTTTTCCCAATTGTCATTCGCATCATAAATCGGAAGAAGAATCTCACTGATCTGCTCCGCAATGCTGCCTTCGCTCGCTTCCAACATAACTTCAAGTCCGGAGACTGCAAGTTCATTTGTCGGATCACTCGAAATGACACTACTGTAAATATCAAGAGCGCTGTCCGGTTCATTGAGATGCTGGCTGAGAATCTCAGCTCTATGACATTCAATCTCGTGACGAACTGCCTCATCCTCAGTCAAATCAAGACGACGCTCATAGTTCGAAACTGCCTCGGCCCACTTCTCGGTTGCTGCATATAGACGATCTAAAGCGATCATCGCATCCTGGTTCTCGGGATGCGCATCCAAAACTTCAAGAAGCGTGTTGATCGCATCTTCGTTATGGTTCAGGCAATTCTCTTCGATTGATGCAATCTGCATGTTGAGGCTGAGAACAGCTTCTTCATCATCAACAGCAAGATCACGCTTGGCCTTGAGAACATCGATAACATCGGTCCAAGATTCAAGACGCTGCATCGATTCCTGGAGATACTCAAGAACTTCGATGTTCTGAGAACCAAGTTTCAATGCTTTGCGAGCATATTCGATGGCTTTTTCATTATTCGCAAGCTGAGATTCCCAAAGAACACTCAAGTCAATCGCATATTGCGTTGCAAGCAAATTGTGATCTTCGTCTGCAGGAATGCTGGAGGAGACATTTTCAAAAATGGATACGACGCGTTCCCAGCTGTTGTTGGTTTCCGCTATCTCCATAAGAGCCTGCTTGACGGTGCCACACGCAGGATCACAAAGTTGAGCTGTCGCAAGGCATTCCAAGGTGGCATCTGCGTTTTCAAGAACTTCACGGTTAATTTGCGATGCACAGACAAGATAGCTGATCTTATCGCGAGAATCCCTCAACACGCTCGAAAGCTTTACTAAAACATTTGCAAGCGCTTCGTAGTTCTCTCTCGCGACATAAACACGAGAAAGTGCACGACAGATGACATCAACACAAACATCATTTTCAAGAAGTGCTTCCAGTGCCGCAATGCTCGATTCGTGTTCGATGTTCAAAAGAAGAATGTTGTCATAGCATTCAACTGCTGCTTCATACTCCGAAAGCGAGTTGCGATATACGTCGCCAAGTTCAGACCACAAAGCAATGACAGTTTCTGCATCAAGACCAGAGCAGCTTCTTTCAACCCACTCAACGCGTTCTGCCTCACCCTCTTCGCTTTCGACAATCTCTCGCTCAAGACGGGCGCCATAAACAATACTAACAAGACCTTCTTCGCTAACTTCTGCATCACTGCGGTTCTCAGAGAAGGCTTCGTTCGCACCAAGAAGTTCAAGTTGTTTTTCAATGATGCGTGCTAACTGTTCGTGACTCTCAATCTCAGCGTACAAACGATGCAGCTCTACAAGAGGACGACTGTCTTCCGGAAGAAGCTCACAAACCTGTTCATATGCCTGAATCGCACCGTCTTTGTCGCCGCGCTGATTCTCATTGATACGCGCACGCATAAGAAGCGTTTCTGCTTTGTCTTCTGGCGTACGAGCCAATTCCATGCGCTTCGAGTTGTAGTCGAGAAGTTCGTCAAAACGACCTTCGCGCTCAAGAATGTTCTCCAATGCACCAATCGCACGAACATCTTCAGGATCTTCTTCCAAAAGACTACGGAAAATATCCTGTGCATCATTCGAACGATCAAGATATTCAAACAAAAGTTTACCAATACGGAAACGAAGTTCACGGATGTAGTCCGCTTCGTCCGATGCTTCCATATTCTTGCTGTAAAGTTCTACTACAACTTGTGCATTGCCTGTCTTACCACTCGTTCGTTCAAGACCATCAAACGCTGCTGCATAATGCGGATCTTCCGTTACAACTTTAAGATACCAGTTGTACGCACGTGCATCATCTGCAAGCTTCGACTCACAAAGTTTCGCAAGTCTCAAACCATAGGCTGAACGCTCTTCACCGGCTTCACATGAAGCTTCCAAAATCTCAAGCATATGCGCGAGTTCGGAATACATCTGACGCGGCTCGTAGTAATTGACAAGTTCACCCGCCGCAACAGCATCTTTCGCGTCAATCTCAAGAATCTTTTCGAGCGTTGACATTGCACTGTCGCTGTCGCCAAGGGCATTCTCATAAACATGCGCTGCACGAAGAAGTACAGCTTTCTTGTCTTCTGCTTCAGGCTGCGTCTTCGAAAGCTGTTCAAACAACTTAACAAGATCAGACTGTATGTTGTTTTCGGTATAATACGCTTCGAGCGCTTCCCAATCCCGCATCTCAATGAGAAGTTTGCGAAGATTATCCACACCCTTCGCATAAGAAGGATCAATTTCAAGAACACGACGCCACGCACTGACTGCACTCGGAAGATCTTTAGCCTTGTCGCTATAAAGAACACCCAACTTCTGCAACAGATCAAAACGCGCTTTCTCATCTGCTGTCAAGGCAACGCGCTTCTCACTTACGTATGCAAGATCTGACCATCGCTTCTCTTTCTCATAAAGCTTCTCAAGCGCATCAATCGCTTCGCCATTCTCTTCATCTCGCTCTAAAATCATCGCCCACATTTCTATGGCGACGCCGTTGTTGCGAAGATTCTTCTCGGCAATCTCTGCCATCGATTTCAAAAGCGCAATCTGATCCGAAACGGAATCCATCATTGCTAGCTCTTTCTTATGAACATCGATCAATTTCGCATAATCACGACGCTCTGTATAAAGCGCTTTCAACTGCGTAATCGATTCGTCGTGCATCGGGTTGACTTCAAGTACTGTCTCAAAATACTTGATCGCATCAACCTTGCGGTTCAAATTCGAAAGATAAATACGCGCTATGCGGAGATAAAGCTCAACTTTGCGCTCCGGATCTTCGTTCTTCTCTGCCTGACTCTCCAAGACTTTGATCAAATCAGGCCACTTCTTCATCTTTTCGTAGATCGCAACAAGACTCTCAAGAGCCTCGGCATTCTCAGGATCAATACCAAGCAACGCTTCGTAGGTCTTAACAACCATCGGCTCCTGCTTCGTTTCGTCCCGATAAACACGGATCATTTCATTATAAATATCGACTTTTTCTTCGACAGCTTCCGTGACGCCAATCAGCTCTTTTGCAAGTGCATCAACATAGGCCGGCCACTTCTTCTGATCACGTGATAAAATCGCAAGTCGCCATTTAAGACCAATATCATCTGCAGATTTACGCTGCTGCGTCTTGATGTACTGAACTGCACGATCCAGAGATCCTGCACTCAATGCAAGATCAGCTGCTCTGTGCGCCAATTCAACTGGAAGTACATCAGCATCAACACCCGCTGCTTTGAGCTGGGCATCAATCGTCATCTCAGCCTTACGCCAGTTACCCGTCGCTACAACTGCCAACGCTTCCAAGAGTCCCTTCGAGGCTTCGTCGTCGGCAAGATCCGCTTTACCATCTTCTACGGCACCCGCACGAAGACATTTGATCTGACCCATGACACGCTTAATGCCTTCCTGGGCAGGTTCCGGAGCTACTTCATATGACGTCTCATGCGCCTGAAGAATGCCAGCCCAAACTTCCGCATCACTCGAAATAAATCGCGATACCGCATCAAAAATTTCTACGGCCATCTCAGGATGAACCTGAAGCGCCATATTCCAAGTCTCCGCAATCTGGAAATCACCAGGATTGTGGAAATCTACCAAACGAAGCGCTTTCGTATAGCCCTCAACCGTTTCACGGTTAAGATAATACTCTGCTCGCTCTTCCCACGACATATGCGCCAGATCAACGACCTCTTCCACAACTTCCTCAGCTGCTTCTTCCACAACTTCCTCTGCTGCTTCTGCCGCCGCCTCTGCCGCCGCAACCGCTGCTTCAATCTCAGCCGCTTCTTCCGCTTCGACAGCTTCTACGGCTGCATCAGCCGCTTCGGCTGCTTCTTCAAAAGCTTCCGCCGCTTCTTCGAACGCTTCCACTGCCGCTGCACCTTCTTCGTCCGCTGAAACAGCTTCCGTTTCACCCGTCTGAATCGCTTCGGCTGCTTCTGCCGACTCTTCCGAAGACACAGCTTCCGAATCGCCCGTTCTCACGGCTTCATCATCAGCGTATTCCTCCGCCGACAATCCCTCCTCATAAACCGCTTCTTCGGCAGCTTCCGACATTTCAGACGCTTCCTCAGCGATATCCTCAGATGCCGCAGCTGACTGCTCAATCTCAGAATTCACTACGTCCTCATTCATATTCTCTTCGCTCATGTCTTCCCTCTATGGACACACAAATTAAGAACAATATCGTCTTATCAAGACGATAACCTGATTGACCTTTGATGTTCCTGCCCGCTTTCTCGGGACAGTAAAAACCATTCTATATCTACACCATTTCACCTCGATCAATCAACATTTTGACTATTTTCCCCATCCACCCCCACGCACTTTGACGCGTTTTGCGCCGCTATCGGCCGTTTCGGCCAATACGCGGCGTTTACGGTCGGCTTCTCCCTGCGGTCAATACGCCGACCGCGCTCCGCGCTTGCCTGTTATGAGTCTATTCTGGCGAACAATCGCGTCTCAAAACCATAGCTAAACACCTGACACGACCGACACGCCCGCCAAGGAACTTTTATATTTTGAGAGCGTTTGAATACAGTTCGAGGAAACAACGAAAATCCTTGAGGGCGCAGCCATTAGGCTGTAACCAAAAGGATTGAGGAAGTTGACGAAGAAATGTATCAAAAGCTCTCAAAAGAAGGTGCGTGCAGCTCATTTGAACGCAGTAAGTACTGCACGCGCGACAAAAGAGCGCGGGGATTCCAAAGAGGCGTCCGCGATACGACGCCCCTTTGGGCCGTCCGCCGGACAGAATGAGAATAAGAAAAGTATAAAA
>JAZRWH010000017.1:0-57411 GCA_045599585.1 Myxococcota bacterium
ATTCAAGAAGTTCTGTCCTATTTATTACTCTCGCCATTGGTTCCTCCTGTCTCGATGAGAGTTTCAGCAAATTCATCTTACCGGAATTCCAATGGCTTTTTTAGTTTTTTCGATTTTGCGAACTCGTGTGGACGCTATCTGTCGGGAGACTTGGTTGAAGTACCGGCTACTGTAAAAAAAGTCAAGATCACGGAATATAAAGGGCAGCCGCATTATAATCCCGTTGTTGAATTTCAATATAATAACGAATTGGTAAAACTTAAACATCCAGAAATAGAAGAATGTGATGGTGTGTGCAAAATTGGAGATATTATTCCAATACTTATCAATCCGAATGCCATTCATCGAGGGTATGCCAATAATTCTTTAGCATGGGTGTTTCCCGTTGGTTTTGCAATAATAATAATCGTAGCTGTACTTGCAATAATCTTACACCCCGGTAAAAAACGAAATTCTGGATTTCCAAATCCAATATGTATGAGTTTTGGAATAATCGTGCTGCTTATTGCCTGCTGTTTTATGATTTATGCCGCTAAGATTTATGTCAATAGAGCAGATATGACTGAACAATGTACAGAGGAAGTTCAAGCAAAGATTTATAGTGCAGACCAACAGGATCTTTGGGATGGTTATTACCCCAAGGTTGAGTATCAGTACAATGATGTGACTTATAAGCATGATCAACTTGAACCCTGCATTGATTATTGCAAAACTGGGCAGAATCTTTTGATTAAAGTTAATCCCAATGATCCCCAGGTGGCAATGATCGCTTATCGTGCTAAAATAGAATTCATTTATTTGTTTTATGGATTAGTGAGCTTAGTGTGGGGAATTGTTATTCTAATCTTTTCACCCAAAAATGCTTGTGCCAAAACGGAAGAAACTTAGGTTTTGTATAAATAAAAAAACCGGTAGTATTTAAAGCTACCGGTTTTATGTTTTACGCAATCTGTATAAATTTACAAAGCTTCCAACTAAATCTCATTTACGAATGCGCAATTTCTGATACATCCTTTTCCTAATGCAAAGGATATATCAGCGGGTATACATTTGGGCTTGCAGTCAGAGACTTAATGGTAGGACAACTAAGCCAAAATTATTCTTCGACAGTCATAGAAATGATGTAGTCGAGGTTTGGGAACTGTGCTTTTAAGTAGGCGTTGCCTTCGGTCTGAATTTTCATCTGATTTGGACGTTCGCCGTACTCGAAATTAAGTTTTTCAAGAACATCTTGACCCGAGATAATTTTGCCGATTGGTGAGAATCCCTTGGAGTCAAGGAATGTGTTGTTACCGAGGTTAATGAAAACTTGGGTCGTTCGGGAGTTGGGACCTGAAGTTGCGAAGGTAATTGTTCCTTCAGCATTGTGTTGTGTGACGGGATCGTCCGAGATACGAGCTTCGCGCCAAACATCGTTGAGGATAGGTTTACCGTGGATGCCGAATTGAATGACGAAGCCTTGGGCCATACGGAAGAGACCAATATCATCATAAAAGCCGTTTTTGGCGAGGTTGTAGAAACGGTCAACACCTTTGGGAGCCCAAGAGCGATCCATTTCGAAGCGCATGTCGCCTTTAGTAGTTTTGACGAGGATGGTGAATTTGACAGGCGCAGTTTCGTTGAGGGCACTGGGGTCGATAAGTTTTTTCACGAGTTCGGCTTCAGAAATAGCCGCAGGCGCGTCAGCTTTTTGAGCGTCAGCAGCCGCAGGCGCGTCAGCTTTTTGAGCGTTTGCTTTTGTGTCGACAGCATTATTTTCGTTGGTCGTACGCGTTTCGGAAGGGGAACATGCGACGAGGAGGAGTGAAGCTAGTAAAGGAAAAAGAAGACGTTTCATAACAAACCTAATAGAGTGTAGAAGATGGACATAAAAAAGGCGCGTCGAAACGCGCCTCAGAAACTAGTAAGTGAGATTAGAAGCTACCAGGGAGAGATGTAACTTTGTCGGCGGCACTGTTGGCACGATCGACTGTGCTTGTAGCTTCATCGACACCATCAAGCAAATCGTTGATTTTGCTGTCGCTGCCAGTTGCGCGTTTACCTTGAACGACAGGTGCGCTTTGAGCGACGCCGAGGTTGCTCGCTTCGGGTTGTCCCCAAACAACGACAACATCGTTGTTGTTTGCTGTCGGTTTGGTCAGAAGCTTAACGGCTGTTTTACGCTGTCCAAGGACGTCTTTAATCTTGTTCGCGTAATCTTCGAACCCTTCACGGTACCAGATGACGGGAACGAGTTCGGGACGACTGCTTTTACCCATGGTAGCGATGGCGTAATTCTTGGATTCAAGCTTCTTTTTCATAGCAGCAATTGTCGGTTCGCCGACAGCGCCAGCGCCGTTGATGATGGCAATACTGACGTAACCCGTGAGAAGTTTGAAGTTAGGATTGTCGCGAATGCTCTCAAAATCTTCGTCCGTACGGGCTTTTTCGAGTTTGAGTTCAGCTTCGGCATCATCCCATGAGTAGAGTTCTTCAAGTTCTTTAAGGGCACCGCGTTCGTCGCCTGTGACAGCGAGGGCACACGCAAGGTCGTATTTAGCGCCTACATGGAAAGGATAGGAATCGAGTACTTCGCGGTATTGAGGAATGGCACGGCTGGCACTTGTTTTACGCGTTTTGATGGCTTTTTTGTACGCTGCTGAAGCGGTTTTGCTCTCGGAGGGCGTAGGTTCCTCGACCGGAACAGTGCTTTTGATTCGGAGAAACGGGTTGCTGCTCGCCATGGATACGCCGCCAGGAACACCGCCAGGGATACTACGGCAATCGAGAGAATCAGGAATGCTCTCGCGAATATTGCCTTCTGAGTCGATGGGATGGCGGGGAATGCAGATTCGCGCTAGCGCAGCGTCTGCAATGGCGCGATCGTACGCATCTCGAGCTGTATGGCTTACTTGGCTAAAAGCTACAGCGTACATCGAACGCTCTTTAAGCTGAATATCATCGACGTAGCGATACATTTCCCAAAGCTTCGTGCATTGCGTGATCTGGGCAAGCGTGTATGCATGAGGCATCGTTAATACGGCGTCACAATCGCCTTTCTTTTTATCCCAATAGTTGGGATTTGAAACTTTGCTAGAGGATGTGGATTCATCAGCCGCACATGCGGTGAGCTGGCTCACGAGAGCACAAACGAACAGGAATAACATCATTATGAGGGTTCCACGTTTCATTGCTTTCTCCAAATCTGTAATATCAATCCTAGTTTATTGCCACAGCTGTGGCACTGCGCTCTATTGTTACCTGAATTTGAGGATAAATGGAAGGACTTAGGACGCTTGACTGAAGAAAATGCGTGTCGATGTTCCTCGCTCGTTCTGGAATAGCTTGCCGGGGCTGCTTGTTTGAGTATGTACTCAACGGTGCTATCAGCACCTTCTGCTCAGTGGAGGAACGAACGTCATTATGAATCAGATCAAACGGTTTTCCGAATCTCATCCCGTGACTGAGGCCGCGCGTCAGTTTGTCGTTTTACTCGGCGTCTTGCTGTTTTTTGTCCTCTCGGGAATCGCAAATGGCTTTGCCTCGCTTGATCAACGCCTCGCGCAAGGTAAAACCAGTACTGAAAATAGCCAGCAAAATGCTTCGCGCATGGCTCAGGCCAATCGAAGCGCCTGGCTCGGTGAACGCGCTGTTGAGGTCTCGGCTATACTTAAAAAAGCTGAAATACGACATGCTGCCGTCTATAATCGCGTTAAATCTCTCGAAAGTGCTTCCGAAAAAGTCCGTCGACGCGGACTGGATGATGTCGAACAACTCAACGATCTTTATGGTATGCGCATCGTCGTTGAAAATGAACTGGACGTCTACCGATGCCTCAACGTCGTCTGTAGTCAATATGAGGTCATTCCTGGTACACTCAAAAACTATATTGTTTCACCTAAGCCTTCTGGCTATCAAAGTATTCACGTGGTCAATAATATCGATGGAAGGAGGGTGGAGTTCCAGATTCGTACAACGACTATGCACGAGCAGGCTGAGGCTGAACACGAAGCTTATAAAAAACGCGTCTGCATCGCATAACGTTTAAAGTTTTGCTAAAACAGCCCGGCCCCCCAAAATAGCCGGGCTGTTTTCGTTTTTACAGCGAAAGCGAGGCTGTCGCGTTAATGCTAAGTGAAACGATCCTTGGTCTCGCTCGCACGTATAAGTATTTTGTTATCATGGAAGAATATCCTCTTATAGCAGACCTTGCGCTGATCTTGATCGCGGCAGGCTGTACATCTATTTTATGCAAACTAACCAAATTGCCTGTCATCGTCGGCTACCTCGTGGCTGGTTTGATTACTGGGCCTAAAATTTCGCTTCTTCCATCGGTCACGGACAATGCCAATATTCAAACGTGGTCCGAGATCGGTGTCATCTTTCTTCTTTTTGCCTTAGGCCTCGAATTTAATTTTAAGAGTTTGCTAAAAGTTGGCAAAACCGGTGCAGTCACTGCGTTTGCGATTCTGTTTGGCATCATGCTCACAAGTCTTGGCGTCGGTTTGGTGCTCGATTGGAGTACGACACAATGTATTTTTATGGGCGGCATGCTCGCCATCTCTTCGACGATGGTTGCCGTTAAGGCATTCGAAGAACTCAATCTAAAAGGTAAGCCGTTTACCCATATCGTCTATGGGGTTGAAGTCGTCGAAGACATCGTTGCCATCCTCTTGATGGTCGTATTGCCAATGATCGCGTTGAGCCAAAATGAATCGCTGGCGACAGAAGTCACGAAGTCGATTGCGCGAGTCATCTTTTTTATGGCGATCTGGTTTTTGGGCGGCATCTTTTTGGTGCCTACGCTTTTGCGTAAACTCAAAAAACATCTAACCGACGAACTTTTGCTGGTCTTGGCTTTGGCGCTCTGCCTTGGCATGGTGCTTTTGGCTGACACTTCGGGCTTATCGACGGCACTCGGTGCTTTCGTCATCGGTGCGATTCTCGGTACGACGCCTCAGGCACATCGAATCGAAACTTTAATGCAGCCGATTAAAAATCTTTTCGGCGCCATCTTTTTTGTTTCGGTCGGTATGTTGGCAGATCCTACGGTCATTTTGGATTATTGGGGAACGATCTTGCTCTGTATGGTCATTGTTATTGTCGTTCAGCCAATCATGGCCATGTGCTCGCTCCTTTTGACCAAACATAGCTTGGATGATTCGGTTCATGCTGGTTTGAGCTTCGGAAACATCGGTGAGTTCTCGTTTATTATTGCTGGACTCGGTATCTCAAAAGGCGTTTTCGAAGAATACGTCTATCCCGTTGTGATTGTGGTGTGCGTTATTACGACGATCACCATGCCGAACATGCTTAAATTGGCTGATCCGGTGACTAAAAAGCTCGAAAAATGGCTTCCCCAAAAAATGCTCAGCGCCTCGGAGCACAAAGAGGATGTATCAGCCCACAAAACAAGCAATCGCCGAAGTGTTCTCATTAAGCAATTTGCTTTTGAGACCTTTATTCACGCCGTTTTGCTCATCGGCATTATGTCGCTCTTTTCGGGATTCATTAATCCGCATGCCTGTCCCTTTTTAGCGCGAATCTTTGTCGAACAATTGTCTTTAAGCGCGAGCCTAGCTACGTTTACGAGTGAGACGATCATGTTTGGCGTGATGTGTTTGTGCATGCTTCCGTTCTTGAGCGCACTTGTGATTCGCAAGGACAACATGCAACACGCTTTTTTTGTGGTTTTGCTCAAGGGGAATCAGGCGCATTTGCTTAAGACGCTTCAGATTGTTCGGCTTCTAATTGTTGCAGGCTTTGTTGCCTACACCGTAACGGTGAGTTCTCCTTGTCCTTGGTATGTCAATGCGTTAGTCGCAGCTGCCATGTTTGGTGTCGTCGTTTATTTCAAAGGCGTTTTGACGAACTACCTCCGCCTTGAGCGTCAATTCCTGTTTAACTACAACGAGGCTGAAGCTGCCGAGCATAACGCCATTCGTTCGCGTACGGGGGATGAACTGAAAAGTCTCTCGAATATTCAGGAAGGAGCTTGGTTGTCTGAAGATTTTTCGGTTGCTCACTTCAAAGTAGATGAAGATTCGAAGTTTTTAGATCAAACGCTTAGGGATCTTAATCTGCGTGCACAATTAGAGCTGTTTATCATTCGTATTGAGCGTGGTGACCAGGCGATCAACATTCCTGCTGGTGATACCGTCATTTGCCTAGAAGATACGATTTATATCGTCGGCAAACGGGAAGCATTTAAAGTCTTGGAACGAGAACCTTACGGCGTTTCGCACAAAAAGCTGCACATCGAGTCGATGAGTAGTTTTACAAACAATCTGGCCGAACGACGTACCGATGACGCTAGTTTGCGTTGTATCACAGTGCCGATTAACGAAAGTTCGGCACTTGCAGGCAAAACACTTCGCGACAGTGATATTGGCAGTAAGAATAAATGCCTCGTCATTGGTCTTGAAGTCTCGGAACGCGTTGAGATGAACCTCAAAGCGGATACCGTCTTTGAATGTGGCTGTCGTTTATGGGTTGTCGGTGAAGAACAGGCGCTTTCCAATCTACTCGCTGAAAATATCACCTAGCATAAAAAAAAACTTGACGAGAATTACTTTGAAGCGTAGAAGCCATCCTCGTTCGCCGGGGTGGCGGAATTGGTAGACGCACCAGACTCAAAATCTGGCGAGGGCAACTTCATATCGGTTCGATTCCGATCCTCGGTACTTAAAGGCTCTTCTTTGAAGAGCCTTTTTTTTTGCCTTTTCTATGTTGTTACTGCTCAGTTGAGGCATATGTCATAAAGAAATACTGGTGAGCGCATGAACGCGTAGCGTTCGAAGTTCGGTGCTGTTATATTTTTTGCGCACAGGTGCTCGTATGCTCACGCGGCTGGACAGCAGCTGACTTGAATAACCTTGTCCGTCGAAGCCATAGGCGAGCCGGGCGGGGCAGGTGACATCTCCTCCCCATTTTTTTGCCCGCGCGGGCACCTTGGTTGAGTTGTAACAATAACTGATATTTTTTTTCAAAATACGTTTGACGTCAATCCTGTTTTGGTTTAAAAGCCACCCTCGTTCGCCGGGGTGGCGGAATTGGTAGACGCACCAGACTCAAAATCTGGCGAGGGCAACTTCATATCGGTTCGATTCCGATCCTCGGTACTTAAAGGCTCTTCTTTGAAGAGCCTTTTTTTTACTTTTCGCTATTCTGTCTAGCGGACTGATCTTCTTTGGAATCCCGCATTCTTTTGAGAGCTTTTGACACATTTCTTCGTCAACTTCCTCACTCCTATCGGTTACAGCCCTCAAGGAGTTTCGTCGTTTCTTCGAACTGTGTTTAAACGCTCTCAAAATAGGAAGCGTTTATCGGCGGGCGCGAACTTGACTTCGCCTTTAGCATGCGCGCCCTCTTGCATGGTGTGCCCGCTGCTCGCTTTTGGCTTCGAGACGCGTGCGATATAACAGTAATCTAAAATCTCTTTCAGAGTACGCATTCTTCAATCCACACGCCTAGATTGATGTATGAGTAAAACGCATTCTTCAATTCTCAATTCCAGATTGATGTATGCATAACAAGCATTCTTCAATTCTCACATTCAGATTGATGTATGAGTAAAACGCATTCTTCAATTCTCAATTCCAGATTGATGTATGAGTAAAACGCATTCTTCAATCCCAACCACTGCTGTCCCACAACATATTCTCATTAACTGTAACGAAATGCGCTCGTTACAGAATTTTAGACTTTTCTTATTCTCATTTTGTCCTGCGGACGGCCCAAAGGGGCGTCGTATCGCGGACGCCCCTTTGGAATCCCCGCGCTCTTTTGTCGCGCGTGCAGAACTCACTTTGTTCAGACATGCTGCACGCGTGCCAGAGCAATGGTGTATGCAGGGCATGGGGATGGATTTAATTCGCTCATCGGCGGGCGCGAACTTGACTTCGTCTTCAACATGCGCGCCCGCTCGTCTGGTGCGCCCGCTGCTTGCCTTCGGCTTCGCGACGCAGGCGATTTAACAGTAATCCTAGGTCTTTTTCATGCTTAGAAATGCGATTGCTCATTCTTCAATCCTAAAACCAAAATTCATGAATGCGTAATGCTCATTCTTCAATCCTAAAACCAAAATTGAAGAATGCTGTTACTCATTCTTCAATCCTAAAGCTAAAATTCATGAATGCTGTTACGCATTCTTCAATCCCAAAACCAAAATTGAAGAATGCGTAATGCTCATTCTTCAATCCTAGAACCAAAATTCAAGAATGCGTAATGCTCATTCTTCAATCCTAGAACCAAAATTCAAGAATGCGTAATGCTCATTCTTCAATCGGAGCGCGAAGACGCTAAATTGCGTAACGCTCAGATCGAGCAGTACACGAAGGTGTCATACGTTTCTTTAATTGCCATGTGCTCAAAATGGACTATAGAGGCGCGTATGGCGCGAGCGCCATAGCTGCCGAAAGCGACGCGTATTGAGCAACGCGAAATAGCGGCGCTGGCCGGGCGTATGCCGAAGGCATAGCACGGCCCATCCTCACCCACCGATCCAAGCCCAAAGGAAACCCACGAAGATGTTTACCGGACTCATACAAATGACAGGCACGCTTAAGAGACACATCGCCAAAGCCCAGGGCGAACATTTAGGGATAGAGTGCAAATTTGAGGGGTTAGAGTTGGGCGAGAGCATTGCGGTGAATGGCGTGTGTCTGACGGTGACGTCGTATGGCGAAGGGTATTTTGAGTGTGATGCATCGAGCGAAACGCTGGCGCGGACCAATTTGGGCGCGTTGCAACCGGGCGAAAAAGTGAATTTAGAGCGAGCCTTGCGCGTAGGCGATCGTTTGGGGGGGCACATTGTCTCGGGACATGTGGACGGCACGGGACGTGTATTGCGCGTCGTACCGAGTGGTGAATCGCTGTGCATCACGTATGCGGCATCCAAAGAGCTGTTGAAACTTGTCGTTGAAAAGGGTTCCATTGCGATCGACGGCGCCTCACTGACTGTCAACCGCGTTTCGGAGGAGACGTTTGACATCATGTTGATTCCGCATTCTCAGTCAGTGCTCACGCGTGATTTTTACAAAGTGGGGCGCATTGTGAACCTAGAGACAGACGTCTTAGGGAAATACGTGCAAAAACTGCTTTCTTGCGCGCAATCGTCAAGTGGTGATATATCGACACGTGAAAGTTCGGTAACGATGGAAACGCTTCGTGATGCCGGCTTTTTAGGACTTTAATATTCAGTCGGAGCGGTCCAAACTGCTTTGCGCGCCTTTAGTTGTGAATTTTCCGCGATCCCGGGTCGCACAAACAGACGCGCGCCCGACCTATTTTCGGAAAATACTATGCTTACTAAGATTGAAGACGCCATCGAAGTCCTCAAACAGGGAAAAATGATCATCCTCGTTGACGACGAACATCGCGAAAACGAAGGTGATTTATGCATGCTCGCGGAGTACTGCGAGCCCAAAGACATCAATTTTATGGCTCATTTTGGTTGTGGTCTCATCTGTGTGACCATGACGCAAGAAAGGCTTCGCGAACTGAATGTCGAGCCGCAAGTAGCGAACAACACGAGTCGTTTCCACACGGGTTTTCATGTGAGCATTGAAGCAGCGCGCGGTGTCACGACGGGCATCAGTGCAGCCGATCGTGCGACGACGATCCGTACGGCGGTATCCCCAGACTGCAAGCCCGAAGACCTAGCTCGCCCAGGCCACATTTTCCCGATCAGTGCGCGTCCTGGCGGTGTACTTGTCCGCGTCGGCCAAACCGAGGGCAGCGTTGACCTTGCCAAACTCTGCGGATGCAAAGTGCCTTCTGGTGTTATTTGTGAAATTATGAAAGACGACGGTACGATGGCGCGCATGCCTGATCTCGAAGTTTTTTCGCAGGTTCACGACATGCCAATCGTCACCATCGCCGACATCATTGAGTACCGTTTGCGCAGCGAATCGCTCGTCGAATGTATCCGTGAGGACAAACTGACCAAAGGCATTGCGGCAGGATTTACGGCCCACGTTTTCAAATCGACCGTTGATGGAACC
Organism: Myxococcota bacterium; assembly: GCA_045599585.1. GTDB lineage: Bacteria > Myxococcota_A > Bradymonadia > UBA4248 > UBA4248 > RGIG464. The sequence goes on from JAZRWH010000017.1 coordinate 9,984, forward strand.
ACGAACTTAGCGCTTTCGTACGGCTGGGACAAAACGCACACCGAAGGCAAAACGCCTCTTGTCCGCGTTCACTCAGGTGCATTGTGGGTCGATGCTTTGGCACTTGACGATTCAGGCAACTCGGTTGTTTCGGCGCTCGAGAAGATCCGCGCCAATGGCTGTGGTATCCTTTTATATATCGCCAAAGAGTCGGCCAATGCGCTTGAACAGGCGATTGATCAGGGCTGCCAACCCATTGAAGACGAAGAAGCCATCAACAAGATCCCGCCCCATCTCCGTTTTTACGGCACAGGTGCGCAATGCTTACGCGCCCTTGGCGTTTCTGATATGACGCTTTTGACGAACAATCCCAAAAAAGTGTCGGCGCTCGAAGGGTTTGGTTTGCACATCAAAGCGACCCAACCGCTTGACAACTAAAAGCGCGCTTTTAAGAGAGAAAAAACAATATAAAATTTCGCCATTCATCATTATTATGTAATGGGAATGCAGCGCTAAGGCTTTGAGCTGTACAAAATTGCAGTTTCAACGCAGCGTTTTTCATCGATCCACATGACACAGAGTGAGAGCTCTGTATCCATTAAATAAGGACACCGCACAATGCCAGTTATTCACGAAGGAATGCTCAATGCCAATGGCCGCAAGTTTGCGATAATCGTTACGCGGTTCAACAGTTTTTTGACCGACCGTCTTCTTGAGGGCGCCCTTGATACGATTCGCCGTCACGGTGGCGATACCGAAACCGTCCACATTTACAAGGCCCCCGGTTGTTTTGAGATCCCCGTTTTAGCCAAAAAAGTAGCAGCCAAGGGCGAGTGTGATGCCATTATTTGTCTTGGATGCCTCATCCGAGGCGATACGCCGCATTTTGATTACATATCGTCAGAGTGCACGAAAGGAATAGCCCAAACAGCATTGGAGTACGGCATTCCCGTGGCCTACGGCGTCATTACAGCCGAAACGCTCGATCAAGCGATCCAACGTTCTGGCACCAAAGCCGGAAACAAAGGCAGCGAAGCGGCACTTGCAGCTGTCGAAATGGCCGACCTCTTTTCACAAATCTAAATCTCAGGATCTATTCTTATGACGAAAAAACAAACAGCCCCTAAACGCTTGATTGAGCTTCCTGATGAAGTTTTTTCACAGACGCGCAGTGCAGCGGCAAGTTGGCTTTATGCCCTTAAATACGAACCCAATCAGGACATTGTTCAGCTCAAAGCACTTCTTCTTGAAGTTTTTCCGCTTGCCGACATCAAAGCCGCGGAAGCGTTGGCCTTAGCGCGCGCGCCGTACGAAGACATTCCCAACGAAGTAGTCAACGATGTCCTCAATTTGACGCACGGCCAAGCTTACGAAATTTATCCGTGGCGTGAAGCGACGCTCAAAGTACTCATTCGCGATTTTCTGTCTGCCCTTCGCTCGCCCTCGGCCCAGCTCAGTGAAGACGCGATCGCTCGCGTGACTATGGGCTTAAACGAAACCTTTAGAGGTGCGACTAAAAACGCGACGCAGATCATTGCCGGTCAGCGTACGAAGATTCGCAAAACGGTACGTTCGCTCGTTTTAGCAGCCTTGTATCTGATGAACTATCGCAAGCTTCACACCCCCGAAGAAGCGATCCAAGAGGTCGAAGCTCTGATCAAACCGTCTGCAACGAATGATGAATTTTTTGTCGACGTGTTTCCGCTTGAAGACTTCGTCAACGCTGACGGTTCGCTTTCGCCGCGAGCTCGTTTTGCGCTCAACGAAGCCCGTAAGTTCATTACGCAGCTTATGCCTGTGCGTGATTCGATTGATGAGCTCATTCAGAATTCGAGCAAAAAGTGGCGTATTTCGCGTATGTCCATCATTGACCTGAACATCATTCGTATTGCGACTTTTGAAATCACGCATGCTAAAGAGTCTCAGCCCTGTGTTTTCATTAATGAGGCGATTGAGCTTTCCAAAGTGTTTGGCTCTGACAAAAGCCGTAACTTTGTCAATGGCTTACTGCAGCAGATCTGCGACGACAACAGCATTAGCGTCAGCTAATCGCGTTTGGCGCAGGAATAGAACCCAGCGCCTATTGCGTTTGGCTGTATGTGTGTCTCTTGACGATAAGCAGCGCATTTCACTTTGGTAATTCGGTTTGATTATGAAACGTGTTTTCTTCACATGTATGACATTTTGTCTGATGCTCATGGGCTGCATGCCCATCGAAAACGACAGCCAACCTTCTGCGCTAGAACAGGCCTTGGTTTCGGATTCGGAACGCATACATTACCGTCCAGTACATATCAACGAATCGAAGTGGTCGTTGATTGATCATGGAAACGCGTTGATTCTGAAGACTGGTTTTGGAGCACGTCTAAAAGCGAGCACCCGACGAAAAGACAAGCGAACAGTTTTGAGGGATGACGGCGTCATTGTAGCGAACGTCGTTAATCGCGCAGGACTCATCACGTTTGTTCCGATCACCAATGGCACGGAGTCAGGCAACAAAATCACGATTGCCTGCCAAAAAAGCGGAGAAGCCATCGTAAGTACCGCGACGGCTTCTTTTGAAATGAGATTCAGCAACGACGATAAGACCGCCGATTCAAACATGTGGCACGTCCATCGAAGTTCAAAACGCAGACTTACCCTTGAGCCATCCATCAAGGATGTCGATGTCTCGGCCAAAGGTGGCAAACAACTCGAGGTGCCTTTCACCGCCCTCGGCGCGCTCATCTTTAATACCGATGACATTCCGCTCAATGCCCGTTTTGCACTCGCAAGCTACCTCACATCGTTTGATTTCGTTTGTGAAGATCCTCCGCTTAGGATTTAATTCAGTCGGTACGTGATTTTTGCTTGACTCTGTCGTTGGTTTAACTTAAAAGGCGCATCGCAAAAAGAAGCTTCCAAGTAGAAACTTCTTAACGCTGCCGGGATGGCGAAATTGGTAGACGCAGGAGACTTAAAATCTTCTATTCTTACCGAGTGTGCGGGTTCGAGTCCCGCTCCCGGCATTAGGGAAAATCCTTTCGGGTTTTCCCTTTTTTTTTATCTTTTGCACACGGATGTGACTATGAACCTCGACTTATCCTCTCTTAACCCATGTCAGCTCGAGGCTACGACCCACGAGGGTCATGATCACTGCCTCATACTCGCTGGTGCTGGAAGCGGAAAAACCCGCGTTCTCACTTATCGAATTGCCTGGCTTATTACTCATTCTGGCGTTGATCCACACCGTATTCTTGCGTTTACTTTTACCAATAAAGCCGCACTCGAAATGAAAACGCGTACGGAGCAGCTTCTTGGCGAAGACTCCGGCGTTAAACTGATGACCTTCCACCGCTTCGGTTTGCTCTTCCTACGAAGATACGCCGTACGCGTCGGTTTGCAGCCCTCTTTTTCTATCTTCGATACCGGTCAACAGGAATCCCTCGTTAAACGCATCTACGAAACGCATTCCTTCAAAGAACAGCTCGGTCACCCTGATTACTGGACGCCTAAACGACTTTGCAAAAAAATCGGCGTCTACAAAGATACAGGCAAGTCTGCCAAAGATATCCTCGACGAAAGACTCGAAGCTGATAACGCTAAAAATCGAGCCGATCTCTCTGTTATGGCTTCGCTTTACGAGCTTTACGATCAGGGTCTCCGCGATAATAATGCCATCGACTTTGCAGACATGCTTAAGCTCACGTACCGTGTTCTCACCGAATGCGATGACGTCCGAGAAGCTTTCCGCGCACATTACAGACACGTGCTCGTCGACGAATTTCAGGATACAAATATGTATCAAATCGAAATTCTCAAACTGCTTTGCGGTCCAGATACTCACCTCACGGCCGTCGGTGACGATGATCAATCGATCTACGGCTGGCGTGGCGCTGACAACACGGCCATCCTGCGCTTCGAATCCATGTTCGGTGCTTGCTCTGTCTACAAACTTGAGCAGAATTACCGCTCTACAAAACCGATTCTCGCCTGCGCTTCTTCGCTCATTGCTCACAACCTCGACCGTAACGATAAAACCCTCTGGACCTCGACCGAAGGCGGTGAACCCGTACGCTGTTTTAAAGCTTCGACGATGAAATCCGAAGCTTCCATCGTCGTTTCGAAGATTCGCGCACTCCGTAAGCAAAAAGACCTCGCGTGGCAAGACTTTGCTGTCCTATTTCGCGTCAATAGCCGCTCCTCACTCCTCGAACAAGCCTGCGCACAACAAGGTGTGCCCTACATCATCGTCGGCGGTACGGGCTTCTACGAACGCGAAGAAATCGCGGATCTACTCGCCTATCTACGACTACTCGTAAATCCACTCGACCGCATCTCTTTCGCACGCATCATTAATAAACCCGCACGCAATATCGGCGAAAAATCTGTCGAAAAACTCCTCGTCCTCCTCGAAGAAAAGGAACAATTCGGCGTACCGCGCGAAGAATGCTTACACGCGTTACTCTCAGATATCGTTTCCAAAAAATGCGTCGTCCCGCGAGGCGGCGCCAAATTTGTCGATGGTTGCAAAAAATTCCTCGACTTGCTCAACCGCGTCAGCGATTGGCAAACGACTCCCCCAAAACTCACCCTCGAAGCAATTCTCAGCGAAACAAAATACCTCGATTTTCTCAAAAAAGCCTGCGAACAAAAAGCTCAACCCTACGAAGAAGCCCTCGAACGCGTCCAGTTCTTCCTTGCACTCCTCGACGACTTCCAACGCGAAAAACCCAATAACCTCGCTGGTTTCCTCGAAGAAATTTCGATCGTTCACCCCGAAGATAACGACGTCAGCGACACCGTCAAACTCATGACACTCCACAGCTCAAAAGGCTTGGAATTTAATACCGTCTTTATCGTTGGCGCTGCAGACCGCGGCATTCCGCTTCCACCCAAAGATGGCGTCGATAATACCGAAGAAGAACGCCGACTCATGTACGTCGGCATGACGCGCGCGCGTAAACGCCTCTTCATCTCCTACCCCGAAATGATGGCAGGACAGGGCAACGAGTTCTTCAACACAACGCCTAGTCCCTTCCTCAATGAAATGCTCCCCAAAGACAAATCCAACGTCAAATGGGAACAAGAAGAAGATCCCCTCTTCATATCCCCAAAATCCGCCAGCCTCGATTGGTCGCGCAAACGCGCTCCAAAACAGTCTAAAAATGACGACGCCATGCGCTACGACCTCCCCGAAGCCAGCTTCGAAGAGCCCTCGATCCAGATCGACGCCGACATTCTCCAAGCCGTCCGCAAAGTCGAAGAAGACTACCACCGCGTCGCCACTCAATCCGCAGACGTCCGCGCCACATCCAAAAATGGCCGCACCATCTCCGTCGGCTCCATTGTCAAACATATCGTCCATGGCACAGGCATCGTTCGCGAGCTTTCGGGCTCAGGCCGCGATATCAAAGCCGTCGTGGAATTCAAAACTGCCGGCAAACGCACAATCGTCGCGCGTTTCCTCGAAGTATAATTGCATCCCTCATGATGCTTTTATACAATTCTTTTTATATTTTTTGAGCGACCGCTATCGCCTCACGGCGATACGCGGCACGCGGCTCGGCTTCTCCCTCACTTAAGCTTCTTAGAATTACACTTTATACAACACGTTTTTTTATGGGTAATTCTAATTTATATATTCAATAAACGTTCGGTCAATACGCCGGCCCACTGCTGTCCTACAAAATTATCATAAAATACTCGGATAACTCTACAGTAGCTTTGTTTTATCGATATATAGTCGTTTCTAATCATGAAAAAGACTTAGAGTACTGTTAAATCGCCTGCGTCGCGAAGCCGAAGGCAAGCAGCGGGCAGAACAAAATGAGGATGAAATAAGAATTAATTTCTATAACGAACGCATTTCGTTGCAATGAATGAAAATGTGTTGTGGGACAGCAATGATTTGTGATATTTATTTCATAAACCGTTGAATTTTACACGTATGTTCTTTTGTCTTTTCGTCATAATTCACTGCAACAAATAATAACTCTCCCTGATAATGTTCAAGTGCTTTATCATATTGTTTATTTGCAATCTGCGTCAATGCCGTTTCGGTAGAACTATTGCGCTTTAACTCGACGATCATTGCAGGCGTATTAGGAATATAGGGGATAAATGCAATATCTGCGTATCCCTTGCCCGATGGCAACTCTGAAATCACAGTATAACGCGTGTTAGCGTAAAAATAGGCAAAGCGAATCACGCTCTGAAAGCAACCTTCGTTATTATATTGTAAATTCGATACGAGTTCTGCGTGGGCGTCGTTCATGGCCTGTGCCACGGCTTTTTCGTCTCCATTGATCGTGAGATCTAACAATTGTTTGGAATGATTTACAATGCGAAGCGCCTGGGCATAATCCGGACTTGTTTGAATAGAATTAATCCATTCCTGGCGTATTTCTTGATTTGGAATAAAACATTGTTGGCGCTTTTGATCATAGCCAAGATAACCAAGGTGAATGAGATAAGTAAAAACATCGTCTTTGGTATGAAAATCGGTCATCGTATTCAAGTAGCTCGAGACATTCACGCTTACGCTTCCACCAGCGATCATCTCCAATACATCATCACGAATGCCCTCAAAATTCATTAAGATATATTGTTTTAGAGTCTCATATGAGCCCGTCTGCGTCCAAAAACTGCCATAACGATGAGAAACCATGGCATTCACAACAGAACATGGATTATAAAAACTATGACCATAGAGCTTATAACCATCATACCAACGCTTGCATTCGCGAAAACTCATATCGTGCGCTTGGCATAACGATTTAACTTCATCCTCACTAAATCCAATATAGGGCGTAAATTGATCCGCCTCGATCATCGTATATTCACGAAATATATTAAGTTTTGATTGAATCTTATCACGTACAATCGGCAAAATACCCGTCAAATAGACGAGCGCAAATGCTGGAGCAAGTACGCTATTCTTAAACATCGCATTCAAAAAGCGAAGATAAGATTTAAAAATCGTATCGTTCACTTTTTCGCGAACTAAAACATCGTATTCATCGAGAATCAGAATAAATTGCTCGCCAGTTTTTGAAAAAATTCTCGATATACATTTATCGAGCGCATCATTATCTTTAATACCACAATCTGGAAATTGTTCCTGAAGTTCTTCACGCACGTTTGCCGTAAATAACGGCACAATGTCCTCATTGCCTGTTGAAGACGAAAAGCACGCATTAACATCAATATAAATGACGTTGAATTGATTGAGATATGTCTCAAAATCGGAGGACTGTGCAATCTTGAGCTTTTCAAAAATAGGGCGCGAATTCGCGAGTTTGCTGTAATAGGCAGCAATCATACTGCCCGCCATTGATTTACCGAAGCGGCGCGCACGCGATACGCAAACAAAGCAATCTTCAGTATTCACCAGCTGATTAAGCTCGTGAATCAGCATCGATTTATCAACATAAATCCGCGAGTTCACAGCTCTTCTCAACAACGCTTCACTTGGATTGACATACATTCCCATTGCCAGACCTCCATCAAACAGCCTACGCAGCATACGCGAGCCACAAGCGTTTTATCATAAAATAACACCAATGCGTATTTTCTGTCGATGCGTTGTGCACAACGCATCGACAGAAAATACGCAGCGCCTCAGGCGCTCCACGCTTGGTCTTATGCATAAATTATTTTACAAAGCGACATTTTCGTCTTGACGTAAGCTTTTTTTTTTATGAAAAAATGCCTTTTATACTGTGTAAAAGGTATTATTCAGGAGGTTTGCATGAAACTCGAAATGGCTGAATCGCTTTTTTATTCTTGGCTCAAGCACGAAAAACAGTGCCCAATCGTCCAGACAAATTGGAAACCATCCCAAACTTGGAAGCGTGAAAATGAGAACAAGCTGAAACAAATCAAGATGGCAACTGATAAGTATTTTCAAAAATACCATAATTATAACATATCAAAAAAGGACACTTCTACGACCAAAATATCACAAATGCTTAAGCAAGCTGAAATAGATGCCCTAGGCATTTCTTTCCATAATGCAGCTATAAAAGATATTTACGCCGTCGATGTAGCATTTCATGAAGCAGGATTGAATTACGGAAAAGACACAATTCCTAGAATAATTAAGAAATGTGTTCGAAGTGCAATGTGCCTATATGGGTATTTTAATATAAACAAAGGAACTGTTATTTTTGCATCTCCTAAAATCAACCCCACGCTAGTTGAATCACTAAATAAATGTATAGAAGAATTACAACAAACCCTAACTCATATCGGCTTCAATTTCGAGTTTCGCATTATTGCTAATGATGAATTTAAAACCCAAATTTTAGATCCCGTCATCAATATGGACATCGAAGACACCAATGAACTTTTCGTTAGAAGTATGCAATTATTCAAAATGTTTAAAAAGCAACCCATGTAAATCATTGTTAAAAATTCTACACTATTCTAAGCATAATTAATGCAAAAACACTTAAGTCTTAAAACTGATGCTTTGCATCACCCTGGGCTATGCGCGAAAGCGCACGACTCGAGCTAAAACATTCTAAAATGTTTCGCAACTAGATACCGGATATTATATATTTACAATCATCACAATAACACTTTTGTAAAACAAAACATTATTGCAATAACAGCAAAGGAAAAGTCATGCGTACAATACAGCGAAAGTATAGATCAATATTTTTACCCGTAGTATTAGGGGGTTTTTGCCTCAACTTCACAAGTTGCTTCCTCTTTCCAAGTGCACTAGAAACGAATGCAAAAACTGTACAAAAAAAGACTGAAGAAACTGTACAAAAAAAGACTGAAAAAAAAGTACAACTTATTAGTGCTACTCAAGTAGCTGAAGCCATTCATCATACCCCAACAAAGGTCAAACCAATGATCAAGCAATGCAGTAACATCAATGAATACCTTGGATTCGATCATTACCTTGGATTAAGTTTATCAGAGATTAAAGAATTAGATTCATCCTATGATAAAATGCAAATAAATCTTATTGCGGCTGCTACAGAGCATGGTTATGATGATATTGTTAAAGAACTTATCGCTGCTGGAGCAAATGTTAACAATCCAGTAGACATACATTATAGGTATAATGAGGAGCAATACCAACTTACTCCAATATATTTGGCGGAATACTTAAATTATCCAAAAATCACTAAATTGCTCATCGAAGCTGGTGCTGACGTCAACGCTAAATCAAACTTTAGAAAAAAAATAACAGACGAAGAGAGATCAGAAAACAAGTATAAAACTCTGTATGCACTAGAGGTAATTGAGACTCCACTTCAACGAGCAGTTCGTAATGGATCATTAGAAGACGTAAAATTACTCATCGCGGCGGGCGCAGACGTCAATAGCAATTCGAGTTTAAAAAAAATATATAATCGTAAAACAGATTCTGAAGACAATATAGAGGAGATCGAAACTCCACTTCAACGAGCAGCTCGTAATGGATCATTAGATGTCGTAAAATTACTCATCGCGGCGTACGCAGACGTCAATGCCAAAGATAACAATGGCGCGACAGCTATTATGCTGGCAACACAAAATGGCAATGCTGATATCGTTAAAGAACTTATCGCGGCAGGCGCGGACGTCAATGCCAAGTCAAATGCAAAAGCAGATGGTGGCGCTACAACGATTATAGGCATTACTGCTATCATGATAGCAGCAAAAAATGTTAATGCTGATGTCGTTAATCAACTTATCGCGGCGGGCGCGGACGTCAATGCTAAAACTGACGATGGCACGACACCTATTATGATAGCAGCACTAAATGGCAATGCTGATGTCGTTAATCAACTTATCGCGGCGGGCGCGGACGTCAATGCTAAAACTTACAATGGCACGACACCTATTATGATAGCAGCACTAAATGGCAATGCTGATGTCGTTAATCAACTTATCGCGGCGGGCGCGGACGTCAATGCTAAAACTGACAATGGCGCGACAGCTATTATGCTGGCAGCACAAAATGGCAATGCTGATGTCGTTAAAGACCTTATTGCGGCGGGCGCGGATGGCTTTGAAATTTCTTTAGTGCTCTATCGCAGTAAAGCAGACTTCACTATAGAAAAAGTTAATACATTTTCTCCAATTTCTTTAGCTCAAAATTCTAACCAGAATCATATCGTTGAAACAATCCTCTCTCTAAAACCCGAAACAGATGACGCCACAATTATTGCTAATTATTATGAACAAATCAAAACTTGTATTCAATTGTACAACAAGCCGAGTTTAGAAGAAGTTTCAGAATTTGAACTTTCGCTAGTGATGAATAATTACCCTGACGCTGATCCAGAGAAAATAGTAAGAACAAAAAAATTTATAGAGCATCTAACTAATTCATATAACGAAATAGTATCAGATTACAGTTCTCATCTGGATAGTATAAAACGTAGTTGTACAGATACTACATTTGAAAACTACAAATATTCCGAAAAACTATCAATTCTCTATCACACCTGTGGTGTAAGAGAATTCGTTTGGGAAACTCTCACTAACGGTTTCCAAGACCCCACATCTATTACAGCAGTTAGTATTTTTGATAAAAAAGAAACTTGTACCGACCGTGGTTTCTTCAACGCTGATTATATAACATCAAAAGACTACTTTATCTCTAGAATTCAAAAAGATATTGACGAATTTTTACCAAAAGCAAAACCAATTAGTAAACAAAACGCCAAAGCACGACAAAAAGCCAATGAACAAGAGGCCAAAGCACGACAAAAATGGAGTGAACAAGTCTTATATTATCGTTCACCACGCGGTAAATGCGAGAGACGCTGTAATGATACATATAATAAAAACTCAGACATGTGGAATGGGTGCATGAGTATATGCAAGGATAAGCGTTCTGATATTATTGAATAAACCCGAAAGAGCATCATTCTAAGATAAAATTTAGATATTCTATCAAGTGACCATATTGCCACAGGCAATATGGTACGATTGTTCTGACCATAGTTAATGTGGATAATACTTTTGGTTGGAAGCCGATGTTTTGTATAACCGTGGCTATGCGCGAAAGCGCATGGCTCCGACTTAACCAGCTGCTATGTATTTTTTTACTATGTTCGCGACAACAATATAATTCTTTTTTATGTTCAACGTGCAGTCCCAAGAGATTGCGATTCGTTGCCGCCTCTTGGGATTTTTAACACCAATCTATAAATTTTAATACATAATTTACGACTGACCTTTTTCGAGTGAAGCTCTAAACGTCTGCAAACGTTCTATTATTTTATCAATGCGCGATATCAATTCTTCAGTATTCGTAAGCGTAACCAGCTGGCTCTGAAATCCAGTTTTACAAATATCGTTGTCAAAACGTCGCAATTTTTGAACGACGTTTTCAAATTTACCGCTATTTGCTATTTGCGTGTGTGCATCACGTATTTCCATATTACCTCGTGCAACTTCGCTAATAACATGTTGCGCCTCTTCATCCCCCTCAATAGCAACTTTAGCAGTGTCCCGCAATTGTCTTACAACTTCTCGAGGCGACTTAATTTGTTCACTTTTAACGGCATCCGCAACTTTGTCATCCAAAGTCAATTCCGTTTCGCGCACTTTTTTTATAGAAGCATTTTGTAAATAGTTTTCGTAACAATCAAAATGCTTTTCATTAGAATCGTCGTGATCGATCATAAATTCGATCGTTTTAATATATTTGTTGGCCTGTTTCGTCGAAAGTCCAAGTTCTTCAGCCATTTCACGAACAGTTTTACCAGTTTTTTGCTGTCTTTTATATAAATAAGTTGCTTGTTCGTAAGGTTCCCAATCTTTACGACCTATAATATGATGTTGTCCCAAAAGTGTAAAAACCGTTTCTTCGTCAATGTCTTCGGGCAAAACACAACATCGGATCTCGCGCCATTTCTCGTTTTCAGGGTTTTCACGGGCGAGCGAACGATAAGCTGCGAGTCGGCTGTTGCCCTCCAAAACGACTAAATCTCCGTCGCGAACATAAAGCGGCTCAATCACGCCTCCATTGCATTCAATTGAAACTTTTAACTGCTCTACATGCTCCAATTCAGCCAAATGCACCTCAATCGCTTCCTGTTCTGGCGTTACATCCGATTTAGTCATGGCGTACAATCGCGGATTTTCTACATAAAATTTGAGATCTGCCTGCGGAATGTTTCGTATTTCCACAGCAATGACTTTTTTTCCTATTATAATATGATCAACTGACATCTACATCTCCCTAAATAAATAAAACCGCATTATGTATATGACAGAGCGGCTTTGGACGCTTATACCCGATTTGGGTCATTTTGTCACGGCGGCTATCTTACGATACGCCGCCGAGCCGCGCTTCTCAGTCGTCTACGCCGACTTCAATACGCGCGGCAAATTGCTTTTTATGCGCTCAAGCACCAAGCCAAAACGCCCAGCGTATTGAGCGCAAGCGAAATAGCAGGGCGGCCAAGCGTATTGAGCGCAAGCGAAATAGCGAAGGCAAAATAAGAAACAGTTCGCCCCACAAAACAGAAAGATTAATGTGCTCAAACAGTCCATCCTGTGTTAAATAGGCCACGTTTAGGCCCAAAAGCCTGTATAAGGATCAAAAAACGATTTGCTCTCCGCATGCATTGAAAGTACACAATTATTAACAAACAAAACGACATGACCATTTATATAATTATTGGATATCTAGCTATCATTAATATCGTAGCTTTTGCTATGTACGGCGCAGACAAACACAAAGCACAAAATAAGGCTTGGCGCACACCAGAAGCCACGCTCATTGGTGTTGCGGCAATCGGCGGATCGATTGGCGCTTTCGTCGGTATGAAAGTCTTTCGTCACAAAACTAAACATCCCAAATTTACTATCGGCGTCCCTCTTATACTTATCCTTCATATTATACTCGGCGCCGCCGCTCTATACTATTTCATGGGGCGATAAGTGAACTTACACGCGTAGAACGCTTCGACGGCCAGAACTTCGCAACTCATCCATTTTTTGTCACATTGGCACACAATCTGCTAAACATATCTTTAAAAGAGCGACGTTCTTTTTGATGCGCTCGCAATTTTTTCCTAATTCTTCAACATCTTTGGAGTAATCGCCATGAAAAAATTTATTAAATCTCGATGTTTTCCTGTGTTCACCGCCGCAATGCTGTCGTTAGCAGCCCTTCCGACGCTCGCTTTTGCTGATGTCTGTGAAAAGATTAATTATTCTGATCAAACCAAGATTTATGCGCAAGTAACACGCCACGTAAACGGTAACAGTTCTATTACGGCCAAAGATGCAGCCTGCATTCTCAAAAATGTCGCATCGACAGACGATCAAGAAAAAATCGGTACCTATTTAGGAACACACCTAAAAAATTCTGACAAACTCGATGACATGCTCAATTCTGTACAAGATCGTAGAACGCGTAACAACATCGAACGTGCTGTTTTAGGCAATTCTTCTCAAAGTAATGCCGAAGTCATCAATAACGTCTGTGGACGCATTAATTTTAAACACAAAAAAGACAGCCCTTACGTTCAGGTTAAGAACATTGTTTCTGACAATAGTGTCATTCGCGCGGACGACGCGACCTGCATCCTCAAACGCGTTAATGACAGTCAACAGCAAAAAATTGGTGTGTACCTCGCCTCGCGCCTTTATGATCCGCAAAACGTTCATTTAATGATCAATGTCGTTAAAAAGCAGAAAACGAAAGACGAAATCAAAGAAGCTGCTCAAGCGATTAACCAGCACGGGCATAACGGTCATCACAATAATGGTAATAATCATGTTGTCAGCAACGCAGCCAATAGCACATTGTCTGTCGTAAATAATCTCTGTGACCGCGTCAATTACAATACGCGCGGCAATCAAAATGGCCCTGCTGTCCAAGTTAAATCCATTGTTTCGGGCGATTTGTTTGTCTACTCGAACGATGCTGCATGCGTCCTTAAACGCGTACAAAACAATGATCAACAGCGTCAAATCGCACTTCACCTTGTCACACGCCTGGCAGACCCCAACAACTTCAATACCATGCTCGAACAGATCAATGATGGTAACACAAAAGCTGAAGTTATGCAGGCTGGATATAATTTCTGGCATCTGAATAATAATAGTATTAATATTAATACTAACAATCAAAACGCCAATTTGTCGGTTAATGTCGAAAATCTCTGTGGACGCCTCAATTACAATGTCAGAGGCAATCATTCGAGTTTGATAGATCAGGTTAAATCGATCGTCGACGACAACGATCGCGTAACAGCAAGTGATGTGGCTTGTGTACTCAAACGCGTCAACAACGATCAACAGCGTCAAATCGCCCTTTACCTCGCGGTCAGATTGTCTGATCCTCAGAATCACGAAACGCTTGTTAAAGAAATCAATCGCGACGACGTCAAACGTGAAGTTAGACAGGAAATTAATAAAACCTACGGCTTCAATGACAACAATAAAGACCACTGGAATGGACAAAACCATCCCCAGGGTTGGAACGGACAACAGCCCCAGCAGGGTTGGAATCAACCGACTATGCCTAACAACGTGCGTATCGTCGAAAACGTTGCCTCAAAAATCGACTTCACGTTCACCGACAAAGTGCAAGATCAAATCGTGCTTTATGTTGGTGACAACTGGATCTATGCCCGAGACGCTGCAGAAATTATCAAGAAAACGACATTCTCCAGCAAACAGCTTAAAGCTGCACAATACCTGATCAGCAGAGTGTACGATTTTGAAAACGTTCATTTACTGCTTCAGCAATTCAGCTCCTCCTCCGATCTCAAAGAAATCGCCAACGTTGGTTACAATTTGGTCATAAACAATCCGAGAGATTCGCGTTTTTCACCGCGCGTTCAATCCAATGTCAGTAGTAAAATCGACTACACGTTTGATTCTACGATTATGCCGCAAGTCAAATTCTATGTCGGCAACGGTACGGTCTACGCGAGCGATGCAGCCAGCATCCTCAAAAAAGTCAGCAGTTCCAGCACAGAAAAAGAAGTTGGTGCCTACCTTGCTGTTCGCCTCCAAGATAGGGATAACATCAACCTTCTCATCAACGCTGTAACCTTCCAATCTGCCAAAGACGCTATTATCCAAGCTGCTATGGGTAAATAATCCTAACCGCTAAAACAAAAAGCGCTAATCGCATACAATCTATACGATTAGCGCTTTTTTTATATTTTGAAGCGATTAGCCCTGAAGATCGAATTTCAACGAGTGAGTGTTTTATAAATATCACTGCTGTCCCACAACATATTCTCACTAACTGTAACGAAATGCACTCGTTACAGATTTTTATACTTTTCTTATTCTCATTCTTTCCGGCGGACGGCCCCCCAGCGGTGATAAATATATATTGTTTTGAAGCGGATACATTAGGTGAGCTAGGCAGCCACAGAAAGATAAAGACCGGCGTATGGCGCACGCCATAGCCGGTCAGCCCAGCCGTATTCGCGCTGCGAATAGGCTGGGCCCACAAAAAACTTAAGAAATCGTGTTTTTAAGATCCTCAAAAAGGATTTTTTCAAGTTTTGAAGCAAATTCAACATCTGCTGCACTTACCGAAATATAAGTCTTAAGTTTAGGCTCAGTACCCGAAGGACGAACAACAATTGAACAATGATCTTCGAGAATGAACTTGATTACATCGGACTTTGGCAGTCCATCGAGACCATGTGCGTAATCGAGGACTTTTTCGACGCGTTTGGGCCCGAAAGCCAACCGAGCGCTTCGGAAATCGCGCATAATTGACTGCATTTTATCAAACCCAGCACTTCCGTCGAACTCGAACGAATGCAACGTATTTAGGCAATATCCGTACGTTTTATAGAGTTCAGCCAATTTGTCGAGGAGTGAAATGTGCTGTGTGGCGTAGTACGCAAACATCTCACAGATCAAATGCGCCGCATTGACAGCATCTTTATCGCGAACATAAGTGCCGCTCAGATAACCGTAACTCTCTTCAAAACCGAAAATATAGCGATCAGCTGCTTTTTGCGCTTCGAGTCGTCCAATATGCTCGCCGATGAACTTAAATCCGGTCAGAACATTGACAGTTTCGACGCCATAATGTGCTGCGATGCGTTCAGCCATATCGATCGTCACAATCGTTTTTACCATCACGGGCTGTGACGGCATCGTGCCATTGGCGACACGGCGTTGACAAATAAAATCGAGGAGGAGCATACCGGTTTCGTTGCCTGTGAGCAGAACGAATTCGCCATCATGATTTTTGACAGCAATGCCACAACGGTCGCAATCAGGATCCGTGGCGAGCAGCAAGTCGGCGGCATTAGCGCGAGCGCAGGCCATTCCAAGCGCCATCGCCTCGCGAATTTCGGGGTTAGGATACGGACAAGTCGGAAAATTCCCATCTGGGAATTCTTGTTCAGGCACAACTTTGATGTTTTTGAAGCCAGACTCGCGAAGGGCGCGAAGTACCGGCACGCGTCCCGTTCCATTAAGCGGCGAATAGACGATCGACACGCTTCGATTGATAGGCGCATTTTCCACGACAGACTGTGCGCGTACCTCTGCAATAAAAGCATCGAGCACGTTTTCTTGGATATACTCAATCGAACCGCGAGATATTTCATCCTCAAAATTTGCTCGTTTTACATCCTCGAATGGATCGCATTTTGTAATTTCTGCAAAGATTGCTTCAGCGGCCTCTGTCGTAATTTGGCAACCATCTGCGCCATACACTTTGTAACCATTATATTTAGCGGGATTATGTGATGCCGTAACCATAATACCAGCGTCACAAGCGAGTTTGCGAACAGCATAAGAGAGGCATGGCGTCGGCATGAGTTCAGAATATAGATGAACGTGAATGCCATTTGCTGCAAAAACAGAAGCAGCCGTTTTTGCAAACAAGTCACTTTTGAGACGCGAGTCGTAACTCACGGCAATCGACGGTGCATGATCGTGTGTTGAATTTAGAATATAATTTGCAAGTCCCTGCGAAGCTTTGGCAACCGTATAAATGTTCATTCTATTGGTACCAGCGCCAATAACACCGCGAAGCCCCCCTGTACCAAAAGCGAGTTCACGATAAAACGCATCCTCGATTTTTGAGTCATTATCTTCCATTTCAAGAAGTTCGTTCACGATATCTGGGTCGGCAGAGGCTTTGCTTTTCCACAAATGATAAGTCTTTTCGATATTTGTCATTTTTGTCTCTCAAGAAATGATACAAGCTTATGTATAGTAATTATTATTCAAATTTAGAATAAATAAAACTGTACTTGTTTAAGTTTTGTTATACGATCATCATTTGAATCAAATGATGTTTATTTTAGCTGCGTACATCCAAGAAGTTTGCACAAGCGTGAATACGTGCATGTGCGCGTGCAGGCACAAAGATGCAATCTCCTTTATAAAAGCATAAAGCTTCATCCTTCGTAAAGAGCGTACCGCAGCCGTGTGTACAAAGTAAAACGCGAAATGATGTGTCATAAGCCTCGCAATCGACGAACGTTCGGCATCGTTCTGTATTAATTAAAATGCGCGATACTTCAAAGGAGCGACATCTGCAAAGTAATTCAGAGGCACAGCCTGGCTTATAGCGCAGCATTCGAATAGGTTGTCGAGGCGCGTCAACCGCAGATAAATTGGCGACTTTTAGCGCTTGATCGATGTGCAGCGTACGCGGTTTGCCATCTTTATCCAAACGATTATAATCATATAATCGGTACGTCAGATTAGAGTTTTCTTGAATTTCGGCAATGAGAGCCCCAGCGCCAATGCCGTGGACAGTCCCCGCTGGAACGTAATAAACCTCTTCAGAATGAATCGGAATGCGATTGAGATAGTTTTCGATCAAGCCCTGTTCAAGTGCGTGGCGGACAAGTTTTTCGTCAACGGTACGTTGAAAACCATAAATGATTGAAGCTCCGGGAGGTGCATCCAAGATGTACCACATTTCGTTTTTGCCCATCGCACCGTTTTCGTTTGCAAAAGCAAAAGCGTCATCAGGGTGCACCTGAACAGACAAATTTTTATTCGCGTCAATAAATTTAATTAAAATCGGAAGTTCACCCAAATCGCAGTATCGAGAGCCTAAAAATTCAGGATTCTGCGCAAGAAGTTCGGCGAGCGAGCATCCTGCAAACGGGCCCGACGCGACCCACGACGGGCCATCTGGATGGGTTGAACACTCCCACGTTTCAGCGAGTGGTGATAGATCAACGCCACGCATATACTCAGTTTGAAGTCTCTGCCCGCCCCAAAGGTAATTTTTGCCAGAAGGACGAAGCAGAAACGGCTCAGGCAGCTCAACGATCGAGCGGGAATTTTTGTTTGTCATGGACTGAAATATCTTTTCCGATTTGAACTTCGATAAGTTTAAGTTCTGTATCTGCAAAAATGGTATGCCGACAATCAGCCTGCATTGTCACAACATCGCCCGCATGAACGCGTTGTTCCATGCCATCCACGTAAGTTCTGCCGCGCCCAGAAATGATCGTCCAAACTTCGTCACGAAATTTATGACTATGATAATTCATACTATGTCCAGGGTTGAGCGTAACTTTAATTGTCATACTTCCATTTTCGACATCTAAAACGCGAAAACTACCCCACGATTTTTCTGCAAACCGAACGCGTTGATCAAACAGATCAACGAAAGGTTTAATATAACTCGACTGTTCCTTATCTGAAACGAGGATACCGTCTGGACTTGCCGAAATGACAACATCGTGCAACCCCATTGCCAGAACAGGAATATCCAATTCATTAATAATATGAACACCTTGGCAGCGTTCATTCATCGTAGCATCCCCGACCGTCGTTTCATTCATTGCTTCAGTCAGCGTATTCCACGTTCCCAAATCTTTCCACTGCCCGGCAAAGCGCATGACCTGAATGCTCTTTTCATGCTCGACAACAGCATAATCAAACGAAATTTTTTTGAGTGTTTCATATTTCGCGAGCAAATCCTGATAATCTATAAAATCAATCAGTTCGTGCGCACGATTGAGGACATATTGTAATTTGTAGGCAAAAACGCCACCGTTCCACAATGCGCCTTGAGCGATATACTGTTTGGCAGTTTCAACATTCGGTTTTTCTTTAAAAGTTCTGACTTTACTTGGTGAATCCGTAGTTTCGGGAATTATATAACCATATTTTTCACTTGGATAGGTCGGCTCGATTCCCATCAACACAAGGTTTGACGTGCTTTTGGCTGCTTGTTCACTCAATTTTTTGAGCATGACGAAATAATCATCATCAACGTACGGATCAACGGGGCAAACGACGACGGTCTCTGACGGATCAACGTGTTTGACATCAACCAGCCATGCTGTGGCCAGCGCAATGGCAGGAAATGTATCGCGTCTGCACGGCTCAACACAGATCCCCACATCCTCGCCCAGCTGATTATTAATTGCCGAGACCTGATTTTTTGAGGTTGCAATCGTTACGACCGCATCTTTATCGACGCGTTGAATCTGCCTAAAAACGCGTTGAATCATCGATTCATAACTGCCGTCTTCTTGTTTAAAAATACGAATAAACTGCTTTGATCGCGTTCCATTTGAAAGCGGCCACAATCGCTGACCAGAGCCCCCTGACAAAAGTACAATATTCATTATTCTCGTCACCTCATCTCTATTATTTTATATATCTTATTATAACAAATTGTAAATCATCTGTTTGTGCAAATTAGAGTGATTTATTTTGAGGGGGAAGTGTCCCCCTGAGCAGCTATTTCTAAAAAAAGCGTCGTTTTTGCCGCTTTTTTTAGAAATACGCCGCTACCCTCTCGGCCTGCGGCACAAGCCTATAAATATTAACGCTCAGCGTGTATGGGATTATTTAGAAAATCTTCGTAGCTCAAACGAATGCCGTCTTCGAGCTCTGTTTTGTATGTCCAACCGAGTTTTGCAGCTTTCGAAACATCTAAAAGTTTGCGAGGCGTACCGTTTGGCTTGGACGTATCCCACAGAATTTCACCTTCATAGCCAACAATTTTTGCGACCAAACACGTCAATTCTTTGATCGAGATCTCTTTTCCGGTACCTGCATTAATCGTTTGATCACCACTATAATTATTCATCAAAAAGACGCAAAGATTAGCAAGATCATCCACATACAAAAATTCGCGAAGCGGTGAACCATCACCCCAGCACGTCACGCTCTCAAGATGATTAAGTTTTGCCTCATGAAAACGTCGTATAAGCGCCGGAAGAACATGACTATGTGTTGGATGATAATTGTCATTTGGTCCGTAGATATTGGTCGGCATGACAGAAATGAAATCGGTGCCATACTGTTGATTGAGGAACTCGCAGTATTTGATGCCCGAAATTTTAGCGAGTGCGTAGGCTTCATTTGTTTTTTCGATCGCTCCGGTGAGGAGACAATCTTCGGTCATCGGTTGAGGCGCCATACGCGGATAAATGCATGAGGATCCTAAAAACTGGAGTTTTTTGCAACCATTTTGCCATGCAGAATGAATAACATTCATAGCAAGCGTCATATTGCACCACATAAAGTCGGCTTGAGCATCACGATTCGCGACGATTCCGCCGACTTTTGCGGCACCCACGAAGACATATTCGGGTTTTTCAGCTGCGAAGAAAGCTTCGACGTCACTTTGTCTACAGAGGTCGAGTTCCGCGTGCGTACGCGTAATAAGGTTGGAGTATCCCTGACGATTAAGCTCACGAACGATAGCCGAACCGACCATGCCACGATGGCCAGCCACATAAATTTTTGAATGTTTTTCCATCATAATCACAAACTCACTTACGAATCATACGCTTAAAGTGTGGGCAAACCACGATTTTAGACATGCACAAACCAGCGAAGCCTAATATACAACGAACTGATTATATTTGCATTTTATATAACTAAACGAGCAATGAATATTAGTCACTGTGACTAATTTATATCTTCTATCTATATAAACAGATGAACGATATACGTTTAAATTTTTTACCAAGCGAGAGGCTTGAAGGGGTAGCGGCGTATTTGCAGAGCAAATAGCCGCTCAGGGGAAGTCCTTCCCCTCGAACACACAAAATGACGAACGCGATGACAAGCCATGGGGATTGATGCAACGCAATCTACTCAACAGTATTAAACATTATACTATTGAATAGATTTGAGGGCTTTTTCACGTTTAGCGATATTTCTATCGAAAGAAGCCATAATATGAATGAGTTCTTCATAGCTTGTTTTTTGAGGATTCCACCCCAAGACAGTTTTAGCTTTGGTCGGATCGCCCCAAAGATTGTTCACATCGGTAGGACGGAACCATGCGGGATTAACGGAGACAACGCATTTGCCCGTAGCCACATCATAGCCTTTTTCGTCCAAGCCCGAGCCTTCCCAGCGAATGACGATACCATTTTCTTTAAACGCGCGTTCTGTGAAATCGCGGACGGTATGTTGCTCCCCGGTAGCAATGACGAAGTCATCAGGTTTTTCCTGTTGCATCATGAGCCACATACATTCGACATAATCACGAGCGTAGCCCCAATCGCGTAAGGAATCCATATTTCCGAGTTCGAGGCGATCCTGCAAGCCTTCGGCGATTCGCGCAGCTGCAAGCGTAATTTTACGTGTTACGAAATTCTCGCCACGGCGTTCCGATTCATGATTAAACAAGATGCCATTGACCGCAAACATACCGTAGGCTTCGCGATATTCTTTAATCATCCAAAACCCGTACTGTTTTGCGATCGCATAAGGGGAATAGGGATGGAAGGGCGTAGTTTCGCGTTGCGGGATTTCCTCGACCTTACCGAAGAGTTCGGAAGTAGAGGCCTGATAGATGCGTGTTTTATGGGTCAATCCGAGCATGCGTACGGCTTCGAGAATGCGGAGGACGCCGATTGCGTCGACGTCGCCCGAGTATTCTGGGACATCAAAAGAGACCTGAACGTGGCTTTGTGCAGCGAGATTGTAGATTTCATCGGGCTGAACTTCGCTGATGATGCGAATGAGGGATGCGGAGTCAGACATATCGCCATCATGCAACGAGATGGCACGTTTGGCAATCAGGTGATCGATACGAGCAGTATTGGAAATCGAAGCTCTTCGGGTAATACCGTGAACTTCATAACCTTTTTCGAGCAGGAACTCGGCTAAGAAGGAGCCATCCTGTCCCGTGATACCAGTGATAAGTGCTTTTTTCATCTCCGACCCATTTTTTCAAATTGTTTCAAAAAAGCTCCGAATTGGGAGAGTCCCCAAACATGAGCACGAATAAATAATATAACCCCAAATGGTAACTTTTTGAAGCATCTATTCAAAGATAGTGTCAAAACAGCGTCTAAAATTAATTCGCTATTTTGTCCAAAACAACTATACTAAAATGAGGAGTAGTATTTAATCGGACTACTTTGATAACCGCACCGCTCCATGTAATTTATAAGACTTTTATATGAGACCGCGTTACAAATCTGGACTAATTTTCATAATTACCTCATTCTTTTTACAAGCATGTGAAATAGAAGACGTAATGGAACCTTATACGAATGATGATGGTTCATACATTGTTTGTCCGCCATCTGATGTTAAGAATGCCTCACTTTTATATGTCGAATCGAAGGCGAAGACGTCCGATTCACATCAGATCATCTGTGCGCAGTCGTGTGATAATGCCTATTTTAGCACCATAGACACATCGATTGAATGTGTGCCTGTTTCGGATGAACGCTGTAGTGAAGCCGAAAAGAAAAGTTTTAGTTATGGTCTTTGTCCCAAAGGGAGCATGTGTAATATTCTTCCGTCAGATGGTCTTGGCAAAACAGCGCAATATTATTGTGGTCAACCCATTCATTCATGCCGCACGAACAGTGACTGCAACATGCCAGGCTGGGAAGAAGGTGTATGTGACAATGGTAAGTGTGCTGTCAAAAAATGCGCGCCCAACTATCATCTTTACGCCAACGGGTGTGAGTATGACACGGTTGACAACTGCGGTAGCCACAATGTTCAATGTAGCATGCCAGAACACGCAAGGGCAATGAACTGTATTCAAGGCAAATGTGGTATTCAAGTATGCGAAGAAGGGTACGTCCCATCCGTTCTCCTTACCTGTGTCAAAAAAGAGAACGCCATTTATGATACAGTTGACCAATGCGGTTCGCTTGAAGCAGGCGTTATTAGTCGATGTTCCACCTTCCCAGGCTGGATCGATGGAGACTGTCAAAATTTCCGCTGTGTGGCAAGCCAATGCAAAGATGGTTACAAAATTGCTGGAGCAAATGACGACATTTCCGTTCCGCCTTGCATTTTAATCAGTGACACAGAAGAGCGATGTGGAACGCCAGAAACGGGAGGCGTTTATAATTGCAAAACACTGGCCGGCTGGAAAACGGGATCATGCACAAATAATAAATGTGTCGCAAGCGAATGCATGCCTGGATATAGAATTCCGAGTGCAACGGAACCAGACAGTGCTTCACCTTGTGTCATCGCCGAAAGCGTAACACACTGTGGTGGAACCATTGCGCCAGGTTCCACCACAACAACGGGAGGAATTGATTGCACAAAAAAATTCGGATTGTACACAGCCTCTATAAGTTGCAAAGAGGGCCAGTGTATCCTAGGTGGCTGCGAAGCGGGATATCACCTCAACAGTGCAAAAAACAAATGCGAACAAGATACCGTCAATGCCTGTGGCAGTTACAATAACAAATGCGCAACCTACCCCAATACGACTTCAAAATGCACCAACGGTGCCTGCCAGTACATCTGCAATAGTGGTTACGACAATTGTGATGGAATCTTAGAAAAGAACGGCTGTGAAACGAAGCTTTCAGATTACTATTTGTCCAGCTGTGAAAAATGCCAACAGAACTATATTGAATGCGGTCCAGAGCTTCAGTATGGTGTAAACGGCGAGTATATTATTGCCTTCTGTCTAAAACAGGGCAATACGTACATCAACTATAAGATAGATAGATCTCCTGACAATTCATCGTATTATTCCCACGTATCAAACGGTAGTGAATATGTACACTTTGACTACAAAGGCCCGAATGCCGTCGAGATTAATTTTGGCCAATGGCACTATTACCAATTTGTCAAGAATTCATGGAATTCCAGTATTTACAGTTGGAATGCTGTAAACTGTGTTTACGCATGTCGCGTAAACTTTATGGAGTTTAGAACAGAAAACCAATTAGAAGCATGGAGTCATTTTTGCGATCTAGGCCAAACATGCCATATGTACGATTCATACGAAGTTAAAAATGGTTCACTTAAGCATTATGTAGATTTTGCCTGTACCAACTGATCACTTTGACGCGTTTTCGTTACGTGAAATTATAAAAAAAGCCGCATTGGATGCGGCTTTTTTTGTACAATCTATTATACAATATAAATTATAATCTCGTTTAGGAGACTAGGCTTTTGCATCATCAAGTTTTTCGACGACTTCAGAATCGACTGCGTTTTTGCGGATACTCTCAATACCGTTAAGGCAGCTAGCTTTTCTCTTATAGCCTTCGCCAGTTGCAATAATCTCACCATTGCGGGCTTTAAGGCGAAAACGGATCTCACCGGCTTTATCTGTATAAACTTCAAATTTAGGGTGGGTTTTTACTTCGAAGTTTTCAACCGTTTGATCTTCGAGATTAGCTTCGGGAGCACATTTACGAACACTCTCGATGCCATTTTTGCAGCTTTCAAGCGATTTATAGACCTGCGACGTTGCAATAATCTCGTTATTGCCGGCCTTGAGATTAAACATTACACCATTTTTTGCAGAGCTGATAACAAACTTGCCCATAATCTATCTCCCGAATACGAAGCAGCACCGTGCTGCATTGGGGACACTATAACACATCTTAGTGATTCCAGAAAATTGGCATGTACTTACGATCACGCCGAAGCTCGCATTTGGATACACTACGCGTGCATTCAACTATAAAAGGTAATCTAGCGAAACCACGTGCTTGAATACGTCATTTGCAGCGCAGGGCGTAAGTTTTCAGATGTTGTTCAATTGTATTGGACAGTTGTGCTGTGCATAAAGCTTGACGAAGCACGAATCCACAGCGCAGCATGAACGAAGAAAATCAAAAATATTTCAACTTAATTCTTGGCACACTTTTAGCTAGACAACAGGCGAAACTTAATTTGCTGCAGAAAATTAAGCTGACGTATCAAACAACTGTTTTCCTCAAGATTTTATTCACCCAATCAAAGGATCAATCCATGAAAAAGCTTCAAGTACTCTGCTCTGGTTTACTCGCAATGGCTCTGTGCCTTTTCTGCTGCTCAACGGCTTTTGCTCAGGCTGACGCAGAGGGGATGATTGTCGAAGCAGGTATTTCCATTCCTCTTACCTCTAACGCTGGTGTAAGCGTTGACGTTGATGGCGAATCGATGAGTGGTGGTGGCTACACAGCCGCTGGTGTTGGCGTCAACCTTACGTTTGGTTACAAATGGAACCACTTCGGTATCAGCATCAACCAAGACCTTGCAGGACAGTTTGTTACGGACTCTGCAATCGTCGATTCATGGGAATTGATGGACAAAAAAGCGAGCTACTTCCTTGGTGGCACGTACTTTATGTTTGACGAATATATCGCGTTCAACAGCAACTGCATGCTTCAGTTTGGTGAAGGTCTTGGTGCCATGTACGGTGCAAAAATGGACTTCAAAGCCTTCTGGGTTGACAGCGATGCAGCCTTTGCCATTAAACTTGATATTGCCTTCCATTACTTCATCGAAGAGCGTTTTGGTATCGGCCTCAAACTGGACTACGTTGCAGCCCTCGCCATTGACAATGGTATTGCCTTTACGCACTACTTTGCCCCTGTTATTTCATTCAAGATGGTTCTCTAATTCGTAGAGCTATCACAAATTAAGCGCCTCCGTTGTGGGGCGCTTTTTTTTTACAATCATTTAACGAAGCGACAGAGCCAATTGCATTGGGGGTACTACTTCTTAGAATAATAGTTTATTGAGACACATTCTACACATAAAGCACAAGTGTCACTATTTTGGCACAACGAATACACCAAACTGCAACACGTTTTTATTTTTTCAAAGCCGAAAGCCATAATCAGCCCATCACCGTATTGAGGCGCAGCCGAAATAGGTGATGGCCGAGCGTGCGTATTGAAGGCAACGCCGGAAATAGCACGCCGCCTAAAGAAAAAACACCAAAATAAGCGCATTATGGGCAGCATTGTGCTAAAAGGCGCGCCGCTTTTTTGTGGGCATGCTTTATAGTTTCCCGCACGCATTACTTAGCCTGAGAATTAAGCTCAGACATTTTTGGAGAATAAGACTTTGAAAGCAGATGAATTAAGAGAGAAATTTCTCGCGTATTTTGACGGATTGAACCATCAAGTCGTCGCCAGCTCCCCTGTTATTCCGCGCAATGACCCCACGCTTCTTTTTGCAAACGCGGGCATGAATCAGTTTAAAGAAGTGTTTCTTGGCAACGAGATTCGCAGCTACAAACGCGCAACCAGCGTACAAAAATGCATTCGTGCAGGCGGCAAGCACAACGACCTTGATGAGGTTGGAAAGGACGGTCGTCACCTGACATTTTTTGAGATGCTTGGTAACTGGTCTTTTGGCGATTACTTCAAAGAGAACGCCATTCAATGGGCATGGGACTTTTTGACCCAGCACCTCGGTCTTGATCCGAAACACCTTTATGTCAGCATCTATAAAGATGATGATGAAGCCTACAAAATTTGGCATGAGCAGGTTGGTCTTGAAGACTTCCGTATTGCGCGTTTTGGCGACATTGAAAAGGGAGACGAAGAAAACTTCTGGAGCATGGGCCCTGTAGGAGCATGCGGCCCCTGCACCGAAATTTATATCGACAAAGAACCCGAAAAAGAAATGCTTTGGGGTCTAGGCTTCCCCGAGCACCGCTATCTTGAATTGTGGAACGTCGTTTTCATGCAGTTTGAACGCAGCGAAGACGGCAAACTCACGCGACTTCCGATGTGCAGCGTCGATACCGGTATGGGTATGGAGCGTATTCTTGGCATTCTTCAGAACGTCGATACGGTCTATGAAACAGATCTCTTTACGAACATTCTTGAGACAACTGCGAAGATCCTGGGTAAAAACCTGACGCAAAAAGAGATTCTAGCGAGTGAAGACTGCACGGCTTATCGCGTCATAGCGGACCACATTCGTACATTGACGTTTGCGATTAGCGAAGGTCAGCCTTTCTCGAACGATGGTCGTGGCTACGTCCTTCGTCGTATTTTGCGCCGTGCTGTTCGTTTTGGTCGCAAACTCGGTTTTACAGGACCTTTCCTTTATAAGGTTTCTCAGGCAGTCGTAGATTCCTTCTCTAAAGCCTATCCCGAGATTGCGCTCGTAGCCATTCAGACGCAGGAAGTTATTCGTATTGAAGAAGAGCGCTTCTTTGCGACGATCGACCGTGGTATCGCTCGTTTTGAAGATGTTGCCGCTCGCACGAAAGACGGTGTCATTGACGGCCGCGAAGCCTTTGTATTGTATGATACTTTTGGATTCCCGTTTGACCTTACGCAAATTATGGCAGAAGAACGCGGTATGAAAGTCGATGAAGCCGGTTTCAACGCTGCTCTTGAAGAGCAACGTCAACGCTCCAGCGAAAAAGCCAAATTCTGCGTTGCCGACAAAACGCCTTGGACGATCATCGTCGAAGGAAAAACCTGCGAATTCTGTGGCTATACCAACGATACGCTCGACAGTACGGTTTTACGCTATCGTCATAGCGGTGATATCTGCGAGATTATCCTCGCTAAAACGCCGTTCTATGCAGAAGGTGGTGGTGAGGCAGGCGATCACGGTACGATTTCGGCAAAAGGTACCGACCTCGTTTTCAACGTCATCGACACGATGCGTGGAGAAGGTGGTATCGTCCACATTTGCGAGATTCGCGAAGGCTTTATCACAGCAGAAGCCATGAAAGGCGAATTCACGGCTACAGTTGACGCCAATTACCGTCTCTGTGTTTCAGCCAACCACACTTCGACGCACCTTTTGCAGGCAGCCCTCCGTGGCCTTATCAGCGCTGACATTCATCAGGCTGGTTCGTCCGTCACAGAAGATCGTCTGCGTTTCGACTTCACGTTCAATCGAGCACTGACGCATGAAGAAATCGCAGCCGTCGAAAAGCGCGTCAACCAGGTCATCAAAGAAGCACATCCTGTGGTGAAACACGCCGATGTTCCTATTGAAAAAGCACGAACGATGGGCGCGATGGCCATTTTTGGTGAAAAATATGGCGATAAAGTCCGCGTCATCGAAGTTCCAGGCGTTTCGACGGAGTTCTGTGGTGGTATTCATTTGGACAATACGCGTGACGCCCAGTTGTTCCGTATCGTTTCAGAATCTGCATGTTCGGCCGGTATTCGTCGAATCGAATGCGTTACACGCGATGCAGCAATGAATCTTTATATTCAGGAACGTGCAATTGTTGCAGAAGCGACCAAAGCACTTCACTGTTCTGCAGACGAACTCGTCAGCCGAATTGACAAATTGAGCGAAACCAAAACGGCTCTCGAAAAACAAATCGAACAGCTTAAACTTCGCATTGCCCAAGCAGAAGTTGCGAGCATCATGGCCACCCGCAAAGACTCTGGTAAAGGCGTTGCTGTATGCGCCGCCCGTCTCAATGTCACAGATCGCAAAGATATGTTGACCTACGGTGATCTCGTTCGCGATCGTCTTCAGAATGGCGTAGCTATTTTGGGTGCTGTCATTGACGGCAAACCGGCCCTTACCTGCGTTGCAGGCCCAGAAGCTGTCAAAAATGGCGTTCATGCGGGTAAACTCGTTGGCGCATGTGCTGCAGTGGTCGGTGGCAAAGGTGGTGGTAAACCCAACTCTGCTCAGGCCGGTGGTACGGATGTATCCAAACTTGATGCAGCGATTGCCAAGATCTATGAACTCGTCGACTAAGTTCAACTTAGCTCATTGAGTACGCAAACCCGCAGTATTTTCTGCGGGTTTTTTTGTGCCTCATCAACTCAGAGGTTTAATAAATCGCGCGTACGTTAATGATATTTACGTGGGATGCACGTGAATTACAAACAACCGTATATGACAAACTGATAAAATACACTTCTAAAGTATGTACAAAATTTAATTAAATAATACAATTGATACCACTACTGTCCCACAACATATTCTCCTTAACTGTAACGAAATGCGCTCGTTACAGAATTTTATACTTTTCTTATTCTCATTCTGTCCTGCGGACGGCCCAAAGGGGCGTCGTATCGCGGACGCCCCTTTGGAATCCCCGCGCTCTTTTGTCGCGCGTGCAGAACTCACTTCGTTCAGACATGCTGCACGCGCGGCTGACCAATGGTGTATGCAGGTCAATGGGATGGATTTAATTCGCTCATCGGGGGGCGCGAACTTGACTTCGTCTTCAACATGCGCGCCCGCTCGTCTGGTGCGCCCGCTGCTTGCCTTCGGCTTCGCGACGCAGGCGATTGAACAGTAATCTTAAGTCTTTTTCATGCTTAGAAACGACTATATATCGATAAAACAAAGCTACTGTAGAGTTATCAGAGTATTCTAGGAAAATTTCGTGTGACAGCAGTGATATCGAGTCACAATCTGTATGATTATACAGATTTTGTTGAAGGCTTACGTCCTATATCGAGCAAATGAAGATCAACGAACAGACATTCATTGATCAACTCAAAGCATTTATTCACACGCAATAGATATTCAACATACAACTCATCTCAAATTACAATCCACGACAACAAACAAGTTAATTATATTTTTTAGATCACTGTTATCGAAATACCACCTATTATTGAATAAGCTGAATCAACATCGTGTGACAATAGCGATGCCTTGTAATGGACGCAAATAAGATTATACAAATCGCACACACTTGAAATATATTGATACTTTTGTTAGAAACAAAACGATATTCTATATGAGAATATCGCACTACAATGCCTTCAGATATTGATTATTCTAAGGCTTATTTTATGAAATATTCTAAACAGGGCTTTTTATGAAACGCTTACTTTATCTATTGATCTGCGCAACGGCAATGACATTTGCATCCTGCTCCGATGACTCGGACGACAAAAAGGACGACAGCAAACCGAACGATAAACCTATCGAAACATGTTCCCTATCGTGCGACAGCGACACAGTCTGTGCCACCATTGACGGAGACGAAGCCTGCCACATAGTCTGTACAAGCGACACAGTGATCTGCGAAGACAAAGCAGATGGTAGCGCTGTTTTAACGTACGCCTGCATAGCGACCGATGACCCAACCGTCAAAGTTCTTGCGGATATACCTTCAAACGAGCAAAAATGCAGCGATAACGTCAAATGCAACAGCAACAAAACGCAATGCGGCACGATCACTGACACCCCCAGTGAAGGCGGCGATCCAGCTGAAACGACGTGCTCACTCCAATGCGGCAGCGATATCTGTGCAATTCTTAACGGCGAACAAAAGTGCGCCACAGAATGCTCTGAAGATAAAACAATTTGTAGTGAAAACGGTGGTTTAGCCTCTGTTGAAACTTATCGTTGCACAACGACTGATGATGGTAAACATAAAGTTTATATTGTATCTTCAGCCGACTGCGAAGCCGGACAAGTCTGCAATTCAAACAAAACAGCATGCGAAAAGCCAAGTACCCCCTCACTCAACTCGCTTGAGCAAGCGATCGCTCGAGGTGGCAAACTCGCAGAGACTATCTCAACATCGGGTGACACCCCTGCTGCTGTAACCATAAGTGATGCCGGTTTAGCTGCAATTATTGAAGCCTCGGGTTGGGAACACGATGCCCAAAACGTCGGCCCGGTGTCTTTTTCCGTGACTGGCTGCGCCGAAAAAAACACCCGATCCGCATACTCGGGTGATCTTTCAAGCTGTGTATTGATGACCGTTCCTTGGAGTTTCATGGGCGCTAATCTCACAGTCTATCTCGGCCTCCCCATCCATATCGAATCAACAGAAACAGAACATACAATCGTCCTCGATATGGAACAGGGCGAATTACTCGAAATCCTCGACAATGGCGCGCCTGCCAAATCCTTTACGGCTTGGAAATCAAGCTTTCAAGCACTATTCGGTGAGTATTTAAGCAAGATTAACCTTGTTCAAATTAATACTTGGAACATGGTTGGAGACCAAAAAATCAAATTTAAACTCGGCAGTACAAAGATCAACGATACGAATAAAACGCTGACTGTAGGCATTTATACAAACCTCGAATATGGTGTTAGAGGCTCTGTAAATTGGTCATACGATGAAGCCATGCCCAACAATGCGCTCGTCGCTCTACACGTTCATCCAGATCTCATGCGGGCACTTCAAGCATACAAACAAGCTGAACTGGCAAAAACTCCAGCCTACTCGTCCGAAATCACGCTTGATAATCAATCCTATGCTGTATCATTGATTGATTTTTCGAGTATTTATAACGCTGAAAACCTTAGCAAACTGATGAAAGATTATGACACATACGTTCATTTCGGTTATGCGATGTGGTCCAACAATCAAACGAACGATTTCGATTATCTTTCGGGCATTATGCTAAGTGTTAAAGATAAAAAAGTTACAGCAAGCGTAGGGAATTTAGGCAATGGCAACAAATACACTACAGCAACCTATCCTAATATTCTTGCTGCCTTTGCCCCAATGACCAAATACACCAACGAGGCCGCTGACTTGACAGCAGCCGTCCTAAACGACACGCTTCAGTTTCCTAACGCGCCTGCCCAAGTTGGTATTTCAAGCACAACGATCCGTACTGATCTTTCTGGTGTAAGCGTCTATTATAAATAGTGCGTATTAACCATGTCCGCCTTGCTTCTGCATCACGGACATGGTTATACAAAATAACATCTTACAGACGCATTGCAATCCTAGTAGCACAGAGCTGCTGATTTTAGGCTTGATTTACATCGATGGACATGGCGCTTTGCGCCATACCTCCTGTTATGTAAAACGATCTGCTTTAAGTCCACGACTGTGGTTTGCATGATCTTTAGACATAACCATCATTACAATTATCTCTGATGAATCCGTTACAACGTTTGACCTACAGACACAATCTCGTTGTGACAAATAAAGAAGTTTGTAGTACAATAAATCAGCATTGCTCTTTTGCAATGCCAGTTTGAAGTACAAACTGCTTGCGCGCTGCGCACTTGCAAACTACCGGAGGATCTATGAAACATTTTCCTGCTCTTTGGATTGCACTTTCCCTTCTTTTGGCAAATGGCTGTGGATATGATCTTGCAGATAACGGTGGAGACCCCTCAGATCCCGCTGTTGGGATAGAGACTCCCGGCAATTCAGAGACCCAAGACGATACTAAGAATGATTCTACAAACTATACCTGTACTGGCCAAAATAATAGTTTACCTCCTAGTCCAATTACATTAATTAATTCATCGGGTGAATTTATGCTTGTCGAGGAAAACTGGGAGCAATACAAGCAAAACCTTGACTTATTAGGTAAACAGCTTAAAATTCTAAATTGGAAAGAAGTAAAAACCAAAACATATCATCACTTAACTGATGTAGACAACACAAACAACACCCAGAATGACTTTGAGAATATAAAGTCAAAGATATGGCGCTGGGATACATCCCCTGGCGATGATCCTCAGAAATATCACGATTATACATCATATGAAGACTGGTATCCTCAAGGAATTGCTGTAAAATCAGATGATAATAACCAGTTTTTTGTATTTGTAGGTTGGCATGGTATGAATTCCTACAAAGATTTACACCGTGTCTCTTTTATACAATATAATGACGAAGATTTAACACCTTCCCCCACTAAGCCAGGAGCTCTTGGTTATCGTCATGTTTTACTTGTTGAACCCCAAGAAAACGCAAACTTTGCTAATCTAAAAAACCACAACCTTAAAAGTATCGCCATCGTTGGACAAGATTTTCTATATGAAGCTGATGCAGACCTCCCTGGACTTCGTGTATATGTACTATTCCAGATATAAACAAAGCAACAAAAGAAGAATGTTCCGGCCAATTTGGTAAAGTAGCTGATGGGAAATATTGTTCTAAGAGCTATTCCTACATTCTACCTCAAATTGGAACCTACACCCTTTATAATCCAGACAACGACAGCAATTGCCAATTAGACTTTTCAACGCTCACCTATGATAAGGGATATCTTTATGTAGGTGAATCTACTGATTCTTATGGTGGTCGTGTTGTAAGATGGAAAATAGATGAAAAAACCGGTAAACTTGAAACTAAACCCAGTAATTCTAATGATCCTAGTATCAAAATTGCGACTGCAGATCATGCAGGGTACGCGGGCGAACGTAATCTCACTGGCATAGCCATTGCAGATTCTAACAGCTCCTCGCTGTCAGCTATCATGTCTACAGTAACAGAAGATGAAGGAGCAGTGCAATTTAGCAGTACCACTAATCGTGGCCAAACTTTCTCCTTATCAAATTATAGCACACTTCCCATGGGTCTCGCCAAAGACAACAACAGATTGTGGATCGTTACGAAAGAAACAAATGAAAACGCTAATAAACTGCATCGTTACATCGTTTATGTCGAATTAAATACTGGGGATGCTGTTCCAACTCAACCAATCAACCCACCACAAGATAGAATCTAGCCTGGTACAACCTGCTGCCATATTCGTTTAACAAACTGAAATCTGATGTGGCAGCCTCTTAGCTACTCACTCGGCTCTTTCACAATGCTTATGCGTTGTATTACAGCCGAGTGGACATTCGACAAACTCGCTCCAAACACCGCCGACACAAGTGGACGCAACGTCATCTTGACATTGCGTCTGTCCATTATGACAAACACCACAACTCGGTTCTTCGTCTTCTTGCAAAACCGCTTTACAAGAAGCATTTTTTGGGCAGCGATCCGCCAATTCGGGATTCCAAAAGCCGTCTGTACACACGCTCAACAACCCAATATCAGCTTCGTCATTTTCACATTTTTGAGAACTGAGCCTACACTCTGTTTCGATGGAACAAGCTGAGAACAGCGCTGCGACAATCCCAAACGCTATGGATAATTTCATGACATTCATTGTTATTACTACGAAGAAAACATTGAGACGTAAAGCGGCGGATCCGAAATGCTCAATCAGCATACCGCTATCACAACATGCGACCGTCAACTTCATACACTTTCATGTGCATTTTGTATACGACACAATCTCGTTCTGGCAATGAACGCTTTGCAGCCGCTGTTTTGGTAAATATGGCAAACCATACAGAAACGGCGGCGTATTCGCTATGCGAATAGCCGCCGTGCGAAGCCGTATTGCCGCAGGCAATAGGCGAAGCTTACGAACGATGCTGCTTAGATTTTAGGGCGTGGAATTCGGGAATTGCCACTTCATCGTAGTCAATCGCATCGTCAGATTCAGTTTCATCCCAGAGCTCCTCTTCTTCGGTAACGCCTTCCTGATCGACAAGGATTTCGGGAACAGCGAGTCCGTCGTAGATAACATGAACGTGAGAGGAATGGTCATGTGTCATAAAACGCCTCCTAAAGTAGCTTGAGCGTAATATTACATCGATTCAAGCATGAAATTCAAAATGAGACTGTTGATAAAGTCTGCGAACATACTACCCACGATAGGAACGAGCAAGAACGCCTTTACAGATGTCCCGTAGCGCTCGGTTACAGCCTGCATGTTAGCCATCGCATTGGGTGTAGCGCCCATGCCGAAGCCGCATGCACCTGAAGTCAGAATGGCGGCATCATAATCACGACCCATAACATTAAATACGACAAAATACGAATAAACAAACATGACGATGGATTGCACCACCAATAAAACCATGAGCGGAACAGCAAGCGAAGCCAGCTGCCACAGTTTGAGCGAAATCATTGCCGTGCCCAAAAAGATAGATAAACTGATACCGCCGATATCATTAATCTCACCCATGTGCATTTTAAATTTGCCCGACAACTCACCAATATTTCGCATCAAAGCTGCTGCGATCATGCTTCCAATATAAACCGGGAAGTCCATCCCTGTTTTAGAAAGCGCCCACGAAATGATTGTCCCCGCGCCCATGGCAATCACGAGCTGATAGGCCGCCGGCGCATAACCACGCGCACTACGCTTATGCTTCTTTTCTTCTTCCACGAGAATCGACTCGTCTGACTCTGGTTCGAGCGGTTTAAGATTGTGTTTTTTGATGAGACGTCGTCCGACAGGCCCGCCCATGAGCGACCCTGCAACGAGACCAAACGTCGCAGCCGCAATGCTCAGCGTCATGCCACTTTCAAGCCCTTTATCGATCAATTTACCCGCAAAAGCACCCGCCGTACCGTGACCGCCAACCATCGAAATCGATCCCGTACTCATGCCGACGAGCGGATCGACATCCAACGCCATCGCCGTGCCTAACGCCGCAAAGTTCTGAACAAGGATGAGAACAACGACACATCCCAAAAAGAGTGCCAGACCCTTGCCGCCACTTTTGAGAACTTTGAGGTTCGCCTGAAAACCGACAGAAGTAAAAAACATGATCATACAGACGGTTTTGAGCGTTTCGTTAAACATAAACTCTACAGTACCGCTGACGTATAAAATGCACGAAATGATAGAAAAAATAAGTCCACCAACGACTGGCGCAGGAATACAGAATTTTGCCAGAGCCTTGACGTGCTTGCGCAAAAACATTCCTAGATATAATACACAAACGGCCAATCCCGTCGTTTGATACATATCAAGTTCAAGCGTTATCATAATCGCAAATCCATATCAAACATACTTTTTGTAAATACCAAACAATACTCGCACTATTATAAATGCAATTTTGTCAGTCTGATAACTGACACTAACTCTTTGTTTTATAAGGACATCATACGCACTTGTCAACCAAGTCACGCCACCAGGCCACTGCGTGATGCAGTGTTCATTCGAGCATTTTACTTTAAATTATATAATTTAAGACAACTATATTTTATAACGCATGTTTTTATCACTGCAACGCCATCGCTTTCATGGCACTGCTGTCCCACTTAAATTTCATAAAATACTCGGACAACTCTACAGTAGCTTTGTTTTATCGATATATAGTCACTTCTAAACATAAAAAGACTTAAGCTAACTGTTAAATCGCACGCGTCGCGAAGCCGAAGGCAAGCAGCGGGCGCGCATGTTGAAGACGAAGTCAAGTTCGCGCCCGCCGATGAGCGAATTCAATCCATCCCATTGACCTGCATACACCATTGGTCAGCCGCGCGTGCTGCATGTCTGAACGAAGTGAGTTCTGCACGCGCGACAAAAGAGCGCGGGGATTCCAAAGGGGCGTCCGCGATACGACGCCCCTTTGGGCCGTCCGCAGGACAGAATGAGAATAAGAAAAGTATAAAATTCTGTCACGAGCGCATTTCGTTACAGTTAATGAGAATATGTTGTGGGACAGCAGTGAGTCATCTCTAAACATAAAATAGACTTAAGATTACCGTTAAATCGCCTGCGTAGAGAAGCCGACGGCAAGCAACGAGTCAGATCATTGAGCCATGTGTTGAAGAGCTTTACGAAGATATCTGCGAATCGATAATGCCAATTTTAAGCGTCGAATACGTGATTCTGTCTGAGATTCACCTGCGTCAGCATAGAGTGCTGTGATCGCAGTTTCGAAAAACCGGTCGATATCGTCTTTTTTTCCATTTTGTGAACGCGTCCAAAATGTCTCAAGAGAGGCCGTAGCAAGTTCTCGATCGTATTGAGCTGATTCTGTTCTAAAGTGTTCAATGGCATTACGCCAGTGCGTATTCGTGTTGATGCGCGTGATGCGTAGACAGGCGCACAAGGTGCCTAAGAGAGCTGCAGTTGTTGCTGCTGCAAACATGATCCAGCCGGCAATACAGATGGAGAGGGCTGCGAACACGCCTGCACTTGTGCTGGTTACTGCGCTGCGTTTGAGTTTAAGATCGAACCAAGCTAAAAGCGCCCAAAATGTCAGTAGACCACAAAGTAGAGCTGTGAGTAGTCCTGTGAGCGTAGAAATATGCTCGGGGATCCAATGGTATAGATTCTGCGATTTGTAAGTTAAAAACCAATCGTTAAACCTTACCCATAGAGATACTTCTTGGTTATCGTCTGTACTTGGCGGCGTCGGGTCAAATCTTACCCAGGAAGAGGTATTTTCGTCGTAAACTTCAACCCAGCTGTGAGCGTGTGATGCTCTTACGTAGTTTTCTCCGTCATGAAATTCGTTCGACATGAACCCCGTTACATTGCGGGCTGGTATATTAAGAATATTCAATAAAACGATCATGCTGCTCGAAAAGACTTCACAGTGTCCAAATTTTTGATTGAACAAGAAGTCATATACGACGGGCGTTTGTCGTTCTGGACGAGAAAGACTGTAATTATAATTTTCCGAAAGATAATTACTAATGATCGTGGCTGCTTCGAGATTGTCCTGCGCTTCTTGGGTTAAACTACGAGCAAAACTGTAGATTGAATTATAGTATGGATCGCGTTTGTTGGGCCAAATACGACCTGACATGACGCGTTCACTGACAGATGGCGGGGCAGCATATTCACGTGGTGCTGTAGGTTTAATCCCGCGTGCAAAATCATAAAATGGTTTGAAATCGATCCAAATTTTGCGTCCGAGCGTGGGTTCAGATAGCTTATAATAGATAGAATTCTCAGGTGCTTTCGTATCGATAGCAAATTTGAATCCTTCAAAGGAGGAACGCTTCCAACCCCATCGAAACCAAATATTATTTTTGTTTGCGTATAGTTTAACCTGTGCGTCACGCCCTGGCGAAAGGTGCGCAATTGAAGCTGTGTTTGCTGGCGTAGGAAGTCGCCAGTCACGCCAGTTTTGTGCGAATTTAAGTGTATGCCATTCGAGTGTATCTGGGGGATTGCTCTGTTTGGGATTATCGCCGGCTTGTGAGCTTTGCCACTTGCTTCCGTCAAAGGTGGATTGAACATCAATACGCCAATAGACGGGATCCCCATGATCTGGATAATCCGCTGTAAACATTAAGGTTTGATCAAGTTTGATATCGCCTGTTTTATTAAGTTCGATATCAGGAAAGGCTCCCGTTTGATCTTTGGAGGCTGTAGCTAGCGCTGCAGGATTTTGTTCTAGTCGTGGAACAAAGAAGAAGGTTGTGAGACTCAGAATGGTAATGACGATCAACGCAAGGGTGAATTGTCGTGCAAAGCCTGGTAGATTGAATCTGCGTTTAAGAACGGTACTCTTATTATCTTCTGTCAGTGCTTGTTTGATGATCACTCCAGCTTTTGGGGGAGCAAAAGCTTCGAGTGAAAGGCAGGCAAAGAAAGTAACAGCATACGCCACGAGACAAAGTATATAAATACTGGCTTCGAGGGTATAGGCCATTGCGGCGAGCGGTAGGATAGACAACATCACGACTTGCATGCGAGTTTGACGTGTCTCATGTTCGCAGGCGCGCCATACAAAAAGCGCAAAGATGAGATCGATCGAAAAACGTACAAGCCAGGAATCGGGATCGCCGCGTCCAACATGAAACTCTTCTAATACGAGTCCAGTCGTTGTACCCGCGAGTATAAGTAAGCCAAGAATACGCGCAAGACGACGCAGATGACGGGATCGGGCTTTAAACAGGTTTAAGAGGCAGGCGAAGAACGTTCCTCCAACTGCGATAAAGCAGGTGATCCACGTTGCAATGTGCGCTAAGCCGCACATGACGAGGCTGATGAGTATGAGAACATAAAATGCCGCGCGCATTATATAATTCCCGTTTTCTTCTTTTCGAAGAGAGATCCAATACGGTTGACAAGCCAGACGACAATTGGTGTCAGAAGGGCTGTTTCAAGGGCCGAAATCCAACTACGTTTTAGGAACAACGTCCAAAACGGAGCATCGGGATAGTAAAGGGTGTAGATGCCAGCCTGTGCTGCATGAAGGATAAAGGTTGCCGTGAGTGCTAAAGCGGCCATACCCAAAAAACGCTGTGGTTGTGCATTCTGCGTTATCATGCGAAGCAAGAGATAGAGAATGACCAGCAAAAATGAAACGAGTCCAGGCGGGCCCGATGCGTTCAGATCTGCTGCCGCTGCGACAACCAAAAAAGAAAGCGTTGAAGACGCCATCGGTAGGTTCATGACCGAAGCGCTAACAGCTGCTGCTATCGCAAATTCCGGAGCTGCGGCAAATCCAAAGGCCGAACAAAAATTCGACGCGAGGATCATTCCGAGTATCGGTAATATGGCATTAAAGATAACAGTAGGCACTACTCGCTCGTTCCCGTAATAATATAAACCTCTTCCAGACGTGAAAAATCAACGACTGGCGTGACGGTTACACTTTGATAAAGCCCAAGATCGCGTGTATCGATAGACGTGATTCGACCCACGGGAAGTTCTTTGGGAAACGTACCAGCTCGACCGCTCGTAACGATGAGTTCGCCTTCTTCAACTTCGTCGCGTCTCATTAGATAGGAAATTTTAGCGGTGTATTCTTTTTCGCTTCCAACGCCCGAAAGAATGCCGCGCGATCGATTCAGTTGTGACAAAACGTCGATTTTTGAACGCGGATCAATAGCAAGCATGACGTCGCAAAATCGTCCATTCACACGTTCTATACGACCTACGAGTCCTTCTGCTGAAACGACAGGCATTTCTGGTTTAATTTTGTCGCTTTTTGTCGCAATGCGTATGCGCAGGACGCGAAAAAATGGCGATATATCGGCAGCAATGACTCGCGCTGGTTCGAGTTCATAAATTGGACGTTCTTGCTTAAACCCTGCGAGCTTTGAAAGTCTTGCGTTTTCTTGCAAAATGCCTTGAAGACCAATATTTTCTTCGCGAAGACGTGCATTTTCGAGTCTTAAGGCTTCGTTCTCGCGCTTAGTATGTATGAGATCAATATAGGTGTCCCACAATCCGGATGCGTTGCCGACGATGAAATCGCTGTGATTTTGTATAAATCCAAACGCAGATGTTGCCGACTGTTGTCCAAAAACGCTGTCTTCCCTCTTGCCGTGCATTGTAACAAGAACGACGAGCGGCAGTGTTAGAGCCACAATGATAATACCAATCGTCTGATAGCGTTTGAGAATTTCTTGCATTGTATGATTTGTTTACATAATTTCAAACGATTATAGCTAAGTTGTATAATGATTGAAATTTATAATATAATTTGAGAATGCGTTGATGTGTTTTATTGGGGCGCCGCAGGCAGAAGGGGTAGCGGCGTATCTTCGTTGCGCTAAGCAACGCAGATAGCCGCTCAGGGGAAGGCCTTCCCCTTCTAAAAATAAGCGTGAGTTTATACGCCTGAAGTGATTTCGCGGAGCAGATCGAGTTGATCGAGAACTTCACCCGAACCGCGTACGACGCAGGTCAGCGGATCATCAGCGATGAGGACAGGCAATTTGGTCTCTTCACGGATCAGGATATCGAGGTTGCGCAGGAGCGCGCCGCCGCCGGTCAGAACGATGCCCTTTTCCATAATGTCTGCAGCGAGTTCTGGAGGGGTTTGCTCGAGGGCAGATTTGACGCCCTGAACGATCTGTGAGACGGGGCCCGAAAGCGCTTCCATGATTTCGTCCGAATTAATTTCGACCGAGCGCGGAAGGCCCGTGCCCTGATCTCGGCCTTTAATGTTCATCGTCAGGCGTTCTTCGTCGGGCGGGCAGTCTGCCATGCCGATGGTGCACTTGATTTGCTCTGCCGTTCGTTCGCCGATTAAAAGCGAGTATTTGTTTTTTAAGTGCTGGGCAATGGCTTCGTCCATTTTGTCGCCGCCAACGCGGACTGAGATTGCGTGGACGATGCCGGCAAGCGAAATAATAGCGACTTCACTTGTACCACCGCCGATATCAACGACCATATTACCCGAAGGTTGAGTAATCGGAAGTCCCGCACCGATCGCTGCAGCCATCGGTTCTTCAATGAGATACACTTCGCGTGCACCTGCACCTTCAGCACTCTCACGGACGGCTCGCTTTTCGACTTCGGTGATCCCGTAAGGAACACAAATCACGATGCGCGGATGAACAAACATCTTGTGATTGTGTGCGCGCATGATGAAGTATCCGATCATTTTTTCAGTGACGTCAAAGTCTGCAATGACGCCGTCTTTCATCGGTCGGATAGCCTGAATGCCTCCAGGTGTACGGCCAAGCATTTCTTTTGCTTCGTTACCTACCGCCAAGACGCGCTTTTCGCGATTGTTTTCTTTTTGGATCGCGACAACGGAGGGTTCGCGTACGACGATACCGCGTCCCTTGGCGTATATCAGTGTGTTTGCTGTGCCAAGATCGATCGCTAGGTCGCTCGAAAAGTATCCGAATAGTTTGTCGAAAATCATGCTTTCTCCGTCGCTCAAAACAGAAAAACGCCAGTTTTTACCTGACGTTTCCCTAAAAATTGCGGTCCTTAGCGCTCGCGGTACGTGATGCGCCCTCTGGTGAGATCGTAGGGAGAAAGTTCAACCGTCACTTTGTCTCCGGGAAGAATACGGATGAAAAATTTTCTCATTTTGCCCGAAACATGGGCAAGTACGACGTGCTTATTTTCAAGTTCCACGCGGAACATAGCGTTTCTTAATGCTTCGACTACCGTTCCATCAACGGTAATGCCTTCTTCTTTTGTAGACACAGATCCTCCTGGTTTGTATGTTGAATAGGTCTCTTTGAAGTTTGGTTAGATTGGCTTTCTCTTTCCCCCTCGAAAGCCGAGCGCGAACTTATAGATTAAACGCCGCGCGTGTGCAATTTTTTTTTAGGTTCGTGCAGTGGCTTTTTGGCGGGCATAAAAATATTGGTGGGGGAGGTCCAGAAAATACGCCGCTACCCCCTCTTCGCCGCAGCGCATGTATTGGTTTGTAGTTGCGTTACTTCGTTTCGCTGTCATTATAATGAAGATCGATGCTCTGCGTAAATCTAAAGCCATCACGATCAATGCCAATAGACATGTTTAGCTCTGCATTCTCTTTGAACAAACTAAGAAAACGTTTCGGCAATGCCTGACATTCGTCGCTGTCAGCATCGTAGCCAAGGATCGTGCAGTACGGCATGGCTTTTTCCATAAATCTCTCTTGAAGAAGCGGATATAAAATATCGATCACTCTGCGCGTGATGTGAAATTCTATAATATTGGTGTTAGGACTCATCTCGGGTGCAACTTCTATATCGTATGAATTCGTGGCAAGCGTGAAGGAGTCTTGTGTCATATACTCGTTGATGTTAGGAAGTTCATGGTAGAGCTCAAGTACATCAAATAAACCCCAGGTTCGAGCCTGGTTCATTTCGGGAAGATAGTCAGACGCTTTCGCCAAAACGTATATTAAGGAGATGAGATTGTTTGTCGCTGGGCCATACACAATGAGTCGGCCATCAACATCAAAGAAGCTGTTTTTCTTCTGCTTTTGGATCTCTAGGGTTTTGATGTCGATATTTAGGCCGTAAAGACCTTGGGCATAGGATGCAATTTCGTAGTAATCGCTTGCAGCTTCGTCCTCTCCCATTTCTTTGAATTTATCTGCGATCAAAAGGCTCATCTTCTCGAGGTTTGCGCCTATTCTAAAGCCAAAAATGGATTGTTTGTCCATCGCTGGCGTGCTAAGGACAATATCATTAACCTCCTTATGAAATTCTAAATCTTTCACATTAAGAATCAGATCTTGAATAATCTCGCTGTTGTTCATTCGCAGATAAGCTTGGAACGTTGGAAATTTGGCAATTGTTTCCGAAGTTTTCTTGAAATTGTCTTCCAATTTTGCAATTCGTTCGGGCGGTTGAGCGTTACGATATGTGCTAATAAGTTCGGAGTGGAAGATTATATTAGACATGTCGAGGTTATGCATATATGCGAGAACCATGACGTCGTCTTGTAAGCCTGCGTATTGTTCCGATGTTATGGGCGATGTGGATGGCTTAAGATGATCATTAATGTTATCAAGCGTGCTTAAGTTCCACATTGGAACAACAGTGAAAACGTTATCTTTGTAGTTCGTTGCAATCGCAAGATATGTGAGCTTACGCTTCGACGGGTCTTGGTTTTCTGACGTTACTTGATCTTCATCTTCTTCTTGTTGATCGGTGGTGGCAGGCGCTTGATTTTCAAGCTTACAATAATAAGCATAAGGTTTGCCAGAGTCTTTGACGAGATTCTCGTCATCACATAGTCCGATCGAAAAATTATAGATGACCCAAGATTCACCTTGAATGTCTGCATTGGTAATTTCTAGCTGTTCATGAACTTCTTCCGCGTATTTTTCATTTTTTAGCAAAATATTGATCGGGTTGATTGATTCAACTTTTGCTTTGAATGCATTGGGATCCTTGATAGCCAGTTTATAAACGAAATCATTATGCGGACCGATATAAGTTACAAAGTCATTGTATCCATTAGGATCAAGCCCCCATTCTGCATAGTGTGTTTTGTAATCTGAATAAAGGCTGACAACAGAATCTAAGGATTGTACGAATTGATGTAATAATGCACGATCCTGAACGTCTACATTATTCATGTCTTGCTTTTCTTGAATGCGACGTGCCAAACGTTGCTGCATATCGGAAAATTCTGTGTTGAGCGCTTTGATGAGAGGCGAAACAGCTGCGCCGTTGATACCTGAATTGACGTCAAAATTCTGTGTCGATGCAATGAGCAGTGGCGTATTGCTTGGTACAAATCGAATGAGGGAGTTGGTAAGCCCTTTGGGTTGAGGAGCAGAAATCGGCGTGGCCGGTTCGACCGTCTTGTTGCATCCTGAAAAACAGAGTGTTGCAGAGAGAATGGCAGGAATCGCGAAATATTTATAATGCATGAAAGCTCCTGAGAATATATGAAAAGAGAGCATGGGCTGTTAGGAAAATCTCGTTTAAGCGCTGACGGATCGTCAAAGCTTTCAACACATAACATCATTAAGCGGATGGAGTTCAACAATTTTCGATATGAATGGCGTACCAAACGCAGGCCGGTTCGTGGCTTGTGCTCAGAACTCGGTGTTTTTGATGGGGATGGATGCAACGCCAGTCTCCCGAACGCAATTCAATGATCTTTCCTTCAATTTCTAGTTGAGCGTGTCCAGCGATGACGAGCACGATTTCAGTCCAGTTTTGGTCATAAAAACCGTTTTCGGGAGATGACTGGCCTCGGCTAATGATGCGTTCTGTGCGAACATTACCAACCTGAATGAGGTCTTCAAAAAACTCTGAGTCAAAGCCTAATTTGGGCAGATCTTTGTATAAACAACCACCGTTTGGGTCGTTGTCAGGTGCATCGAGATCTTTTTGATACCTGATGAGATCGAGGTTGTCATAAAGCGTGGTGGAGAGTGAAAATCCGTTTTTTTCATAAAAGTGGCGTGTACGGGCACTGGCAGCTGGTGTATCGAGTGTCCAGCAACGCACGGCGCGGTACTGATGCTCGAGCCATTTGAGTTCTTCAGATCCCAGACCAATATTTTGGTGTGTTGGATGCAAGGCGATGCAGAGCAATTTGCCTTCGCGGCCTCTGCCTGTAACGACGATCATGCAGCCCACCGTCTGTTGATTAATCAAGAGTTTCCACACGCGTCGGGCGGAGATGTCGTCCAAGAGTTTTTCGGGCGACTCATAGTGTTCTGGGCCTTTGCCGTAGACTTGTTTGTCTTCTTCAAAAGCGGAGTGGATGATTGCGCAGAGTGGGGCGTAGTCTTCGCGTGATGCACGTTCGAATGTAAGCATGAGCGAGTTTGTTCCTTAAATAGT
Source organism: Myxococcota bacterium (assembly GCA_045599585.1). Taxonomy (GTDB): domain Bacteria; phylum Myxococcota_A; class Bradymonadia; order UBA4248; family UBA4248; genus RGIG464. The sequence continues at coordinate 54,562 of JAZRWH010000017.1, forward strand.
CTGTCAGTTGCAGTAGGCGTTGAGTGTTCTTTTTATCGAGGCGCATGCGTTTTCATTGCCTGCAAAAGTGTAGCGATAGAAGAAATATCAACGTATCGTCATAATTCTAAAGATGATCGAATATAATGTATAGGTAAAACGGCCGAAGGTTTTGTTTTTTAGTTAGGCCGCGCTATTGCCTGTTGCAATACGCGCGGCCGCCGTCGCTTTTCACCGCGCAATGCGCGGCTCAATACGCTCCGACTTGTTTGGATGGGATGCGGTATGCGTAGATACATAGATGTTTTGTAAGAAAACGTTTGTGGGGGTGCGCCGAGGGGGTAGCGGCGTATCCGCAAGGCGCCTTTGGCGCTGAGGATAGCCGCTCAGGGGGAGACTTCCCCCTCAAATTAAAAAAAAATTGAAAAAAAACTTGCAGTCAAAACTTAATTGTGCGAAAAAGCCCATTAAGAAAGAAATGAGAACCATTTCAATCGAAAAAATCATTCTCGAAAATTGAAAATTCAAATGATCTCGACAGAGACTTTTTACGTTGCCTTTGCAAATAATTAATCACAATGATTGCTTCGCAAATCAGCTTAGTAAAACGGTTTAAGCGATCTTTTGATACAAAATCATACGTCGATCAAAAGGCTATTATAGCAACTACTGGTGTCACAAAATATGACTCAGAAGTATTGAAAGACGTTATGAAACACTCGAATTGTATAAAAAATAATTCATCCTTTTATAATTGTATAAACGTCCACTTTTGGCCCGTACACAATGGAGAAATCGCCATGTTGAACACAAACAGCAGTAATCAATCTAGTTTTACGCACAAATTCTCTGCATCCACGAACCAGGTTAATGGTTTTTCAGCTCAACCCGTGCCTGCTGTTAAAAAGATAATTCGCAAAAAAAGCCCTGTATCTTTTGAACGTCGCTTTTTGTCCGAAAAGAGTCCTGAGGGCAAAGGTAATTTAGAAGTTGCTATGCTTTGGCGCGGTGATGTGGTCAACTTGCAGAGTTTTGATGATCATGACAATTGTAATATTACAATCGGAAACTGCACAGCAGGCAAAGATCGCGTTACTTTTGGCATTGATGATGAGCGAATTGGTTTTTGTAAGACATTGCTTTCGTGCATCAATCATAAATGGTATCTAAATTTTGAACATGATTATGATGGTTTTCTCGTCGTTGATTTTGATCGCTTCGGGACAGAAAAAGTCATGCTTTCAGATTGTATGCCTGATGATAAAAAAGGTATTCGCGTCGCTGCAAATAACAAAAATGCGCTTTGCATTCAAATTGACGGTATGACGCGAGCAGCAGTGAAGTTTGGCGATGTACTTTTACTTGTGCACTTAGCCAAGCCGGTGGAAGTCCTTCCGATTTCGGGTTTTCAGTTTAATCGTGGTGTATTTTCGAGTGTTGCACTTTCTTTCTTTATTCATCTCGTTGTTTTTTCGACCATTATGTTTGCCACGGATCGTGTTTCGGCTTTGAACGTCGATTACATGATGACCTCATCTAGATTTGCGCAGGCGCTTGTTCAGCCGATGGAAGTGGATGAACCTGTAGCTAAGGACGTAGACGAAGAACCGGTGGTTGAAGACCCCGATGATGTTGATGATGTTATTGTAACGAATTCGAGTTTTGCGCCTTCTTTTTCGGGTGCATCGGATGGTGGCAGCGGTTCTGGAAGCTCAGGGATGAGTCGAAGCCAAGCCGTTGCGGCTGCAAGCAGTCATGGACTTTTATCCCAGGCCAATACCATGAATTCCATGCTGGCCATGGGGGCTAACCTTGATAATATGAATTTAGATTATACTGTTTTTGATGTGTCGGCAGCTGCAAGTGAGTCTGGGTGTGGTGCTTCATACTGTCTGATGGCAAATACTGGCGTTTACGAGGGTAGTTCAAGTCGTTATGAGGGTAACGGTCTCATGCCTGGCTCAAGTCGTGCGATATCGGAAGCTTCACGCAGTGCTCGAACAACACATCTAGGGCCTGAGAAAACTGAATCAATTCCCCATGTTGCTCCCGGCAAAGTGGATGTGTCTGGCGGTCATGATGCTCGCACGATTCAGAAGATCGTTCGTCAGCATACTGGTGAGATCAAAGCGTGTTATGAGCGAGAGCTGGTTAAGGTCAAAGGGTTGAACGGCAAGATCACAATGCAATGGTTTATCAGTCCTGATGGGTCGGTCATGAAAGTATTCGTCAAGGAAACGACAATGCATAACAAGGCTGTTGAAAGTTGCTTGACGAACAGTATTCAGCACTGGCGTTTTGCGAGTCTTAAAGGTGGCAGCATGAGCTCGATCGTTTATCCGTTCACATTTACAGCGGGTTTAACAGATTAAGATTCGTCCTTGGCGCTGTTGTGTAAGCGTGGGCGCCATGATTTTAAGTAATGCCATCTCACTTTCCAATCCCAATCCCCCACGAGATGGCTGAAGCCGGATATCTTCATTGTTGGATTTTGTCGTTCATTTGTTTCCAATCCCAATCCCCCAGAACGACGAGAGGCGCCAACGTGGATGTCCGGCTTTTTTGGTTTCTGTCAGGTTGTATCTTTTGTGTCAATTAAGCGAGCTATGTTGGTATGAAACTGTCGGCAAGACAGCTTTGAATCAAAAAGCGAAAAAAAATCTTGACCGATGTAGGTGCCACGCGTATAAGCCTGCCTCGTTCGCTGGAACTCAGAGATGAAGTTCAGCAACGACTGATGAAAACCGAAAATGAGAAAGAAACGTAAAAGCAACATATATAATGTTGCAGCAGAAGTGCGAGCCAAATATGTAACGACGTAGGAATCTACGTCGCGTCAATGAAAAAAATAAAAGCTCTAACGAATCCATG
>JAZRWH010000018.1:0-5698 GCA_045599585.1 Myxococcota bacterium
GTCTGTAATGAAATTAATCAGAGACCTCGAAAAGTACTTGGTTGGAAGACACCGGAAATGGTTTACTCAAATATGCATTTGGATTGACAATTTTCCGTCTCCCCCTGAGCGGCTATTTGCTTCGCAAATACGCCGCTACCCCCTCTGCCTGCGGCTCAATTTAATGTGTGATTTGGCTTAAAATTTTCAGGCAGACACTTTGTGTCTGCCTCTTTTGTCTCTAAATAGCTTTGAGACACAATTGAGACACACTGGTCTATTTGCTGCAATTTATTGCTAAAATTAAAAAATGTAGGCACTTGTGGTTGAGCTTTTTTTAACTTTTGACTAAACTGTATTTCGTTGTATTAGGCGACTGGATTACTCACGTCCTACGCCTTAGTACGTCGGGCTACTTTCTAATGAGGTGTCAGATGAGACAATTTAGCGCATTCATAATTAAAGCTGCTTGCTTGATTTCAATCGTCGGTTGGGCTGCTGCTGCTATGGCACAAGAGAGTGAAAGCGGTAGTGTCGTCTCATACATCGAATCCGTCATTAGCGAAGGTAATCAAAAATTGGACAAAGCGCGTCAGTCCTCTGACGTTTCAAAGGCAGACTGCATTAATGTTAACCTTATTAATGCCAAAGGTTACCTCAACATTGCCCAGTCTAGCACCATTAATCTCCAAAATGCTCAGTCCCGCAGCGATGCCGACGGCGTTTCGCATTATCAAAAATTACTTGATCTTGCGCAGACAAAAACATCTGAAATTGAAACTCAGATCAAACAGTGCGACGAAGGTATTGTCACCTACTCCGGTGAAACAACCCTAAAAGCAACCTATCAGTGTGAGTATCCCCCCTGTCTCACAGATGATGTTTCTGATACGACAACTGAGCTCTCTAAAATTCAGAATGAAATCGAAGACGCGCCTGCGGCTTCGCCCTACCTCTAATTGAGCCTCACAATTTGTACCCCTAGTTCTTTCTTTAGAGTCTATCTATATCTTAGTTATTAATATGCGTAGATTAAAACTACATAGGTGTCTTCTGGCAGGTGCAGCCTCCCTTCTCATGAGTATGCCTGCGCTCGCCAAAGATAGAACACCCGAGCCCGAGGGAATCGTTACAAACGGATTCGTCCTTCACCCCGGTGCAGACCTCTCTTTCGGCGTTGACTCTTATAAAGCTGATACTGTTGGTACGTCTGTCGATGGCCTTGTCGATATCGGTGTGCACTTCAACACACACCTCCAAAATGACGAAAAATACGACTGGGATAACAGAATTTCTTTTAACTGGCGGCAGTTTTGGGGACTCGGTATCCTCAATAGTACGGATGGTGGCCCTCAGGTTACGGTTTCTTCCTCCGCTGATCTCTTCAAAAAAAGTCTCTTCAGACTTAAGCCCGAGTTAACTTACCACTACACCTCTTCAGCTGAAGACTCGAACCTTAATACGCTGCCCGATAACCATACCTTTTCTATCGGTACCTATGGCACTTTTCAGCCAGGCGAAGGTGCGATCTTCTTCGAACGCCTCGGTTACCACTTCTCTTATAAGTATTTCCCAGATTCTAGCTCCCTCTCTTTTATGGAGCACCGTATTGAATCACTGACGCAATGGAGTTTCCTGCCTCAAACCCATATGGCTCTCCTCGTCGACTTCCGCGTGGTTCACTACACCAACGCTCAACGAGAAACATCCTATCTCTACGATAACAGTTCCCGTGAAAATCCTTTCGGTTTGCCCCTGCGCATTAAATATAGCTTGGGTGGCCTCATTACGACCCGACTCACTTATGACCTCGGCGCTGGTTACGCTTATATTAAGTATAATCCCGCTGATGCCGTTCACTCTTGGGTCATGAACGCTAAACTCCGTTTCGATTTCACCAATAATATCGGTTTGCAACTCGAGTACAAAAAAGATTTCGAAAATGCTGCCTACGGTGATTTCTACAACTTCCACCGCGTTCAGCTCGGTTTCGACGCCATTTGGTTCAATGCTCTCCAAACAGAAGCTTCAATTGGCTACGGTTACTACATGTACTCGGTCGACGCAATCGATAGCGCTCGTAATGATCACCTCATTACGGCTAACCTCGACGTCTACTACAGCTTCTTCCCTGGACTCAGACTCGGCATTAATTATAAACTCCGAGATGATATCTCCGATATCAATACCGCCGGTTACATTAAACATTCCGCTAGTTTGAATCTCAGCTATGAATACTAGCTTCTTCTCCGCTAGCCATTCCCACATCCTCAATTCGATGTGGAATGCTCATATTAGCATCGCACATGTCGTGCTGTGTCTTCTCTTCGCGCTCTTGTGCGGTGGATGCGCTTCCTCTGTCACTCAAAATTGGCAGGCCTTGCTCAGTACTTGCCCTACAAGCGCTGAGCTCGGTAAATTTTCTCCTTGGGATCGACTCGAAATCCGCGTCTATGGCGAACCCGAACTCAGCGGTGAGTTTGAAGTATCCCCTAAAGGTACCATCTCCTTCCCGCTCTTGGGTGAACTCGAAGTCGTCGACAAACGGTGTGATGAAATCGAAGTCATCATCCGCGAAGGGCTCATGAAAGACTACCTCCGTGCCCCCTCCGTCACATGCATTAACCGCGAAGTTTCTCGTACTGCCGTTACCGTCGACGGACAAGTCCAAAAACCCGGGATCGTCGACTTTCGCCCCGGACTCATGCTCACTGACGTTATCGCTCAGTCTGGTGGCCCTACGACTCGCGCTATTACGAGCGCTATCACTATCGTACGAAAATCCCAAAATCAGTCCGAATCTGTATCTGTCCCCTACCAGGATATCCTCGAAGGCAGAGCGCCCAATATCTGTATGCACCCTGCTGACCTCGTTTATATCCCCATGAGCGCTTTTTAATCTTTGAGTTTGCACCATGGCGACTGATTCTGTAAACGAAGTTCAATCCGCTCCTGCTTTCCCTATTCGGGAATACCTATCTATCCTCTTTCAAAGACGACTCGGCTTTTTCTTCGCCGTTTGTATCGTCGCTTCCCTCGGCGTAGCCTACACGCTTCATCAGCCCAAAATATTTGAGGCCTCTACGACGGTTATCATTAACCCTGAACCGCCTACTATCTCTCCCCTCGAATCAATGGACGCCACGCAACAGTGGTATATGCGTGATACCTACTACGACACTCAGCTCAAAGTCATGCAGTCCCGAAAAGTCGCTCAGCGCGTCATCAATGATCTCGGGCTCGAACATGATATCGACTTTTTAGGCCTCTCCGAAATTAAAGAAAATGATCGACTCGAAAAGGCCCTCGCCTCCGCTGATGCCGTCTCCGTCCTCCTCGGACGCCTCAAAATTGAATCGATCTCAAATACTAGACTCGTTAAAATCGTCGTTAAAGACCGTAACGCTGAACGCGCCGCTTCGATCGCTAATACCCTCGCTACAGCTTACTCTGAGCAAAACGCCGAATTCAGACTCACTTCGCTAAACAAAACTTCTGATTTCATTACTCAACAAAATGCTGATAATCAGAAAAAACTCGAAGAAGCTAGAAATGCCCTCAACGCTTTTCAAGACGAACACGATATTCTCTACTCTAATCCCCTTGAACAGCAAAAAATTACAAATGCTCGCTTGACTTCCCTCTTCGATAAACGAATCGAAGTAGAAACTGAACGCGAACGCCTCAATTTTACGCTCTCTGAGCTCAAAAAGTATCCCCAAACCCTCGAAAATGCTCAGACCTATGCCGCAATTCTCGCGCTCGATCCCAACTTCCTCGGTATCTCTGCCTGCCGCGATCTGAACAAAGAAGAACAAAAATTACTCCAAATTTATCAGGATACCGCACCGCAAGTCGTCTCCATTCGCGCCCAAATCGAAGACTGCCAATCCGCAATCCTCGCTTCCATGAAAAGTATGAGCAATGGCCTCACTGCCCGTTTTCAGGCCATCTCTAAACTTAGCCGCGACCTCGATCAGCAAATCTCTAAACTCCAAAAAGAAGCCCTCGAGCTCGATCAGCTCAGACTCCTCTACGAACAATTCGAAGCTCAAAAAGAAGAACAAGAAAGACTCTTCGGCGATTCTCAGCGCAAATTGAATGAAGTCAGCCTCAATCGCCTGCTCGAAGTGAATAATATTCGCATCCTCGACTACGCAATCCCTGGAACAACCCCCGTTAGCCCTAACCTCATCCTTAACGGGCTCATAACACTCGCAGCCGCCTTCTTCTTCGGCATCTTCGTCGTCCTCCTCCTCGAATTGCTCGATATCACCGTTCGATCACAGTCTGACATCGAAAATCGCGCTCGACTCCCCTTCCTCGGCTCCGTACCCAAAATGCACCGTACAGGTCTCATCGGAAAAGATGCTTACCGCTTTATACTCGAGCATCCCCATTCCCCTGTCTCTGAATGCATTCGTACGCTCCGTACAACCCTCATGTTCCTCCTGCCAGATAACACGAGCAATATCCTCCTCGTTACAAGTGCTCAACCCTACGACGGCAAAACGATGATGTCCCTTAACGTCGCCGTTACAAGTGCTATCGCTGGCAGAAAAACACTCCTCATCGAGGCTGACCTCCGCCGCCCAAGACTCTATAAGGCGCTCAAAATTAATCGCGACTTCGGCCTCAGTTCCCTTATCCAGGGTAAATCCAAAATCGAAGAAAGCGTCTGCCACACCGAACTCGAAGCGCTTGACCTCCTCCCCTGTGGCACCATCCCTCAAACCCCCGCGGAACTCTTCCAAAGCAACAACTTCCCACGCCTCCTCGATGACCTCCGCGCTCGATATGACTTCATCGTCATCGACTCCCCTCCCGTCACCGTCGTCAGCGATGCCCTCATTATCTCAAAATATGCGAACGGCGTCCTCGTCATCGCTCGCGCCCGCAAAACTCAGTTGCCAAACCTCATTCGCACACGCGAACTCCTCGACGGCGTTCAAGCTCCCATTCTCGGCGCCGTCCTCAACGACCTCAAATCTGGCGTCCATGGCTACGGAAACGGCTATTATTATAATCACGAATATAAATAGCCTTTCTCTTATAAATAATATGACCAGCTCGCCTTGCCTCGTTTTGCATTGCTTTGACCCGGTCTATTGGCTTCGCCAATACAACCGGGGCTCGCTCGCTTTTCGCTGCTTCGCAGCTCAATACGCTCGCAAAAAAAGCCGCTATTGCTCTCGCAATACGCGGCTTTTTACATTACATTTTATATCTAAACAATCCAAACTCTATTTGGAAGATTCAGACTTACATATACTTAATAATAGATTCTGATTTCTTAACCTCTGCGCTATAAATTCATCTGTATTTTCTTCGGTCGGAGTTAAGCTTATTCCAAATTTTGCAATTAAAGGATCGTCGGCCAATTGACCTAACTTGAGCGGCTTATACAACGAACATGTCCTCTTCTGAGCCTCTTCGCTTTTCTTAACCTCATATAAAACATCCTCAACTCGATAACGAAGAGGAATATGCTCGTCTATCAACATATAGGCAAGATACTCTGGCTTATGTTTTAATATTGTATGCGCCACATTAGCAATAAACTCACTTTCTAGATAATGAGATAGCGTCCACACGAGTTCGCAAAATCGAAAAAACTAAAAAAGCCATTGGAATTCCGGTAAGATGAATTTGCTGAAACTCTCATCGAGACAGGAGGAACCAATGGCGAGAGTAATAAATAGGACAGAACTTCTTGAAT
>JAZRWH010000019.1:0-10244 GCA_045599585.1 Myxococcota bacterium
TCCTCACTACTATACCAGCGCTCGGGTCGCTCCTCAGCGTTGCCTTATCCTCTGGAATAGTGGTCGAGTATTTTATCAAAACAAATGAGGGATGTCGCCCCCTCGTTTTCAAATTGTCCTTGATTTGGGGGACACTTCACAAATTTTTGGGCCCCGCCCCAGCCATCCACCACCGCCGGTTTGATAGTTCAGTACAGCTGCCGGGCAGACTCCCCCGGTAGCTTACCCTGAACGTCTTTTTGAGAGCTCTCTCAAAAAGGCTTCGCGGACAAACCGAAAAACTCCGCAAAAATTCTCTGCGTCCAAACAGCGAGCAACAGACGCAGGAATTCGCTTGGATATACTGCGCCGAAAAGCACTGAGGCTCGTCAACCAACAGCGTTTTCGGCGGGATCATTCTGCTGCAGGTGGACCACGTATATAGCGGATATAAAAGTCAACACGCACGAACAGCATTCCAAGTTCTCCTCAAAACAAACTAAAAGTCTAGGAGGAGAACCTCTTTCTCCTCTCAACAGTAGTGCCATCGAGGAGCCATTTCGTGACGCAATTATTTTAATTTTTTGCAGCCATACCACTCAATTTCGAGTGCGTATACGCCTTGCCATCCACAAATATCCACGCGCGGCGTATTGAAGCCCCAAACAGGGCTGAGAAGGCGCGCTGCGCAGGCGTATTTGCACGACAGTGCGAATACGCCTGCGCAACTTAGACATCAAAAGCATCACTTGCCTTACGCTGCGTCTGGTGAATCCATTCAGCCTTAGGGGGTTCGGGCATTTTTTCCTGTTTGTGGCGCATGAGCGTGCGAGCAATTTCACGCGGAGACGGTTTTTCGGCAGAGACGTATGGATGAAGCTCGGCACCAGCTCTTGCCCAAATCAGCCAGGATAGGGGCGCAGCGACACAATCAGGGAGCGCATCATCCTGCCGCTTAGATACGGCGACCTCAAGCGCAACTGGTTCAGGCGATTTAAGGCGTTTGAAGCAAGCTAGCGTTTCTTCGGGACCGATCGTTTCAGTGAGCGCCTGTTGAACGTTCATAAGGGCGGCACGAGGCGTAACTGCAAGCAAACACTTCAACAATTGACAACCTTTGTCGCTAGAAGCTGCAAAGTCCGGCGCAAGTGTACGTGCAAGTTCGTCAAACGCCATGAGCGGCGCACCGAGCGCGATACACTTTGTAGCTGCTCGCCAAAAATTGGAATTAGGCGTTGATTTTTCGGCTATTTTCCATCGATCTACCGTACGCATGAGATAGTCGTAGGCAATATCGGGATAGTCGATACGCGCAATCGCCTGAAGGATTTGAGCATCATAACGGACAGCATCCGACGGGGCGTTTGCATCGAGCGCATCTGCCAAATTACAGAGCGCATCAACGTGCGTGAGCGACGCGCGATCCAAGAGTGTTGCTGTAAAAAGATGGCAGCCGTCCGGATGTTCAGCGAGGCAAGAAGCGAGCCAATCAACATGACCAAGGTCAGCGTCAAACCAGCAAAGTGCGGCTTCGCAAAACGTGTCAGAGTCACCCAACTCCAGAGCGAGTTCAAGGAGGGAGTTGTCAAGGACGGGGGCATGCTTCGCGGCAGCGATTGCAGCAGCTGAAAGCTGAGCGCGCATCGAAGTAACACAAGCCTCAAAAGTATGATTTGTATCAAGCTCCATTGCACGCGTAAGCCAAACGCGAGCTTCACCAAAATGTCCGATCGCAAGGTGAGCCTGCGCATGCGCCAACGAAATACGGACGTCACAAAGATCATTTTCGAGCGCCATTTGAAGCGATTGAAGGGCAACCTCGGGAGCGCCTTTTGCGCAAAGAGCCTGTGCGCGAAGATAAAAATAAAGTGAAGGAAGATCCTGCCAAAATGGGAGCTGTGGTGGAACGCAAATGGTCTGACGTAAAAAAACATCTTCCCATGGCTGGTTTTGCATGATCGAAGCGAGCGCGCGAATGACGTACCATACGGCCATGAGGCTTTCGGGAATATGACGCGTTGCGATCTGATCGAGCGCTGTAAAATCGTGTTGAATCAACGCGGACAGTGCAGATTCCAGTGACGAAAGAGCAGAAAGTCGGCGTTCTGTCTCGTCTGCAGCCAGACCTTCAAATGTAGGCAAGGCATTCAAACATGCGATCCAAACGCCTCTAGCCTCTTCGGGAAGGCGATCTAAAATGTGTTTTTGAGCCCCCCACGGATAGGCTGAGGCAGCGGCAAAATAGGCCTCCATGCGCTCACGCGATGATGCTTCGGCATTTTGAGAAAGCTGCACATCGGCTAACCATGCCGGGTTTTTGAGCATAGCATCCGCACCAAGTGCCGTAAAATAGAAAGGCGCAGCCTGACCAAGCTGTTTACGAACGGCACGAAGCTCTGTGCTCAGATTCGCCCGCGAAAACCGGCGTGCAGATAACACCGCGTCATCGCACGGACACCATGCGACGAGCATATCCTCAAAAGCGTCCAGTTCAGCTTGCAGATTTTCATCCGCATCAGCGCGCATCGACCAAACAACACCGCGTACCGTCTCAATCTCACGATGCGTACGCAACAAACTTAACACTGACATCGCGATGTGCAGCGCGGCCTTAGGTAAAATCTCAGCCGTTTCGGGAACAAGCGGCATACGATCGCGCAAAAAAACAGCGACTAGACTGACGATCTTTGCAAGTTCACGCGGCGATTTCGCAGCTTCATCACGCGAAAGTGCCACGGGGCGCATCCTAGCAACGAGTGCTCGCCAATCCGCAAGTGTCAATGCTGCCATTTGTTCTGACCATAGACCGCTTTCAACGCAAGCCGCAAAACTACGCAAAATCGCACTCGCTTCAACCCCAGGCTCGGCCTCGGCAGGCTCCGCACCTATCGCCATGCGTGCAGCCAAATCAAGCACTTCATCGGCAAATATCGTCTGAGATTCCAACATTCGTACCCCCCAAAGACGCTCATACGGCGCCATCACTCTATTCTAGGTTGAATGAACTCTTCATTTTTGTGGGGGAAGTCTCCCCCTGAGCGGCTATCTTCTTCGCACAGGCAGCCAGCTGCTTCCACGTCTGCAACGCAATTCAATTTCGGAACGCGCAAACCGTCTACTTCGCGATCGCATCCTTGAAGCGGCTGCCCTTCACTCCGAAGATACGCCGCTACCCCCTCTCCGCCTCCGGCGGTACAAAGACTACAACACATCCAGGAGGCACTGCGCACAGTGCCTCAACAATATCGCATGATCTTAGACTGATGTCTGAATTATAACGCCAAAACTGCTTCTTCGCCGTACTTGGTGATCATAGCATCAATGTGTTTAAGAGCCTGCTGACGACGATCCCAAAATACTTTTAAGCTTCGTTGCTCTTCTTTGGTTGCATTGGGAAACAGCCGTTCATCGATCGTTTCTGGCGTCATAGCGCGTAAACGCATGACGAAGTCGCGATGAAAAACTTTAACGATTTCAAGACGTCTTTCTACGCGCGGTGCATTCCATGGCGGAAAGGCTGCCCCATTGTCTATCGCAATCAGTCCGCCAGGATGAATATGGCAGTTTGCGCCGTAATTATTTGGATCACCACTAAAGCGATCCCAGTTGTTCGTCAAAAAGTCCATGAGCATCAAATCGGAGAGTTGGCGCGCAAAATCGCGTGTCGTTAGTTTCGACGTCCAGTCATTGATCTTAGATAGATTATTAATATCTGTAGCTCGACCTGCCGACAAAACACGCTTGATTACAGCAGGCAGTTCTATGCTTCCAATGCCATTGGGTTCGACAAGCGCTTTCCACGTGCCCGTGTTTTCGATGGGAAAACCAACGAATGGATTAATCCACTCTTTAAACGTGCCGTAAAGATATTTGGAATTACCTTCTGTTTCCCAAATAAGATGCACGAACTTTGATTTGTAGGCTGCATTTTTGCTCGAAGACGAAGCATTATAAAGTGAATTGAAGTCGGCTTGTTTAAAGCGTACAGCAACATTTTGAGGAACATCAAAGCTACAGCCCAAGATTTCGCAGACACGGAAAAACGCAATATCGGAACGATACATGCTCTGACGCAAATCCTGATCGGGTTTAATCGCTGCAATAGTCGTATCGCCTTCTTTATATTTCAGGGAGACCGTTGAACCACCTCCTAGCGCACTCAAAGAATTCTGACCGTCTGGTTTGACCGTACGTACAAAAGAAGCTCCGTAGAGCGGATCTGCATCGAAAGCATACCAGTAATCAGAAATAGCAGCTTTGTCACCGCGATCTGCATCTTTGCGAACGAGTTGACGCGCATCGCCATATCGTCCTTCAGCGACCATCACGCGTACTTCAAGCGATCTTTTTTCGGATGCTGTCATTTCTGAGGTATCAACGACATCCAATAATGAACGTGCGGTCTCACCATCGTTGGCCGCAATCGCCTTATCGAAGGCTTCACGCATGAGTTGCTTTTCTTGTGCAGCGACTTCAACCCACGTTTGAGAGATAACGGTACTCGCAGCTTCGCTTGCTGCTTGTTGAAGACGTAATTCTTCCGCACGTGCAGCTGCTTCAGCTTCGAGACGTTCTGCTTCTAAACGTGCTGCTTCAGCTTCGAGACGTTCTGCTTCCAAACGTGCTGCTTCGGCTGCAGCCGTTTCCACTTGCGAGGCAGTGCCGCCTGATGCGCAACCTGTCAACAACCCCATTCCCGATAATACCAACGCACCGATCAGCCGTCTTGCTCTCATAACTCCGTCCTGCTCTTTATCCTTTGTATCGCCCTAACAAACCGGGCGCACTATGATACAACAATTTATATGTTCTACCATAATTCTACAGTCTTTTGCTACGAGTCACCTACGACAACCTCACACGCTAGCGTGGCAAGCCCCCGTACACACAAGACAAACTTACATGCTAGCGAGCCCATTCATCGAAGATACACTCACATGTTGAAAGACGAATTCAAGTTCGCACAATATGACAATTGACCTGAACTCAAGCATTCGGCAAAATAGAACGTGCTTTTTTTTGCTGGCCCTTTTTGCCGGCTTTCTTTTGTATTGGAGCTTAAACTATGCGTTCTATTGTTTCTTTTGTATCTGCTCTCACGCTTCTCGGACTCGTTTCGGGCTGCGGAACTTCTTCCTCTGAAGGTGCCAAGACGGCGGCCGACGCTGCTCAAGCGACCGCTCAGGAAGCGGCCGCGAGTGAAGAAGCCGTTCTCAATGCCCCTAAAAGCCAATCCATCGCTCCAGAGTGCAAGCGCGTCATTCGACAGATGGTCACCAAACAGGAAGGCGGACAGCAGTACCTCCTCGACGATGCGACACTGTGGCAGGTTTCGGCTGCTGGCGACGTGACGCTCATCAAAAAACTTCCCGATTCCGTCGACAACTATCGACTCGTCCCTAGTACAGGCGTCATCATTCACTATACGAATGACAAAATTATGCTCACACACGTCGAGACGAATACTGAACTCTTCAACCTTAAAGGTGACCCCACCAAAAAGTCTGTCATGTACACGCCCGACAACATGGAAATGGCAATTACCGACAAAGACGCGTCCCTTAACGTCTGGAACGTCCCCGAACGCTTCTCCGGCATTCAACTCGCCGAAACCGTACAAGATTTTCTCAACCGACAAAGTCCAGACTACCGCATGCGCTTCTCCGTTGATGCCTACGCCATTTCACTCGCTGGCGAAGGCCGCGCCATCCTCGCGTCGGACGATCAGCTCAATAACAAAATCGGGCTCATCTACTTTATGGATGACAAAAACGCCAAGGGCGTCCTCAAATCCATCGCTCGTACCAACAAACACATTGCACATCTCGGTATTTCGTTGTCCGCAAAATGGATCTATGCCGTCGACGATGATGGACAACTCTACGTCTCAACGACAGGAGAAGACAAAGGCTTTAAGATCTATGCTCGCGAATATAAAAACACCAACAACGCCAAATTCATCGGCGACAACGTCCTCGTCATTGAGCCCGAACGCCTCGTGCTCGTCAATTCGACGACGGGCAGCGTCATGTGGACGCGTGATGTCAAAGCTAAAACATGCTACGCCCCCAACGAAGACCACGTCCTTTGTTCGACCGGTGATACGCTTGAAGACATCAACGCCCGAAACGGCAAACTCAACCACACGTACTTCTTTAATGAATCCAACTACGGCATTTTGTCGGGTACCGATCAATTGAGCGGAACGGCACCCGCTTCGTGCCTCGTCGTAAAATAACACCACTCTTTATTCATCAGCAGGCGCCCCCGTTCGGGCGCCTTTTTTTGTACCAAACGACATCATTCAATTGACTACATCAGACCGCCTCCACCACAAAAATGCGCGGGCGTATGGACGGCCAAAGGCCGGAGAAGACCGCGCGCACCGGCGTATGAAGCGAAGCGCACATAGACGGTGCTACACGACACAACATACCTAACAAATCAATTTCAAACCGATAGACCTCACATATTGATAATATTTTTGCATTTATTTTTAGGATACATACACCTACATTAAGCCTACTGTGCTGATTTGCGAGGATACATTTTTCTTGCATTTATTATTTTTGCGGACTAGTTAGAGCGCATCAATCACGCGAGTGGTTATTTTTTTTTATTTTATTCCCCCCTAACCAGAAGAAGGAAGGAAAATGTCCGCTGATCTTTCGACTGCCCCCAAGAAGCAAATCTCCATTTGGTGGTTTGCATTTGGGTACTTCGCAGTTTATGTTCCGTATTCATTCCTAACAAAGGTGCTAACGAAGCATCTTTGGGCAGAACCGGGTGATGACGTCGTTAACGGCGCTGCCCGCATCACAACAAGCTGTGACACCATTAAAGATGGTGTCGTTCAAGGATGCTCCCCTTGGTATGTCGGTTCGGGCGAAATTCTGCCCCCAACCATCATGGCTTCCATTCTCGTTATGATCTGCTTCATCTCCATCATGGGTTGGTGGAAATACGCCACCCAGTGGAAACTCGGTTCTCTTTCTCTTCCGCGCCCCCGTATTTGGACCCTTCTCTCTGGTATTTGCACTGGTCTCGTCGTCGTCACGACCACGCTCGCTTACACGATCGATGGCGTTTCTATCGTTTTCGCTATGCTCTTTATGCGTGGTGGTATGCTCATCATGTCACCGATCGTCGATACGATCTTCAAACGTCACGTCAAATGGTTTTCTTGGGCCGCACTCGGCATGTCCTTGTTAGCGCTCATCATTACCAACGTTTGGCCCGGCGGCTTTAACTGCCCCGAAGAAGTCAAACCTTTGATGAACACAATGCTCGCCGTCGACCTCATTATCTACCTTGCTTCGTACTTCTTCCGTCTTACCTTCATGTCCAAGCTCGCCAAGAGCGACAACGACGACGACACCAAAAAATTCTTCGTCGAAGAACAGATGGTCGGTACGCCTTCCGTTCTCATTCTCCTCTTCATCGCTTCCTTCTTTGCTCCCGCAGAACTCGTGACCAACAATCCCGACGGCACAGTCGCGATTGCTTCTGGCTTCCAGAAATTCCTCTATGGCGTTCACGCTGGTTTCTTCGATTTCTGGGGTAACCACAATTCCTCCGTCATCATTGCTGCAATGTGCATCGGTTTCTTCTCGCAGTTTAACGGCGTTTTCGGCGGTTTGATCCTCCTCGACAAATCCGACAACGCATTCGCCGTTCCCGTCAACCGTTGCTCCTCCATCCTCGCTGGCGTCGGTGCAACCTGTGCCCTCGCGATAGTTTTCCCTGCTGTTACAGAGACGGTCACAAAAACTTGTGCCGATAATACTTCCGGCGAAATCACGAAACTCATTTCGGGCTACAACTTCCCCGGCACAGGCGAATTCGTTGGCGCTGCTTTCGTCGTTGGCGCTATCTGCTTCCTGACCCTGCCCAAGATGTTCGCCAAACTGAATGCTAAAAAACAAGCTGCTACTGCTGAAGCCACTCCCGCTGAAGCCGCTCCCGCTGAAGAAAAGAAAGACGAAGAAGCTAAGTAATTTATCCTAGCGCATCACCTTTCAAAGGCCGGATCTACTTGATTCGGCCTTTTTTGTTTTTTGTGTGCTTCGCCTATTGGCCTGCCATACGGCTGTCCAATACGGCTCGCTGCCGACCTATTCGCAAAGCGAATACGGTCGGCCTTCTTATTTTGTCCACTCATGATTCTATGAATACATATCATCCAAGAATTAATAAATGCATTTGATCACTGCTGCCCAACAAAGTTTTCATAGAATACTCTGATAACTCTATTGTAGCTTTGGTTTATCGATATATAGTCGTTTCTAAACATGAAAAAGACTTAAGGTTACTGTTAAATCGCACGCGTCGCGAAGCCAAAGGCAAGCAGCGGGCGCACCAGACGAGCGGGCGCGTGTGCAGCTCATTTGAACGAAGTGAGTTCTGCACGCGCGGGGATTCCAAAGGGGCGTCCGCGATACGACGCCCCCTTTGGGCCGTCCGCAGGACAGAATGAGAATAAGAAAAGTATAAAATTTTGTAATGAGTGCATTTCGTTACAGTTAATGAGAATATGTTGTGGGACAGCAATGGCATTTGATAAAACATCCCTAACGTAAATATATATTCTGAATACGTTGAGTTGACTCAATATTCCCAAATGTTCGTCATCATAGCGTATCAATCTGGTGATTTTAATTTATTCTACAACGTGTTAAAATTGGTTGTGTTAGGTTCGAGCTGCATTTAATCCTTTTTATCATAAATTCATCAAACGAGAAAAATATGAAATATAGATCTAATATCATCACCGCCGCTGCA
Organism: Myxococcota bacterium; assembly: GCA_045599585.1. Classification (GTDB taxonomy): domain Bacteria; phylum Myxococcota_A; class Bradymonadia; order UBA4248; family UBA4248; genus RGIG464. The sequence continues at coordinate 8,761 of JAZRWH010000019.1, forward strand.
ATGATGTTTTTTGCTACTTCATGTGACAAGCCCATTGAGATAGAAACGGTTTCTACCCAATCGACTCAAAACAACGTTGAAGCTTTAACTGACAACGACTCAGCTCAAGACAAGAAGCCTCAACCTAATCAAGAAGTTTCGCCCACAGACGATATGAACCAAGAAACTTCTCAAACAACCACACAACCTGCTCAATCAGCTACCGATGTTTTAAAACTGAACTGGATTATTACAACGCCCAATGCTGAATTCCGCATTACAAATGAAAATGCGCTTCCTTTTGACGTAGATTGTGACGGCGATGGCACGTTTGAACAAACCAATATCACGGAACACTATACGTGCGTGTTCACAGCCCCAGGATCGTATCAAACAACCATCCAAGGCCCCTTAGCACAACACCTCACCAATACACCCAAAATAGCCACCACCAATCCAAAGGGTACTACATTAGAAACACGCTTTCCCGCTCCTAACGGGTATTACCGAATCACACAAACCGATCCTGGATACGCGAATTATTTACATGCCCTCCCCATGCTCCCGGATGGAAGCCCTGTTTTGCTTTATTATGGTGCTCCAAAAGATTACCAAGACGGACACGTCGCTGTCATCGATATCGATGTCGGTGATCGCGATCTTCAGCAATGTGCCGATGCCGCTATGCGCCTACGAACCGAGTACCTTTTTGCAACGGATCAACATGAAAAGATGGTCTATCACCTCGCCAATGGACTCAAGTTTTCTTGGCCAGAATGGCGCAGCGGTTCACGCCTTGTAAAGGATGACAAAGGCAAACTCGTCATGTCAAAAACAGGCTCAGTCAATAAAAGCTACAAAAATTACAGAAGTTGGCTCGACAAACTTATGATGTACGCAAATGTCGATTCAGTCATGCGAGAAAGTCAAAAACTTACCCTTGATGATATCGCTCCTGGTGATATTTTCGCAAGCCGAGGTAAAGCCTATAACCACCTAATCATAGCCATTGATGTGGTCACAGCGCCCGATGGAACGAAACAATTCCTCCTCGCTCAAAGCTATATGCCCGCACAACAAATTGAAGTGCTCAAAAATCCCTACCATTCCGATACGCCGTGGTACTCAATCGAAGAAGTCAAACAACTATACGCTGAAGACAAATCTTTTCTGACGCCAGAATGGGATTTTCCTGCCCCAGGCCCAAATCTGTATAGAATGAATTAATATCAAGGCGTTATACCTACGTAAGCAAAAAGCAGAGGCCAAAGCGGCTATTCGCTCGCCGTTAATTACAACGAAAAGACGAAAGAGCGCGTGCAGCATGTCTGAACGAAGTGAGTTCTGCACGCGCGACAAAAGAGCGCGGGGATTCCAAAGGGGCGTCCGCGATACGACGCCCCGTTGGGCCGTCCGCAGGACAGAATGAGAATAAGAAAAGTATAAAATTCTGTAACGAGCGCATTTCGTTACAGTTAATGAGAATATGTTGTGGGACAGCAGTG
>JAZRWH010000020.1:0-21696 GCA_045599585.1 Myxococcota bacterium
CTTCGTACATCATCGATTATATTGAAGAATGGTCTCAGAAGGGGCGTGCTTACATTAATGCATGTTCTCTACCCAGAGATCGCGTATAGTGTTCGTTAAATCGGGATTCCGAGTTTTTGCGAACTTTTTTGGACGCTAGCGCATAGCCTCAATGTATTTTAAATAACGTCTCAGCAAATACTTAAAATGCAATTAGAATGAATGAACAATCTAAGCGCAACTCATTTACAGTATGCAATTTTGTAGCACAACAAAAAAAAGCGCCGAAAACCTCGACGCCTTTATTTTGCTCTCCAAAGCGCTTATTGCGCATTCATAAATACGATAAGTGGACTCAAATCTTGATCCTTAATGCGCTTAGCCCAGGCTGCTTCGGTGTGCTCCGCACCCTTATCAAAATAATGAAACAAATCTTTCTCCCACTCATAATTCAATGAATTAGCCATCGTGTCAACGAAATGACGCGTAAAACAGAAATTATCTGTATTGGATTCATCGTTATTGGCCATATTGCGATCGAGTGGAGAACAATTGCCTGGATCATACCCCCCGTTATCAAGATACAATATCGTCGGCTGTTTGCCAGCTTTTACATAAAGATCTTCAATCGTTGTCCCGTTACTATCCGAAAATCTTCCCCAAGCCGTTGTCGGCGAAAGCGCTAAGGCTACTTTATATTCCCCAGGATATAAAAGCGGAATATATAATGATATCAAACCACCTAACGAAGAGCCCATCAAGCCACGCTTGCCCGTCGTCTTAAATTTTTGCTCAATAAACGGTCTGACAGATTGATTCACAAATTCAGCATATTTACTTCCAAGCGCTTTATAACCGCCATATCCAGGAATATTGCTTTCATCTACGTGAACATACTCTGACATACGATCACTCGTATTATCAATTCCGACGACAATAAAGTTTCCTTTTATAGTCGCCATGGCTTCTTCAACTTTCCAACTGCCGTATTCACCACCAGGACCAAACAGATTCTGTCCATCATGCGCATACAAAACATCGTGTGCTGTATTGGGATCAAAATTTGCCGGTATATAAGCGCGAATCGTGCGCGTCTTAAGTCCTTGCGGGCTCTCAAATCCTAACCAGCGCATTAAATGCGCCTCTTTAGGTTGAACAATATATGATATTTCACCATCATTGGTGTATGTATAACGAAGAGCCCATGGATCCGAAACATACTGCGTTCCGTTGTTCACAAATTTGTAAAAACCTTTTGAGGTTGCATCCGCAGGCATCGGTACTTCAACATACCAAATATCATTATCATGCGTCATATTCTGCGGTTGCCAATTGTTAAAATCCCCAGCAACAGCCCAGTTTCCCTCATTATACCAATGCATGAAAATTAGAGTATGATCATCCGTTACAACCGGAAAGCCCGAACTATACGCAATGGCATTAAAAGCTTCTTCCGTCGAAACTGTGCCCGCAATACGCGCTCGAGCCCAGTCTTCTGCTGTCACAGGGCCAGTAACTTCAACAGATTCACACGAAAGTCCATTAGCCCTATACCCCGCTTCACATTTGCACGATATCTCGTTTCCCGAAATACTACAAACACCGTGACCCGAGCACGTCTGACCTTCACACGACACAGTCTGAATCGCTACACATGACAAATTCTGTGGCGCATATCCTTGATCGCACACACATTTTGCCGATCCGTTAACGACCGAACACGTTCCGTGCCACGAGCACGTCTGCCCGCTACACGCATTCGTCTCTGGTTGTGTCCCTGTACCAGGATTGCCGCCTGTGCCTGTGCCTGTACCAGGATTGCCGCCTGTGCCTGTGCCTGTACCTGATCCGCCACCCGACCCAGAAGACTGCAGAACGCAAGTCATGTCATCCGAATTGACATAGCCTGTATCACATCGACATGCAATGCTACCCGAAAGCATTACACTGCAAACCCCATGGTCGCACGTCACGCCTTCACAAGGATCGCCACTCGCAGACCCCGAATCATCGCATCCCCAAGTACATACCCCCGCAGCGCAGCACACGGCCCAAAATAACGCCTTTTTCATTCGTTCCTCCGTCGTTCTGTCAAAATCTGACGTTCGTCAGACTGTGTTTCTTATAGCGAATCGTTTCGTATTTGCGAAATATCATTTTATCTTATCTCACTGCTGTCCCACAACATATTTTCATTAACTATAATGAAATGCGCTCGTTACAGAATTTTAACCTTTTCTTATTCTCATTCTGTCCTGCGGACGGCCCAAAGGGGCGTCGTATCGCGGACGCCCCTTTGGAATCCCCGCGCTCTTTTGTCGCGCGTGCTGAACTCACTTCGTTCAAACATGCAGCACGCGCGGCTGACCAATGGTGTGGGCAGATCAAGGGGATGGCTTTAATTCGCTCATCTGCGGGCGCGAACTTGACTTCGTCTTCAACATGCGCGCCCGCTCGCCCGGTGCGCCCGCTGCTTGCCTTCGGCTACGCGACGCAGGCGATTTAACAGTAATCTTAAGTCTTTTTCATGCTTAGAAACGACTATATATCGATAAAACAAAGCTACTGTAGAGTTGTCCGAGTATTCTATGAAATTTTAGTGGGACAGCAGTGATCTTATCTATTGACCTTACAGTCTCTATATTTCATCCGCATAAGCCAAATGCGTTAGTATTCCTAACTCCCTGCCAACAATTTGTGAATTTCAAATTTCCTCATAGAATGCTCACTTTTGTCCTGTGCTTTTTTATCGTGTATAAGAATGTTGGCGGTACTGAACCTTCAAAGTGATGGTTACTGGATATATTGCGTCACTTGATACGCTTTTCAAAGGAAGTAGTGATGAAAAAGACTCTAATGTTGACTTTTCTTTTTATGACATTAACGATAACGGCGGTTGGTTGTGGCAAAAAAGATGCTACAAACGAGAGTGCCCCCACAGCTGCTGCAAATGCAAATAGCGAGTCAAATCGCAATGATGCAACACCGGAGACTAATATTGGGCAGAGTGTAGAAGCAGAACACATCATTTTCTCTGTTCGCAGCGATTACAAACTAAATGCGGACGCTTGGCTCGGAATCATTCCTGCAGGAACACAATATACGGACGAAAGGGATGCGGACGAAGTCGATATTTATTACACATATTGTGATAATTATGGAGACGAAAATAGAAAAGATTACCTGTTCAAATATGATAAAAATTCAGTGAAAAATATCGAAGATGGAACCTACAACATGGTCCTCTGTGATACTGATGACGCTGAAACAGGAAAAGTTCTCATTCAGATTAAGATCGACAAAAAAGGAGATAGCATTACGCTTTATCCTGAAAAATAAGGATCGGTTAAACGTGAGCGACATGTTCGATAGATGGTGTCTAGCAATGCAGTTCGCAACATATTCAATCATCATGTCTCATGGCTCGGCTTATCTCGCAGATAGCCGAGCCTATAAAACCGAAAGACAAACTAAATACTAGATCTGAGGATTAACCGTTCGTATCGTTCTTACTAAGCTCATCAGCTTGACAATTGTTTTGTGCATTCGATTGAGTTTCCTCGATACAGCATACTGTTTTTTTGCTATGGCTGAACATCATATAGCAAATGAAGCCTAAAAACGCGCATGCGATAGTCATCCAGGGCACAAAATAGGCCATACCTTTTTCGTAAAACATGTCAAAATACCCTTTCAGGTATATGATGACGATCAAAGCAGGCGCAACGAACATCATAAACATTTTTAACTTTGAAGGGAACTGAGGACCCTCGCCAGCATCCACTTCTTTCAAAAAACTATTCCACGTCCAGCCATAACGGCTCACACAGAACAGCAAAAAGATCAGTGCACCCAATGGTAAAAAGTTATTCGATACAATAAAATCTTCGAGATCCAAGACGCCAGAACCTGGTCCAAGTGGCTCAAAATTTTTCAACACATTAAATCCAAGGACACACGGAACAGAGAGCGCACTCAATATAAATAAATTTACAATGACTGACTTTTTGCGTTTCCATCCAAACAGATCGACTGCAAAAACAATAATATTTTCAAAGACGGCAACAACAGTACTCAAGGCAGCGAACAGCAAGAATAAAAAGAACAAACTCCCCCAGATCTGTCCGCCTGGCATCTGATGGAATACGTTCGGCATCGTAACAAATATAAGTGACGGCCCCGCGTCTGGACTAATATTAAAAGCAAAACATGCAGGAATAATAACAAGTCCAGCGACGATTGCGACCATCGTGTCCAACACAGTAATAAGCACGCCTTCGCCCGTAAGTGAGCGTTCTTTGTCGAGATACGAACCAAAGATAGCCATTGAACCAACGCCGATAGATAAGGTAAAGAATGCCTGACTCATCGCCGCGAACAAAACGTTACCGATACCTTTTTGGGCAATAATATCAAAATTAGGAACCAAATAGAACTCCAGCCCCTTAGAAGCCCCTGTGAGGGTCACGGAGTTTACGGCCAAAAGAGCAATAAGAGCCAGCAGCCCCGTCATCATAATTTTTGTAATTTTTTCGACACCTTTTTGTACACCGAGCGAGCAAATGCTAATAGCAGCGATAATAACGACGATTGTTGAGATCATCATTTTGCTTGGATCAGCCAACATATTATTAAATTGACTTGAAATTTGTTCCGTCGTAAGCGCAGCATCACTGAACCCACCCGAAACGAAATCAATAAAATAATACAGCATCCAACCGCATACACATGTATAAAAAGCCATGAGCACGTACGAACCAGCCATCATCATATAACTGGCCAAGTGCCATTTTGAGCCTTTAGGTTGAAGTTCATGAAAAGATTTTGCGCAACTTTTTTGGCTAGCACGACCAACGGAGAGCTCACAGATAAGGATCGGAAAAGCGAGCACAGCGAGACAAACGAAATAAATGAGAATAAAAGCGGCACCGCCATTTTGACCGCACAGATAAGGAAATTTCCAAACGTTTCCGAGTCCAACCGCGCAACCTGCAGCAACAAGAATGAAGCCGATTCGCGAACTGAATTTTTCTCTTTCTTTCGTACTCACTCGAAGTTCTCCATTGAATGATAGTAATTGCTACTTTACTTATATATAAAGAAATTTCTTACGATGAATATATATAATATATTTGCGAGGGCGTTGCGGGGCTCGCGCCCCGCAGAGGGGGTCGGCGCGTATGTCCGCGCAAGATATATTATAAGAGTTGCTGTTGGCCAAGCCAACGACAACTCTGATTGCACAAATCATATTGAATCGATTCCAAATATAATTTTATGCATTCTAAAAGCGGACAAAGCGCCGCAGGGGGAGACATCCCCCAACGAAAAGAGAAACAAAAAAAGACGGAGAACGAAATCTCCGTCTTTATGACGCGCCGCATCACGCGGCGAAGTAGTTATTTTTGCATATCGACGATGGCACGAAGGACGGATTCAGGCGTCGCGGGCCAATGGATTTGCGGGTCTTTTTTGGCGTCACTGCAGGTCGAGCAGATAGCATGTTCGAGAGCCTGAACGAGGGCAACGGCCAAAACGAAGGGCGGTTCGCCGACTGCTTTGGAGCCGTGGACGGCCTCTGCGGTGGCATTTTCGAGGAGCGAAATGCGGAAGTGCTCGGGATCAGGGATCGTACCGATCGTCGGGATCTTGTAGGTTGCGGGGCTATGCGTTTTGAGCGAGCCATCGGCACCCCAAACGAGTTCTTCGCAGGAGAGCCAACCGTAACCCTGAGCGAAGGCGCCCTCGACCTGACCGCGATCGATGTTGGGGATGATCGCGTCACCGACGTCATGGACAGCTTCGACATCGACGAGTTGGTATTCGCCGGTGAGGGTATTGAGTTCGACTTCGAGAACGCAAACGCCGTAGGAGTAGTAGGCAAAAGGCTTTCCACGACCGATATTTGCATCGTAGCCGATGTCAGGCGTAGCGTAATACCCGGTAGCTGCGAGGGATTCGCGATCGGCGTAAGTCCAATTAATGACAGTTTCGATCGTGACAGGTTCTTTGCCCGGTGCTAAGCACATACCGTTATCGAAAATGATCTGATCAGCCTGATTTTCGGGGATTTCCAGATGTTTTGCGACAATTTTGCGCATTCGGCGGGTAATTTTTTCGCAAGCATCTTTGACAGCAGCACCGTTGAGGTCTGTGCCGCTGGAAGCAGCTGTTGCAGAAGTATTCGGAACCTTATCGGTACGGGTATAGGAGAAGCGAATGCGTTCAGGTTTGATACCGAGGTTATGCGCAGCAATGGTGACCATTTTGGTGTTGAGGCCCTGGCCCATTTCGGCGCCGCCGTGATTGATCACAGCAGAACCGTCCGTATAAACGACGACGAGCGCGCCAGCCTGATTGAGCATCGTATTGGTAAAGGAAATACCGAATTTGACCGGCATGAAACCAATACCACGTTTTACGTAACGGCTCTTTGCGTTGAAAGCGTTGATCTCAGCTTTGCGTTCGTAGTAGCGAGCAGATTTGACGATTGCGTCTGTCATGCGAGGAACGCGGAAGTCCTTGAGGGGCGTTTCATACTGCATCATATTACGGGGAGCTTCATCGCCATAATAGTTGATGCGACGGATCTCGAGGGGTTCCATACCGAGGTGACGTGCAGCGCGATTCATGACTGTTTCTGTGACCATAAAGCCCTGGGGTCCGCCGAAACCGCGGTACGCGGTGTTAGACGGGAGGTTTGTCTTGGCGCAGTATCCTTCAAAGTGAAGCGCAGGAATATAGTACGTGCCGTCGAGATGGAAGAGGCAGCGATCGAGGATCGAACGAGAAAGGTCTTGCGCCCAACCGGAGTTAGCATAGGTCGTGACGTGAAGAGCGAGGATGCGGCCATCATTGGCAAAAGCGGCACGATACTTCGAATAGAAGGGGTGACGTTTACCGGACATGGCCATATCTTCGTCGCGGTTAATCCAAACGCGAACGGGACGGCGTGTGACCCATGCTGCAAGGGCAGCCAAACCGCCGTACTGCGAGCCTTGGGTTTCTTTGCCGCCGAATCCTCCGCCCATACGCGGCATGATGCAGACGACGTGACCTTCATCGATACCGAGAATTTCTGCAGCTTTTTTCTGAACGCCACTAGGGCACTGTGTCGAAGAATAGATCACGACGTCATCGTCTTCGTTGACTTCAGCCTGAGCGACGTGTGTTTCGAGGTACCAGTGTTCCTGGCCTGGGGATTCAACTTCGCCTTCGAGCGTAAAGTCGGCTTTCGCAAAAGCATCTTCCATGTCACCGCGAGCGATGATGTGGCAACCGGGGTGCATGTTATTTTTGGCGACGGCATCGCGGATATCGATGACAGCCTCAAGCGGATCGATCTCAATTTTGACTTTTGCGGCACCGGCTTCGCAAGCTTCGTAGGATTCACCGACGACGAGTGCGATGTTTTGACCGACGCAATTCACGGTTTTGGAAGCGAGGAGCTCTTCGTCGTGAGCGAAGCAAGAAGCGTCGTTGACGCCAGGAATATCATTCGCAGTCAAAACGCGAACGACACCGGGAACTTTGAGCGCCTCGTCGCAATTGATACTACGAATAACGCCGTGCGCGACGGGAGAAGAGATAATTTTAGTCACGAGACAATTGGGAGGAAGCGGCATATCATTGATAAACTGCGCGCGTCCTGTCACGTGTTTCCACGCGCTCTCGTGAACGGCATTTTCATGAAGCGGACTGGTACGATTAGGATCTTTCATGATTTACTGCTCCAGCTGAATCGTGGAAGTGGGACGATACATTCTTTGAGGTACGTGATTTTCGAGTGTTTCTTGATAGAAGCCGCGCAGCATATTGCACGCAACGGTCTGGCGATACCAAGCGCTGGCGCGGAAATCGCTGATGGGAGAAAAGTCTTCGGCAATTTTTTGAGCCGCGAGTTCGACATTTTCTTCGTTCCAAGCTTTGCCGATGAGCGTGGATTCAGCGAGTTTAGCACGGGCACCTGCACAAGCGGCGACACCGCCAAAAGCGAGTCGAGCTTTGGTTACGATGTTGTTATCATCGGTTTCGACGTAGCAGGTAGCACTCACGGAACTGATATCCAATTCGAGGCGTTTTGAGACTTTGTAAGAAGCCACGCGAGCGTTTGCGGGAATAGGCGGAACGTCGAAGCCCGCGATGAATTCGTCAGCTTCGAGTGCCGTTTTGCGGTAACCCAAGATGAATTCATTCATGGAGAGACTGCGAACACCGCGCGAAGACATGACTCGGACAGAAGCGTCGAGTGCCGTGAGAACGGGAGCAAAATCGCCGACGGGCGAAGCGCCACCGACGGATCCAGCTACGCAAGCGACCTGTTTAATCTGATGCGAAGCAAAGTATCGCAAGATGCGTCCGAAGGGAACAAACTGATCCTGGCAAAGGGCCTCAAGATTTGCGAGACGCGCCGTTGCGCCGATGTGGAGTCCCTTATCGTCGATGCACAATTCGCGGAGTTCGGGAACATTAATAAGGCTCATGTAGCACTGAGCTTTGCGAGCATATTTATTGATGATAACGCCGACATCGGTACCACCCGAAACGAGGACACAGTCGGGATGAGACGATTTAAAATCGCAAGCTTCATCAAGCGTCGTCGGAACATAAAAGCGGATGCCATCCCATTCATAATCGAGCGTATCGACAGCCTTTGCCGGTTCACGCAATTTGTCAGCGAACGCGTCATTGCCCTTACCCGCGACTTCACGTACGCATTCCATAATTGGTCGATAGCCCGTACAGCGGCAAAGGTTACCGGCCATTTGTTCGGTAAACTGCCAAGGCTGCTTCATATCATGACGATAATTAGCTTCGAACAGGCTCATAGCGACGCCCGGCGTACAAAAGCCGCATTGCGAGGCATAGTGATCCATGATTGCATTTTGGACAGCGTGGCGCTGATTGCCTTGAGCGAGTCCTTCGATCGTGTAGATTTCTTTACCGTGGATCATCGGAAGCATCACGAGGCAGGAATTTACAGCGCGATAGCGCGGTTCCGGCTTAGCGGCAGAATCTTTAAAGACGACAGTACAAGCACCGCAGTCGCCTTCGTTGCAGCCCTCTTTCGTGCCGGTGAGATGTGCGACATCTCTTAGGTAATGAAGCAGCGACATCAGCGGAGAAACGCCGTCGATCTCGTAGGGCTTATCATTAATAGTACATCGAATCTTATTCATCAGTCCCTCTCTCTTTTTCCATCAGATGGTTTCGATGACAGTATCAACCAGGGAAAACCCGGGCGGCCATTTATAGTCCTAAACCCCGCATACACAAAGTTAAAAAAGCGTGAAAACGATGGAATGGCGCTGTTTTTAAGCCTACATTGACATACATAGTTAATTTCTTGATGAATTTAGTGCAAAAAGTATCCACATTTTCTTTTTTTTATTCTATAATAGCCTTGGCTTTTTAAGCTAATGGTTTGCTGCCATTTTTAAGCAAACAGAAATTGAATTTTTCCCTTTATTTCAAGAGACTTTGCTCAACCAATTCGAAGATAATTCAAATTTCTGAGTACTTTTTGTGTTTGTGTTTTATTTCTGCTTGAAGTTTCAGCATCGTTAGCGTATAAGCCGAGCAGTTTAGGTATGTGGGTAAATGTAGGCGTTCACCTACACAGAGCTTCAACATATCTTTTCCTCCTCCCCCCATTTCTGAACTTTTTAGAATGGATGACCCTTTGTCACCCTTTCAGATCACGGAGAAAACGATGCATCCATTAGACAAAAGCATTCTTGAAACGCTGCAGCGCCGCGCCGACATCAGCAACAAGGAACTCGCAAGCCTTAATGACCTCGCTGAAAGCTCGATGCTTAACCGCGTCAATAAACTGAAAGAAAAAGGCATTATCACTTCCTACAGAGCCGTCATCAACCCCAAAGCAATTGGTTACACGGTTCAGGCTTTGGTCATGATCAACCTTAGCCAGCACCAAGTTCAGTCGATCGACCTTTTTGAACAGCGCGTCGCTGAAATTCCTGAAGTTAAAGTTGCCTACCATATCACCGGTCGTTATGACTATGTCCTTCATATTGTTCTTCGTGACATTGATCATCTTGCCGACCTCATCAAACATACACTTTCCAAACTTCCCGGTCTCGACCGTCAGGAAACGTTCCTCATCTTCTCCAGCCTTAAAGAAGATGAAGGCTACTCACTCGATTACGTTCCCTAACAGATTGATCGCGCTGCTGCCCAGAGAGGGTAGCGGCGTATTGCCGAAGCAAAACGCGTAGGCAATAGACGCGTAGGGGGAGACTTTCCCCTCCCTATATAAATGATACATGGCGATCCACTCGCCCATGATACTCAAGATCAAAAGTTATTGCGCTTGTTCCCATTTTGCTTGACTTAAAAGGTCTTTAGGCGTAAAGGTTTTGATTGTCGACATGATTGTCGGTTTGCGAGTTTAGCTCAGTTGGTAGAGCGCTAGCTTCCCAAGCTGGAAGTCGCGGGTCCGAGTCCCGTAACTCGCTTTTCAGCCTCTGCTTTTGCAGAGGCTTTTTTTTTGTCCATGGATGGTAAAAATGGCTAAAAAATCTATCACAACCCAACAGGATGCCCCCGAGATACAAACCGTTTCCCTCTATGAAACGGCTAGACAACGCTACCTCAACTACGCCTTGAGCGTCATTACTACACGTGCCCTGCCCGACGTTCGAGATGGCATGAAACCCGTCCAGCGTCGCATTCTCTTCGGCATGGACGAAATGCATCTCTCACACGAGGCTAAATTCCAAAAATGTGCGCAAATCGTCGGCCAAGTCATGGGACGTTACCACCCACACGGCGATAGTTCCATCTACGATGCACTCGTCCACCTCGCACAGCCTTTTGCAATGCGCTACCCGCTCGTCGATGGTCAGGGCAACTTTGGTTCGATCGACGGCGACGGCGCTGCCGCAATGCGCTACACAGAAGCCCGTCTGCAGCCCATCGCCGCACAGATGCTCGAGGATCTCAACGAACATATCGTTGAGTTTAGACCGAATTACTCGGGAACTTATAAAGAACCGACCGTCCTGCCAGCGGCAATCCCCGCGCTGCTCGTTAACGGTTCAAACGGCATCGCCGTCGGCATGGCTACAAATATCCCGCCGCACAACCTCACAGAGACGGTCAACGCTTGCCTAGCGATGATTAAAAATCGAGACATTACGCTCGATGAAATCATGGAAATCATGCCAGGACCTGACTTTCCGCTCGGCGGACGCATTCTGTCAACCAAAGAAGAAATCAAAAAAGCCTATCAAACTGGCCAAGGCCCCATCATCGTTCAAGGCGAATATCACATCGAAGAAGAAGGCAAACGCAAACGCATCGTCATTACGAGTCTGCCGTTTGTTTCGGGAAGCAAAAACCGAAAAGAACTTTGCGCAACCATCGACGACCTCATTACAACAAATAAACTTCCTTTGTTGGCTGATATCGTCGATGAATCTGCGGAAGATACGCGATTAGTGCTCGAACCCAAAATAGGAGCTGATCCACAAGCCATCATGGCGTATCTATTTAAAAATACAATCATGCAACGCCGATTCGATGTCAACATGACGTGCATCGTACCAGGCGATCAACCGGGAACCTATCGTCCACGCCGTCTTGGCTTGCTTGAAATTCTCCGCTATTTCATCGATTTCCGCTTCGAAGTCATTACTAAGCGCCTCAAATGGCAGCTCGCGCAACTGCGCGAACGCCTACACATCCTCGAAGGCTTTTTGAAGCTTTACGATCACTTAAACGAAGTCATCGAAATCATTAAAAATGCTGATGATAAAGACGATGCATCACAAAAACTTTGCGCAACCTTCGAACTCGATGAGATTCAGGCAGAGGCCATCTTGCAATTGAAACTCTATCGCATCGCTAAACTCGAGGTGGATAAAATCCAAGCCGAGTACGATGCCAAAACCAAAGAAGCCAAACATATTGAAACAATCCTCGCAAGCGATGCCAAAGTATGGGGACTCGTTTCGGATGAGCTCAAACACACGCTCTCCGGCATCGACGATGCTCGCCGATCCCAGTTCGGAGGCGAAGACGTCTCGGCTGCCTATACGCCCGAAGCCTACATCCTCGAAGAAGATTTTTATGTCGTACTCACGAAATCGGGCATGTTCAAACGACAAAAAACGCTCTCTGATATCGCAAGCATACGCGTCAAAGAAAATGATGCCGTCACGTTCGTCCTTCAGGGCTCAACGCGTGCGCCACTCATGCTCTTTTCGTCCAAAGGTAAAGTCTATACAACACTTCTGGGCAATGTTCCTGCTTCAACAGGACACGGCACGCCTATGGCTACGATGTTCAAATTTGAAGACGGTGAAACCATTATCGCCGCATTCTTGGCCGACGAAAAAACACTGAATATTCGAAAACCCGATAAGCCTAAGACGCTCCTCGATATCATGGAACCCGAAGACTCACCCCTCTGCGTGATCGCTGCCACGCAGGGAGCTCAGCTTATTCGTATTCCACTCGAACCTTATACTAAAGTTTCAACCGCTGCTGGCAGAACCTACGCTAAACTCAATGAAGGTGATGCTGTTACAAAGATCATTCTCTCACGCGGACAAGGCTTTATTTCACTCATCGCTTCGAATACGCGCGCAAACGTCTTCCCCCTCGAAGACCTCGAAACACTCAAAACATCAGGCAAAGGTGTCAAAGGTATCGCACTCGACCCTGGTACGACGCTTGCGGGCTTCGCTATTGTTGATTCGCCTGACGATGGCGTCCGCGCAAAACTCTCGGATGGCCGCATACTCATTATTTCTTCCAGACGTATCCTCGGTGGCAAACGCGGCGCCAAAGGCCTGCTCATCCTTCGCCGCGGCTCCGTCGTCGAAATCATCGAAAATGATCCTTCCGATTCAACGACAAATAAATCATCCGATTCCTAAAAAATCGTTGCCTTTTTTGCTTAGGTGACTACCATTTTCGCGGCACAAAACCTTTGTTAGGCATATCTAACAACTGTTTCCGCTATTCTCGTTCGCCCTCCTTTTTTGAGCGAACTTCGCCTTCCACTTCATTCTTTTAATAAGGATAAATATATGGCCTGGCAGTACAGTGACAAAACTAAAATTCTGTTCATGAACGCAGTTAATGGCGCCGAAGAAAGCCATTTTGGCGAGCTTGATGATGCTGACGGCATTGGAGAACATGGTTCTATCGCTTGCGGTGACGCAATGCGCTTTTTCTTTAAAGTTAAAAAAGCTGAAAACCCCGTCGACGATATCATTACGGCTGCAAAATATTCCACATTCGGATGCACCAGTGCGATCGCCTCGAGTGAAGCCCTCTGTGCGATTATCGAACAAGGTCAGTATACGCCGATTCAGGCGCTCAAGATTCGCAACGAAGACATCGTTAAATTCCTCGAGGGTCTCCCCTCGCAAAAAATACACTGCTCCGTCATGGGCGCAGAAGCACTCGAAGCTGCTGTTGCCGACTGGGCTGCAAAACGTGGCGTCGACCTCGAAGCCCTCGGTATCAAACTCGAATCCAAAGAAAATGAAGAATCTCGCCTCGTCTGCAAATGCTTCAACGTCACCGAAGCAGAGATCAAACGAAAGATCGTCGAACTCAATCTTCATACACTCGAAGACGTCGTCGGCGCACTCAAAGCAGGCGGCGCTTGCGGCTCGTGCCAGCATGCTCCTGGTGGCATTCAAGATATGCTCGATGAACGCTGGGGCGTCGGCGCTGGCGAAATCGCTGCAAAAGCTGAGGCCGAAAATACCAAACCCAAACTTTCGCCCTTCCAACTCTCCAAACGCATCGAAGCCGTCATCGAAGAAGACATTCGTCCTATGCTCAAAGATGATAACGGCGACATTGAGATCATCGATATCAAAGAAAATCTCATTTACGTCTCCCTCGTCGGCGCATGCGCTACTTGCCCCGGTGCCTCGGGGACCATCCACTACGTCGTTGAGAAAAAACTCCGCGAAAAAGTCGATGATTCCCTTAGAATCATTGAAGTCTAACCATCCTTTTCTGCTGTGCTGAACGAGGGGGTAGCGGCGTATCTTCGAAGAAGATAGACGCTCAGGGGGACACTTCCCCCACCCCAAAATATGATCTTTGATCGCCATGCTTGCATGAACACTCAAAATCATTATTTATAAACTCGATTCAAATCGATAAACAGCAAAAGTGGTCCTATATTTAAATATAATTATAAATTATATTTACAAATTTTGGAGAGTATCATTATGGATCATTGCGTATATCTGGATAATAATGCAACAACGCGCGTCCCTGAAGAAGTCGTTGATGCGATGAAGCCTTATTTTAGTGATATTTATTTCAACCCAAGCAGTATGTATGAACGCGCCAAACTTTCTGCCTCTGCACTCGAAAATGCCCGCAAATCCATCGCAAAATTCCTCGGTGCCAAAAAAAGTTCCGAAATTCTTTTTACATCCTGCGCTACCGAATCAAATAATACCGCTATTCGCGGCGCCGTCATGGCCAACCCCGTGCGCAAACATATTATTACGAGCGAAGTCGAACACCCCGCCGTACTAGCCCTCTGCGAACAACTCGAACGCGAAGGCTACGAAATCTCCAAGATCGGCGTCAATCAAAAGGGCGAACTCGATATGAAAGCGTTTGTCAAAGCTCTTCGCCCCGGACAAACGCTCCTCGTTACCATGATGTATGCCAATAACGAAACCGGCGTCGTTTTCCCCATCGCCAAACTCGCCAATATTACAAAAGCAACCGATCCAAAAATCTTATTTCACACAGATGCTACCCAGGCCGTCGGCAAAGTCCCCGTCAATCTTTCGACAGAACTCGAAAATGTCGACTTCCTCTCGTTCTCTGGACATAAAATTCACGCTCCTAAAGGCGTTGGCGTGCTTTATATGAAAAAAGGCGCTGCATGTCGTCCTTTCCTCTATGGCGGTCACCAAGAATCGGGACGCCGCGGCGGCACCGAAAATATCCCCTACATCGTCGGACTCGCCAAAGCCTGCGAACTCGCGGAGGCAAATTTCGGCAACGAAGCCAAACTCGTCGATCTTCGCACCAAACTTGAGCAGGGGTTGATGAAAATTCCTTACGTCGAAATCAACGGCCTCGGCGCTGAACGCATGCCAAACACTGTCAATGCGGCTTTCCATTGCATCGAAGGTGAAGGCATTCTTTATCAACTTGATCTTAAAAACGTATGTGCTTCTTCCGGCTCTGCTTGCACCAGTGGATCGCTTGATCCTTCACACGTCCTGCGCGCCATGCACGTTCCGTTTACCGCTGTCCACGGCTCAATCCGTTTTTCGATGAGCCGCGAAACGACTGAGGCTGATATTGATCACGTGCTCGATGTCATGCCGCAAATCGTCAACAATCTCCGCAAACTCTCTCCTTATTGGGATCAAGAAAAACAATGCCCGCGTGGCGAAGCTCTGATCATCGAAAAATAGCGCATCCTAAGTGGTTATATATTTAATATCACTATAATTTTGTAAGCCGTTCATTTAGAGCGGCTTTTTTTGCCCTCGCTATCTCGTAAACTCAATACGCGAGGGCGGCCGGCTATTCGCTCTGGCGAATACGCCGGCCTTTTGTATGGCTTTTGCACCAAATTCCAGCCTACAATCGATACGCTCGCACAACAAAACGAATTTTCTTTCATCTATATAGTTAATATAGTTGACAAAAGCACAAAATCACCTAATCTACACGTGCAAACCACATGTAGAGTCTACACCTACATGTAGCTACGTTCACATAAATAACCATTCGCACGCTGTGATTTCTTTCAAGACGCAAGGCGGTGTGCTAAAAGAAGCTGCCCGCCTTCGCGGGAAATCACAAACAAGTGCGGTGTAAGGAGATATCAAGGTGGAAAAATCCAAACTTAATTCACAGACCGCAGGAACCAACGTAAAAGTCACCGTTGATTCCAGCGCAGAATTGAAAAAAGAAGAAATAAAAGCTGTCGAGGCTGACGACAAAAAAGCTGTCAAGACGGCTAACGCCGATGTCAAAGCCGAAAAAGTTGAAAAAAACGTTGCTGATGCCGATGTCAAAGCCGAAAAAGACGCTGCCGTAAAAGCCGAAAAAGACGCTGCTGTAAAAGCAGACAAAGACGCTGAAAAAGACGCAAAAGCAGATAAAGACGCCGACGAAGACGAAATCGAATACGAAGAAGTCGAAGTTGAGGAAGAATCTGTCGATGAAAAAGGCGTAGTGACCAAAGTTAAAACGATTAAAAAAGTCGCTAAAGCCAAAAAAGAAGCCCCCAAAAAAGTCGCTGAGCCGATCTATGAACCGACTTCCGTCTTCATTGATCATGGTGCTATTCTGCCCGAGTTTCTTCCTGGTACGCATCTCTTTGCCCTCATTCGCGATCCCGGCACGCTTTACACGTACTGGAACAGCGAGATTGAGAGTGCAAACGGATGGCGCGTGACGGCTTTTGACGCACAAGGCAATGTGCTTCAGTCGTTTGTTACGACGCACAAACGCGGCGGACGTGGCTATTTCCACGTCGAAACTGCACGTGTCGCTCGTGTTCGCCTCGAAATGGTCGGTTATGCTGGCCAGTCCGAAATGGTCCTCGAATCCACGATTAAGATTCTTGAACAATCTCATCACCGCGTCGAAGAAAAATGGGTCGATTTCCAAGATCAAACCGTCGTCTACGAAGCGCCCGCTCCTGGACAGGCGCCCGAATACAAAGCACCTGTTGTCAGCTACGACTATGCTGAAGACGGCACGCCGATCAAACGCGTCGTTGGTGGCGGCGGCATCGAAGCTATGGTCTCCAATGCTCCTCAAGATCTCGTCCCCGGCATGAACCCCTCCTCCTGGTTCGGTCCTTTCCGCGCTCCCGGTTCCTCCGACATTTGCGTCGGCGCTTCCGAAAATTGTCTCCGCAAAAAGTAACCCCGGGTCCACTCTACTTTCAATGGTATGCCCTCTTTTGCGGGGCCAATACATAATAAGGATGCATTATCATGAGTTTACAAGGCTACCTCAGCGTCGTTCTGCATGCCCATCTTCCCTTCATCAGACACCCTGAATACCCTGACTTCCTCGAAGAAGATTGGCTCTTCGAGGCGATGACTGAAACATACATTCCTCTCCTCCGCATGATGCGCAGACTTACGGATGACAACATCCGTTGGCGCCTCACCATGAGCATGACGCCTCCCCTTTGCGAAATGCTCTCCGACCCCCTTCTTCAGGAGCGTTACGTCCGCCACCTCGACAAACTTGAAGAACTCGCCCAAAAACAGCGCGAAGCTAAAATGGGAACCCCCTTCCAGGATGCCGCGGCTAGTGCTGCCTACGAACTCGGCGAAACCAAACGTCTCTTCAACGACGTCTGGCATCGTCAAATCGTCCCGGTCTTCAAACAGTTCCAGGATGAAGGCTCCCTCGAAATCATTACTTGCGGCGCCACACACGGCTTCCTCCCCCTTATGGCTACCGACGAAGCTCGTCGCGCTCAAATTAGCATCGCCGTCGCAAACTATAAAAAACACTTTGGACGTGCGCCTCGCGGTATTTGGCTCCCTGAGTGCGCCTTCGTTCCCGGTATCGACGCTATTCTCGCCGAAAATAACATCCACTTCTTCATCGTTGAATCACACGGACTTACACAGTCCACCCCCCCCGCGCGTTACGGTACCTTCCGTCCTTGCGTTACGCCCAGCGGCGTAGCTGCGTTCGCTCGCGACCTCGAATCCTCCAGACAAGTCTGGAGCGCCGAAATCGGTTACCCGGGGCACGGCGATTACCGTGAATTCTATCGTGACTGCGGCTTCGATCTCCCCTACGAAGAAGTGCGTCCCTACCTCCACGCCGATGGCCTCCGACGCAATACTGGCCTCAAATTCCATCGCATCACCGGCAAAGTCGCCCTTAATCAAAAAGAACCTTACGTTCCCTCTTGGGCTGCAAACCGCGCCGCTGAACACGCTGGTAACTTCCTCTTCAATCGTCAGGCTCAGTGCCGTTACCTCAAACAAACCCTCGGTACTACGCCTCACATCCTCTCGCCCTATGACGCTGAACTTTACGGTCACTGGTGGTACGAAGGTCCGCAGTTCCTCGAAATGCTCATGCGCAAATCCGCTTGCGATCAGGACGAAATCCAGATGATCACGCCGAGCGAATACCTCGAAACCGAAACTGTCCATCAGGAAGTTATGCCTTGCCTCTCCAGCTGGGGTGCCAACGGCTTCTTCGAAGTTTGGCTCAACGACGGTAACGACTGGATCTACCCACACCTCCACTGCGCCGAAGAACACATGGTCGAACTTACCAGACGCTTCCCCAACGCAGATGGACTCCTCAAACGCGCGCTTAATCAGGCCGCACGCGAACTCCTCCTCGCGCAAGCCTCTGATTGGGCATTCATTATCACCACGAATACCTCCGTCGACTACGCTGAAAAACGTACACGTGACCACATCTCGCGCTTCAATGGCATCTATCAGCAAATCGTTGAAAATCGCCTTGAGCCCGAATGGATCGCCGAGCTCGAATGGAAAGACTCCATCTTCCAAGAGATCGACTACCACGCCTACGCTCCCGTCAATCACGAGCCGAACGCGGGTGCCGTCTACATCTCCAAATAATTCCCTTTAATTATTTTTTCGGCGCGCCTATTGATCAATACGGCGCGCTAGCGGCTGCTATTTCGGGCTTACGCCCTCAATACGCGCCGCTTTTTTTGTTTTTGCAGCGTTCATACACTGCTCAACAAAATATATAATTTCAAAATATAAACACAATCTTGTCATTTTAATTATTTAAATTACAAAATAGATTATACTACGCTACTGCCCCACGAAATTATTTTAAAACACTCGGTTTACATTACGCGCGGGGATAACAAAGGTGCAGCCGCGAGACGCCCACCATTGGGGCCGTCCGCAGAACTGAGTGAAAATAAGAAAAAGAATATACTTCTATAACGAACGCATTTCGTTACAGTTAATGAAACTATGCCGTGGAACAGCAATGATGTTAAACCGCAATATTCCAAAAGATCAAGGTTACGGCGTTCTGTTGTCTTTTTTAGGGCCGGATTGTTTTTTTAAGAAATATAGGGCTATGTTTCAATGTTCAAGCAAAAGCAAGTGCCGCGATAAATCATCGTTGACACAAAACGGCTTGCTTCAACACACAACCATTTAGGGAGAGATTAAGATGAGTGAGCAAAAAAGTGTTTCCTTAGTAGGTGCTTTGGTGATGGCAATTCTTATTGGATTAGCAATGGTTGCTTCATCTTGGATCATTGCTGGCGGCTTCGGACAAATTGCAAAGCCAGATCGCACTGTCACCGTACGTGGACTTGCCGAACGAGAAGTGAGTGCTGATCTTGCTGTTTGGTCATTACGATTTGAATTAAGCGGCGATACCACCGAGACAATTCACAAAGACATTCATGACAAAACAGCCATCGTTCAGGCATTTCTAAGAAAATACGGCCTTGATGAGAACGATTACACCATTCATTCACCCGAAATCAAAGATACTGCGCTGAATTTATACAATTCAGAAAAACCTTCATTTCGATATTTTGCATCCGAAACAATCTTCATCAGATCTCCCAAAATTGATAAAATCAAACAAGCAAGCGTTCAGCTCATCGAACTTACTTCACAAGGCATCATGCTTTCTTCCGACTACGATACGAAGCCCTCGTATGAGTTTGTTGGTTTAAATGCAATTAAACCCGAAATGATCGGCGAAGCAACTCAAAATGCTCGTTCTGCCGCATCTAAATTCGCATCAGATTCAGGCAGCAGCGTCGGTAAAATCAAAAATGCGACGCAAGGCTATTTTTCAATTGACGAAGCAGCACCTGGTCTTGATGACAAAAAGAAAGTCCGCGTCGTTACGACCGTTGAATATATTCTCAACGACTAGTTAAATACTTTTAACACAAAACGAGATAACGCAAGCAACTTCGCCGCAGTTTGTTTAAAGGCGCATTCTGTTAAGAGCGTTTGACACATCTCTTCGTCAACTCTCTCACTCCTTTCGGTTACAGCCTTAAGGCTGCGCCCTGAAGGTGTTCCGTCGTTTCCTCGAACTGTATTCAAACGCTCTCAAAATATGAAATGTTCATCGGCGGGCGCGAACTTGACTTCGTCTTCAACATGCACGCCCGTTCGCCTAGAACGCCCGCTGCTTAACTTTTTAGATACGGCTATATATAGCTAAAACAAGGCTACCGTAACGTAATCCGGATTATTTACGAAAATTTACTGGGACAACAGTGATATGGCGTATAAACTTATCACACCGGCCTTCCTTACAAATAATAACGCTTACGTATTTGCAATTTGATTATCCTTCTTAGTATATTTAATTCAAACTGCATCAAAAGGTATTAAAATTCATTTCTATATATTCTTGACATTTTTAGAAATCAATCGATAATAATAGGGTTGCTATGTTTTTTAACATAGTTTACTACGCATTATACGCTGATTATTTATTTCAGTGTATAAATTCAACCTATGGGAGTTAACATGAAAAAGAGTTTCTTTATGGCTTTATTGGCTGGTTCTTTGCTTATGACCAGTGCATTTTCTATGACTGCATGCAGTGATGACAGTGACCCTTCCATAAATTCTGCAGTCACCTCTTTCTGCAAACTTAGAGCAAAATGTCAGGCTGAATATACGGGCACGGAGTATTCTGACGATGATGTCGTAAACTGCTTTGCAGAAAAAGCAGATGAACTTACCGATGAAATCATTGATAAATGCGAAAGCAAAATCGTTAGTTATTACTCTTGTTTAAGTGATCGTACCTGCGACGAAAATTTTAAAAAGTGTTCAGACAAATATGAGGCTTTCTACAAATGCACTGGTTTACCACAGGAAGTTATTCATTTCTAACTTCCAACACTTGATAAGCAGTCATTGCTCTACAAAGCCACCCAAAGCTTAGTTCTGGGTGGCTTTTTTATAATTACGCCAATTTACAAATTATCATTGCTGTCCCACAACATATTTTCATTAACAGCAACGAAATGCGCGCGTTACATTTTCTTATTCTTATTCTGTCCTGCGGACGGCCCAAAGGGGCGTCGTATCGCGGACGCCCCTTTGGAATCCCCGCGCTCTTTTGTCGCGCGCCCGGTGCGCCCGCTGCTTGCCTTCGGCTTCGCAACGCGTGCGATTTAACAATAATCTTAAGTCTTTTTCAGATTTAGAAGCCTTTTATGTTTAGAAATGACTATATATCGAAAAATCAAAGCTACTGTAGAGTTGTTCGAGTATTTTATGAAATTTTAGTGGAACAACAGTGACAAATTATGAGTATTTATTACTGTGTACTTTATTATTTTTCGTAAAACAGCAGTGATTAACTTATAAAAGCCGTCCGTAGGACAATTGGAGAATCGATATGCGTTGATACTGAATGACTTTTATTGCATACAGTGAACAAATAAGTGTGTGAGCAATTATATGAAACAATATGCCAAAGATACTTTTTATGCCAAGAGGGGGTAGCGGCGTATTGCTGCGCTCGTTTAATATCTGCACTGCAAAACAGCTCAATCGCGCAGCAATAGACGCTCAGGGGGACACGGTAGATTATCGTTTCAAATGCATAAAAATGAAGAAGGACCGCATCAATCCGGTGTATGATGATTTTGCGTAACTACACATACGGAGGTTTGATGCGATCATTTGCTCATTTTACGTTAAACGAAAGGGAAGTGCTACA
>JAZRWH010000021.1:0-12527 GCA_045599585.1 Myxococcota bacterium
ATTCAAGAAGTTCTGTCCTATTTATTACTCTCGCCATTGGTTCCTCCTGTCTCGATGAGAGTTTCAGCAAATTCATCTTACCGGAATTCCAATGGCTTTTTTAGTTTTTTCGATTTTGCGAACTCGTGTGGACGCTATCCACGCTCCCATGGGATCATCTAATCTACCTCAAACTCAAATTCAGGATATAATATCTTCAAGGGCAAATCAAATGTAAGATAGTGCTCAAAAGGTTCATTTCCATCTGTTCGAGTTTTAATTTTCCATTCTACTGGCTGTTGAACATTACCCCCATTCAATTCATTTAAGATACACTTAGCGCAACTTAAAGAATGTTCATCCTTGCACGCATCACAACCCTCATTTTCATCTCCATAACTTCCGATATACCCAACTTTATTTATAAACTCATTCCACATAACGTTATAGTAACTAGCCTTGCATTGACAATTCTTATCGCCATCAGTCCTGGTTGAACATATACTTTTTAAATCATCACAATATACAAATACACTTGGTATATGCCCCCAAATCTTATAAAATTCATCAGATTCAATAGCCTGCTTAACTACAAAAAATGCATCCTCTAATAACCCTTTAACGCTTGTCAAAAAATTATTATCATCCATTGAATTATTCTTATCCTTTTCACTAAATTGACCAATAAACAATGAATTATAATCATCTGGTTTTTTAATTCCATTATCATATTCAAATTGTACCATTGATGAAATAAGATGGAATCTCAAGGAGAGGTGATTGTTATTCACATATTCTTGATTGATATTATAAACTCTGCCAATAAAACCCGCATTTGTATTAGGCTCGATACTGCTTTTTATTTTTCCAACAACGCTGATATTTTCAAAAAATAGTTGCCGTGAATAAGCTACACTTGTTTTACCCCAAGCATAAAAGGATTGCTCAGCCAAAAATCCTCCCAAATGATATCCGCCTGACAACGAATCGAACTGTGTTGAGATGTTACGCAACACAGGACCATATTTCTCAATGTCGCCAACTGCCGCAAAACCGCCAATAACAGCAGGATAATTAGGTGCGTTACAGTTATTATCGCATACATTGGTACAACTAACCCAATAACTAGACATTACCGTTAAATTTTCAGCTAATATACACAGTTGAATTACATCTTCTTCCTTACCTACAATTGGATATTTGACACAAAGAATATTAGTTTTATCAGTTTGACAAGCGTATTCTTTGCCAATAATTTCGCCAACTTTCGAGCTTACATTTGTAACAATGCCACCTACGGCATACGCAAAACCACCAAACTGATTGTTTCCCATAATGCGCGTTGCATTGCTCGCTACGTTGTCGATCATGCCGTCCGATTGAAACATAAAACCGCCCACATATCTTAAACCCATTATCATTTCAACATGACTGTTAACATGACTCAGACTACCTGTATGTTCATTGGAGCCGACAAAGCCCCCCACACCAGATTTAGCTGTAATTAGATTCACCTCAGAATTAAATTGGTACAAGGATCCCCTATTTACGCCTATAGCTCCACCACCGCCACTAGTCGAAAGTCGTCCAGTCACGCTATTCGTAGATTGACTCACCGAAGTTAGTTTTTCAATAACGCCCGCAAAACCACCAATTTTTTCATACCCCGTAATATTGTCAATTTTATTTTGGATATTCGAAACAATTGCTTGACCGTCAATAACCCCAGCAAAGCCTCCCTGCTTTTGCGCACCAACAAGAAATATGCCGACAGTTTCCAATGCATGACTATGAAGACAGCCATTTCCTGGATCATCATTATTAGCATCCCCACATTCTAACGCATAATCATCATTCCAATAAGACGCTTGATCTACCTTATTTATGTCCCCTATTAGATTCAGAATATTATCGGCGTTTCCATACAAATGACCTACAAAACCACCTACGCGTTCTTTATCCCCATTAACGACATCAACCTTATTTTTAATATTCTTAATCTCAGTGTCAGATGATGCGTAACCTACAAACCCACCAACATCATAATGTCCCTGTACTCGATACGTCTCGCTCAAATGCCTCTGGCTACGATCTAAAGCAGTTCCTTGAATACTACCGCTTTGCATATATCCAACGCGGCCGCCTACCCAGTTTTTCCCTAAAATTTCATTCGCTTTATCCGCATTCTCTTCTTCATAGGTTATATGAACATTCTCTGCATAACCGATTAAGCCGCCTACAATGCACTGCTTGCTAGCAATAACCGACACGTTATCAAGGACAACATCTTGAATTTCACTATTCTTAACGCTTCCACTCAGCGCACCAATCCCAAGTCTATTCTCTTCCACATCCTTATCGTTGCTTGGACATGATTCTCCTATATTCTTCAGAATACCTCGAATGACTGTAGAGCTAATCTCTGAATGATCAATACGATCTGAAACCAAACTTACTACACTTGTACTTGTCTCTACCGTTTTAATATCAAATTGACTATTTGTGATGCGACTATCGCGCGTAAGCCCAAACACAGCAGAAGTCGCTTGGTCAACTGAAATATTCGATTGATCAATCGTGCTGCAACGCAATTCATTCGCAAGTCTAACCTCTTGCGAATCCTTAGAAAGACCTTCAATTTTAATGTTAATTCTCTCAAATTCGACATTATCTAGGAGTTCAAAAATTGAATGATCCATCCCCTCAAAAGTAATTGTACTATTATTTGCGCACGGAATTGATTGTAATTTCAAATTACACAAACTGCCACTTTTAAACGCACTCAGCTCTTTGGGGGTAACAACAATATCATTCAATAAATATACGTCGGTTTTTGGGGGCCAATTTTTACAGGAATCATCCTTTCCACAAGTACCCTCAAAATCGTTTTTTGTATTCGCCAAGTCCTCAAACGAAGTGATACAGATCAGTCCTTCTGTTTCACAAATGGGTTTCCAATACTCTGCCGTTGCTTTGTTGTCTTCCTTTTTTTTGAGGTATTCACGAAATGCAGCTGATTCATCCAAATTTAATGCTTTAATTTCGCTTAATTGAGCAATATCCATACTAAAACTAGCATTTGTCCCCCACTGCCAATCACATTGATGATACGAAGCCAATTTGACGTGATCGTCGATACACTGTAGCTGTTTGTTTCGATAACTCTCTATAATACTTTCGTCTTCGTCAACGTCATTTAAATCAATAGATGTACTCACCCCCTGTGAGCTTCCTATATCTTCAATAACACAAGATTCAGCGTTAACAACCCATCCTAACGGCTCATCAACTGTACACGACGCCAGCATCATACTCAATCCAAAACTACTTATCGTACAAATATATCGCTTCATCTTACTTATCCTTATTTATTATAATAACATTCTTACTATTTACTCTAAAACTTAATTTTCAAGCATATACTCAGTCATTCTATCGAGATACTATATCCGGATCAAACTCAGGTACAATCAAGTGATCACTTACTGAATCGAAGGTTAGGCATTGAGCATAAGGTTTACAGAGCTCCGCATCACCTATCTTCCAATCTACAGGACGTAACGTAGACCAGCCATTATCTTTAACAAGTTGGTTAAAATTTGCTTCTGCTTTCTTAAATTCTGATGCAGAAAACTGATTCTTTATCGTTTTTATAGCTATGTTTAATCTGGATGTTAAACTCGTAAGACTATATATTGGCGTACAATCATCTCCATAACAACCGCTATAAATTACCGGAATATCTTTTCCAATCAAAACTGCATTATCTAGTATTTTTCCTATTTTTTCTATATAATCATTTTCGTTTTGGAGATTAGATTTTAACGAAATATCTCCTATAAACGTCGGAGAACTAATCTCTTCATCAAGACCATTTTTAATTGTTATCATAGACGATATCAGATGCATTTTAAATGATATAAGTGTATCATATTTATCAGGATAAATCCCTATAATATGACCAATAAATCCAGAGGTTGTTTCTGGACTAAATGAACTTCTGCGTTTTACAATTCCTGAAACTGCAACATTTTGATACAAAGAATAACGCGGCAAAATTAGGCCTCTAGAAAAATCATGATAAGCAACAAAACCGCCTAAATCGTAATCCCCTGTTACTTCACCAAAATGCGTTGCAATATTGATCAATGATGGACCATATACACTTGACTCAGCCAAACCTGCAAAACCGCCTAACCTGCATGACAATTCTGGAGACTGAGCATCATTTGTATCTATAATTCCGCAAACATTCCACAATCTTATATAATTGCCATGCTCATCGCTGCTTTGCCCTCCCTCGATAGCTGTCAATCGACAAAGCTTGACATCACCAAACTCACAACATAATTCCTGGACACCATAATCATCTGCCTTGATCGGATCACAACCAATCCCCTCAACCTTGCCAACGACACTATAAATATCTTCCATCATGCCACTGGCGTCTGCAGTAAATCCCCCCGCATATGCATTCGCTTTTAAACTTTTCACATTACTCTTTACAGTATCAACCATACCATCAGACTCACCAACACAACCTCCACACAACGATTGACACGCAACCAATTCGGCTTCATTGAGCAATTCTTTAATACTACCTGAATTAGTATTGTATGAAACTGCTCCTCCAGCAATTTTGCTGGCATATATAGAATTCACAACATTATGAATTCCATTTATTCTTCCTGCATTGTTACCAACAGCCCCGCCTACATACATATAACCTGATATATATTGAGTAACCTTGTTTGCAACCAATCTGATGCGCGCAAATTGAGTGATATCGCCAACCAAACCACCAACAAACTCCCCTCCAATGATACGATCTACCCTGTTCTGGATATGTTCCATTTGGGCTTTGTCGCTTAAAGATCCCGCAAAACCACCTATATAATTAGCATTATAAACAACCTGTCCTAAGGTCGCTTCAGGATGTACACGAAAACAAGCATCCCTACCTTCGTTATAGGGCGCGTTTGCGCAGTCCAAAAGATATTCACCTTCCCAATAACTCGGTTCATCCCACTTATTGATCGTTCCAATGCGATTCGATATATTTTCAGCTAAACCAAACAGATGTCCTACAAAACCGCCGACCCGTTCTTTATCGCCATTAACAACATCAACGTTGTTTTTAATATCCATAATCACAGCGTCAGACGAAACGTAGCCTACAAACCCGCCAACATCATAATGTCCCTGCACACGTCCCGTGATACTTAAATGCCGATAGCCGTATTCCGAAGTTGTTGCCCTTATGCTGCCGCCATCCATATATCCAAGACGCCCCCCCACATAGTTCCTGCCCAAAACTTCCTTAGCCGAATCTGTGTTTTCTGAATGATCGTATGTCATGTGCACATTCTTGGCATAACCTGCCAACCCACCAACCCTACTCTGTTTTTTGGCTATAACAGAAACATTGTCTAACATCACATTGTGTAAACTACTCTCTTCAATCCGACCAGCGAGTGCACCTATACCGTAGCTTGTACACTCAGAATGGTCATCTTTTTGTGTGCAGTCCGATTCACCAGTATTGATCAATGAACCATTAATAATACTATTACTGATCTCTGATTTTAAAATATGATCAGACACCAGGCCTACAACAGTCTCGTTTTCAATACTGACATCAAAGCGGCTGTCTCTAATTTGACTCTCATTTATTTGTTCAAACAAAGCAGAATTCAACTGCTGTGCTGTAAAAGACGATTGGTTAATCGTGCTGCAATTCAGTTCTTTAGCAAATCTCAGTTTTTGATCCACATCGTGGTTACCTTGTATGATGATATTAATACGTTCAAATTCGACATTATAAACAAAATCAAATACTGTTTTTTCCACATCTTCGAATTTGATGCTTATCTCATCGATGCAAGGCACTGTTTGTATTTTTAAATTATACAACGAATCTATACCAAATTCGTTTATTTTTTTCAATTCCTTAGATGTAATTTTAATATCATTAATTAAATATACATTTTTTCTCGCTGATAAATTGCCACACTCACCATCTTGGTTCAAATCCCCCATATACGCATTTAAAGCAGCCAAATCATCTATAGATGCAATACAATACCAGCCTTCTGTTTCACAAACGCGCTTCCAATACTCTGTGCTCGTCTTTTCTTGTTGTTTTCGATTGACGTATGCCTCAAGAAGCTCCGAGTCAATGTTCAACGCCGCAACCTCTTTTAAGCCATCAATATCCTGACTAAAACTAGCATTTGCCCCCCACTGCCAATCACATTGATGATACGAAGCCAATTTGACGTGATCGTCTATACACTGTAGCTGTTTGTTTCGATAACTCTCTATAATGCTCGCGTCTTCGTCAACGTCATTTAAATCAATAGATGTACTCACCCCCTGTGAGCTTCCCATATCTTCAATAACGCAAGATTCAGCGTTAACGACCCATCCTAATGGCTCATCAACAGCACACGATACCAGCATCATACTCAATCCAAAACTACTTAGCGTACAGACATATCGCTTCATCTTGCTTATCCTCATTTATTATAATAAAATTTTGAATGTTTACTCTAAAACTTAATTTTCAAGCATATACTCCGTCATATTATTGAGATATGATATCCTGTTCAAACTCAGGTACATTCAAGTGATCACTCACTGAATCAAAGGTTAAGCATTGAGCATACGGTTTGCAAAGCTTCGCATCGCCTATCTTCCAATCTACAGGACGTAGCGTCGACCATCCCTCATTAACAATTTTATTGTAACTTTTAACAGCATTGTCAAATTCTGCATTCGAAGATTGATCATTAAAAATGTAAATTGAGTTTCGTAATTTTCCTGTCACATTGGCCCAATCATAAATGGGAAGACACGCTTTACTGCTACAGGCTGTATAAACTACCGGCGTAGTTTCAGATGCAATCCAAAATGCATTTTTTAGAGTTTCACGAATAAATGCACTTCTATCCGTAGGAGACTTGGAAAACATAAAAGACCCAATGAATGGTGATCCTTCTAAAACATTGCCTTTTTGATCTTTGATTTTGATCATTGAAGAAACAAGATGTATTTTAAAAGTTACAAGATAACTAAAACTCTCAGCATTAATACTAATTAGGCTACCTACAAACCCAGCCGTATTTTCAATATTTAAATCACTTGTTAATTGAATATTGCCCGAAATCGCAATATTGTCATACATTATAATTCGTGGCATCGACGTTGCTCTGTTAAAAGCCTGGTATGACAAAAGTCCACCTAAATCATAATCGCCTTTGACCTCACCAAAATGCATTGTAATATTTATAAGTGACGGACCATATACACTTGAATCACCAATAGCCGCAAAGCCACCTAATTTGCACGTCAACCTGCTGTCTTGGTTTTCATCTTTATCCTTACATAAGTTATAAAGTCTTACAACCTCACCGCTTTCTCTTTCTCCTCCGTCAACAGCGATAGAACGACAAAATGTGACATCTTCAACGGTGCAGCATGTATCCTGAACGCCCTTTTTATCTTGTGTAACGTTCGAACACCTTAATCCTTCTATTCCATTGGCTGACGCGTAAACATCTTCTACAATACCACTAACGTTTGCCGAAAACCCTCCCGCATACGCATTAGCATTCACGCGGTTCACTTGACTTTTTACGGTATCAATGGTGCCATCTGATTCGCCAATTCCACCGCCACATAACATAGCACAGGTAACCAAATTCGCTTCGTTTAACAATTCTTTTATATTACCAGTATTTGTACTATATCCAATCGCACCACCGGTATCCGCTATTCCATACACATTGTTAACCTGATTGTGAATTTCATTCACCCTTCCTTCGTTGTTACCGATAAGGCCACCAACACTCACATGTCCAGAGATCCTATCGGTTACCTGATTAGCCGCGCGAAGAATATATCCAAATCTACTCGTTCCACCCACCAGTCCTGCAACTGAATCCCAACCAATAACTCGCTTTACTCGATTCTGTATATTTTCAAGCCATCCATGTTCATCCAAATATCCTACAAAACCGCCGACTTTGTTGGCTTGGTAGAGATACATACCCACCGTCTCTTTTGAATGCGTATGAAGACAGCTATGCGTGTCACCTTTATCTAATTTTGATATATATGACGCATCAGAACAATCGAGTTGATATGCTCCCGTCCAGTGGCTCTCCTCTTCCCATTGGTTGACTACTTCAACCAAGTTCATAATATTTTCGGCCATCCCCTGCATGTGTCCAATAAAGCCGCCAATATTCTCTTTGTCGCCATTTACAGTGCCAACTTCATTCTTAATGCCTCTGATGACCGCATCCTTCGAAGCATATCCAACAAAACCGCCAACATCATAATGTCCCTGAACGCGTCCCGTTTTACTCAAATGCCTAATCCCAGTTTCAGCATTCAAGGCATGTATATTTCCACTGTGCAAATAACCAATACGACCACCAACCCAGTTCTTTCCTAAAACCTCTTCGGCATAATCTAGTTTGATTGAGCGATTGTTTTCTGCATTTTGATCATACGTAACCTGCACGTTTTCAGCATATCCAATCAACCCGCCTACAACACACTGTCTAGTAGCTTCGATCGAAATTTGATCCAGGATGACATTGTGAATTTCACTATTCACCACACGACCAGCCAACGTACCAATTCCTAACAAAGGCGCATGCGCTTCGGTATGAATTAATTCTTTCCTGCCGTTCTCTTCTATCTCTTCTAAACCCTCACAATCAGCTTCGGCACCATTGATCAAGCTTCCTTTAATCACAACATCACTCATCTTAGAATGTTCAATTTTGTCAGAGATAAGTGCATGTACCTGATCACCTTCTGCAGTAACATTAAACCGGCTGGACAAAATTTGACTATCCGTTACCGATTCAAAGAGTGCCTCTTCCGCCTGCGATACCTCAAACGTAACCTCATTGAACTCACTACACTTCACATCACGCGCTAACCGAGCTACACGGTTTTCCATATCGGCTTCCGCAGAAGGATGCATCACTACATTTATTTTATTCATCGCTACATTGTTAATCGATTTAAACAACGTTTCTGCGATACCCTCAAGGGTTAGCGTAGATGGATTTGCACCAGGTACCGACTGAATGCTAAGATTATACAACGAAGTGATTCCGGCTTCCTCCAGCTTGAGCATCACTTCTGCATCAATGGTAATATCGTTAAAAATATAAATATTTTGACGCTGCGAAGCCGGGCCGCATAATTGACCAGTAGGCTCTTTCCCCATAATGTCTTTAAGCTCAAGCAAATCGTCAGCAGACAAAATACATTTTACACCCTCCTGGTTACAAAAGTCTTTTGAAGCTAGACACGCTTTTTGCTCAAGATCTTTATCTTTCATCAACTGAGCCTTACTTTCAGGCGTCAATTGAAAGGGTTCAAGTTCTTTAAGCAGGCTTATATCCTCACTAAAATTGTCATTTGTATCCCACTGCCACTTGCAATCTTGGTAGGATGCTGCTTTTACATGTCGCTCTATACATTTGAGCTGACTTTCTCTGAAACTTTGAATTACATTGTCTGACGCATCCACATTATTCAAATCAATTGTAATACTCGTTCCCTGCGAACTGCCTAGATCTTCGACAATACATGATTCAGAATTAACAGCCCATCCTAACGGTTCATCCACCGCACACGATTCAAATGAGGCGCTCAGCAGAACAGCACAAATATAGATAAAGCGTCGATTCATCAATCGTACTCCTTTCACACTAAATTGTCTTTCCAAATCTAAACTATTATAAAACTTGGAACTTTTTTACAAATTGCAAATTATCAGAACAAATGCCCAATAGAAACAATGCGCTGTACAAACAGGTACAGCGCATAATTCCGATGAATATTACGCTATTCTATACTATTTAGACGTATATAAACAGCCGTAGCCAGAGCCATACGCGCTACAATAGCCACCAGCAACAAGCGTCGAGCAGTCGGTACTGATGACGTGACCTGTTGAGCTGCAGCGCGTAAGAATACTGTTGTTGTAACACTTCGTCGGATACGTCAGCTCTGTACAAGCATCACCTTCATTCGGCGTTAAAATATCACACGACGTTGTATTCTTGCAGTGAGTCGAACACTGATAAGACTTGCTGCTGTCTCTAACCCAACGATTGATACCATTGATGTTCGTGCAGTTGTAAGAACTCAAAAGCCCGTACTCAACATTGTTTTGAATGACTGTTTCACACTCAGTTTTGACCGTTCCTGCAGTTGTACAAAGCTCAACCTGCTGACACACGATCGATCCATTGTTCATTGCACAAACGTGATTCGCGCCATATTGCGCTTTGCAGTCGGCAATCGTAATGCGGCCGGATTTACAAATCTTACCGTAATAACCTTCACAGTTAGAGGCATAAAGCGCATCGCACGCATCGTTTTCATCCGCAGTACGTTTTTCGCACGTGTTGCCACTGCACTTATTGGTTGGGCAATAGAAACTCTTGTTGTCCACGAACTGCCAAACGTTGCCACCAACAGCCTTAACACACTCTTTCGTAATCTGAACGGCATCACCACCGTTCATCGTGCATTCTGTCTTAACTTCACCGAGCTTCGAACAGCCTTCTGCACGAATGCACGAAAGTTTGCCGGTGTTACTTTGGCCACACGAATAGACGTCTGTACTCGTATTCATGCCAGAGCAATCGTAGGCGTAGATCGCCCCTGTCGTCGCCGAAGCATTCGAGGTAGAACACGTTTTCAAAATGTTGCCAATGCAAGTTTCAGTGAAGTTCGCCTTCGTACAAGGTTCGCTAAAATCAGGTACCGCATCGATGCAATGTTCCGCCGAACCGCATGTTTCGTCTGGACAGTAATGACCATTTGCCGATGCAGCCCAAATGAGACCGTACGTCGGGTCTTTTTTGCAAATGTAATGACGTTCAACCCCTTTACTGCAGGTACTCTTCTTATCGCCCTCTTTGGTACAAGCTTCACGATCGGTACAAACAAACGATGCAGCTGTCGTTTTCATACAACGCAAATTGCCATCCGCCGTTTGAGCAGCACAGTCGTTTACAGTCACAATGCCATTTATGCATCGTACGACATACTGACCTTCGCAGTGATCGTTATATAACGCATCGCACGCCTTGCCTTCATCCTCGACCGAAATCTTGCAAGCAGAGGCAGAGGCACAAGCGTCCGGGCAAGTACGGTCTAAAGACGAATCTCTCTTCCAGACGAGCCCCGTAGCGCCCGAATCAACGCAAGTGTATCCATGTTCATAACGTTTTGAGCCTTCAAATTCGCACACGACATAGGAATCGTCAATATTGTCGCACGCATCAACGCAAACCCCGTTGCCACGGCAAACCAATCCATTCGGGCAGGCTTCTTTCTGAATTGAGCCATCTTCGGAGCAGAACTGACGCGTGGAATCATTCACGCACGTGTTATCCGCAACAGTGCATGCCGCATTACAAGCTCCGACAGCACAACCGTATTTACAATCCACCGTCGAATAAAAACCGTCTGCACATTTTTCGAGCGTGACGGCATTTTTGCACGACGTTCCTTCTGTTTCGCACTGAGCCGGCAAACAAGCGTCGTTTTCGCAGCCATATTTGCAGACGACATCGCTCGTTTCGCCCGAAGCCAAACACTTCGTCAGTGTATTTTTATCTTTGCACACATCGTCCGTGCAGCCAGGCACGACTTCAGGCTTACATTTGCCCGCAGCAGTGTCACACCCATCAGGACAGGGCGAAACGATCGAGACGCCGTTGACACATTTGAGGAGCGTGTTTGCGTCTTTGCATGTGTCAGCCGTACATTTGTTCGATTCCGAAATGCATGCGCCTTGAGCCGCGTCACAACCGTTGGGACAATTTTTTTCAACGACGTTTCCATCGACGCACGCCAAAAGCACCGCGTTGTCTTTGCAGACATCTGACGAGCACTTGCCGCCTTCGCCTCCGGGGCTACCGCCTTCGCCGCCAGGGTTGCCGCCTTCACCGCCAGGGTTACCGCCTTCGCCGCCGGGGTTGCCGCCTTCGCCGCCAGGGTTGCCGCCTTCACCGCCAGGGTTACCGCCTTCGCCGCCAGGGTTGCCGCCTTCGCCGCCAGGGTTGCCGCCTTCGCCTCCGGGGTTGCCGCCTTCGCCGCCAGGGTTACCGCCTTCACCGCCAGAGTTGCCACCTTCGCCGCCAGAGTTGCCGCCTTCGCCGCCAGAGTTGCCGCCTTCACCTCCGGGATTACCGCCGTTGTCCGAGCCATAATCAGGCGATATACCTGAATTTGCGCTCGTATCATCCGAACACGAAACCGTCCCCATCGCCAATGCAGCCATGAGACATATACTCAACCACGATGTCTTTTTCATTTTTGATACTCCAAATTCTAATTCTTGATCCGATGCCTGGGAGGGGGAAGTGGGAAAATTGTCAATCCAAATGCATATTTGAGTAAACCATTTCCGGTGTCTTCCAACCAAGTACTTTTCGAGGTCTCTGATTAATTTCATTACAGACACGTTTGATATAGCTGTCAGAGACCTTAGTAAAGTCAGTTCC
>JAZRWH010000022.1:0-4341 GCA_045599585.1 Myxococcota bacterium
GTTGTAGCACTTCCCTTTCGTTTAACGTAAAATGAGCAAATGATCGCATCAAACCTCCGTATGTGTAGTTATGCAAAATCATCATACACCGGATTGATGCGGTCCTTCTTCATTTTTATGCATTTGAAACGATAATCTACCCACTTCCCCCCCACAAAACAAAAAAGGCATTGTTCAACAATGCCTTTTTCCTCAACTTAATTGAGCGATTTGTATTTTTCTTTGAGCGAGAGCTTCATGCGGGTGTGAGGCGTGACATTGCTGCCAGCCGTTGGCCATTGTGTATGCACGTAGCCAGCATTTTCAAACTCGACATCGAGACAATGGGCCGTAGCGAGTTTAAGCGCGGCGTAGGCCGTCATGCCGCGGAAATCTGGCGTTTTGATGTTTTCGGGACAACTGCCGGGCTGCCACGGATCTTGAGCGATCAAGGGCAAATCCTCTTCGAACTCGTCTACAAGAACATCACTGCCCGCGAGCATATCAGGCGTCCCTTCAGCTGGCGCAGCATTTTTGTCATCTTTTGCGGGCTCGGTCGTTTTAGGCGTGCCATATTCCGAAACGCGCATGCTTCCAATGGGATCCGTCAAACCATTCATCACGTATTTCGGATAAACGCCGCGATACGGTAGAACTTTGGAAACGATCTCAGAAAACGCAGGGCCAGCGACAACACCGCCGGAATGTACGTTCGCTTCATCAACCATGACGAGTACGACGATATTGGGATCGTCAATCGGCGCAATGCCAACGAAATTCGACATATATTTACTGCCGTAGGCGCGTGTGCGGGGATCCATCTTTTGAGCTGTACCCGTTTTGCCACCGACGCGATAACCGTTGACCCAGGCTCGTGTTCCCGTGCCTTCTGTGACGACACGTTCCATGGCCTGTTTGACCTGTTTGGAAGTTTTTTCGGAAATGATACGCCCCTGTTCTTCTGGCGCGCCCTTCATAATGACCTTGCCATCCCGGTCACGAATCTCGCTGATCAACCACGGTTTAAGCTTGATACCGCCGTTTGCAATTGCCGTCGTTGCCGTGGCAAGCTGGATCGGCGAAACGCTGACGCCCTGACCAAATGCGACGTTTGAAAACTGAATCTCAGGCCAACGCTTCCACGAAAACAAAATGCCTGCCGATTCACCGGCGATGTTGATGCCCGTACGCTGACCAAAGCCAAATTTGCGTAAGTACTCGTAGAACTTTTCTTTGCCGATACGACGCGCCAACTGATATGCACCGACGTTCGAAGACTCCGAAACAACCGTCTCAGCCGTCATGTTGCGAATCGTATGCGTGTCGTGGATCGTGTGTTTGCCGATCGTCATAGCGCCGTGATACTGATCGATCGGCGCATTGGGCGAAAGCGGCAGGGCATCAATCGATGCTGCGTACGTAAAGACTTTCATCATCGATCCTGGCTCATAAGCATCCAAAACCGTGCGGTTGCGCATATCGTCTTTGGTGTAGTCACTGAATCGATTCGGATTAAATTTGGGCCAATTAGCCATGGCCAGAATTTCGCCCGTATGCGTATCCATAACGATGGCCGACGAAGCTTTAGCCTTGAACTGACGACCTACACGCTCAATCGCAGTTTCGCACACTTCCTGAATGTACTGGTCGATTGTGAGCACAAGCGAACTACCTTCAAGCTCGTTGAGGCGCGGCATTTCGCTGGTCAAAATGATGTGCTGCCGTGAATCACGCACGCCGTGAAGCTTAATGATGCTGCCTCGCAAATACGAGTCGTAAGCAGCTTCAAGTCCTTCGAGACCTGCGTTGTCGAGCCCCGCAAAACCTATGATCTGCCCAGCCAACTCTTTGCCAGGATAAAAGCGCTTGCTCTCGCGCTTTATCTCAACCTGATTAGGCGGAATGTGGAGTTTTTTAATCGCAGCTCCCTTTTCGGGCGTAACTTTGCGTGCTAGCCATACGAAATGCTTCGCATTAAGTTTTTCACGCATTGATGCATAATCCACTTCGAGAATCTGCGACAGATTACGCGCAAGTTCATCTTTACGATCTTCAGGAATTTTTTGCGGATACGCGGCGATACTTGGCGTTTCAATACTTATTGCAAGCTCATAGCCATGTCTGTCGTAAATAAACCCGCGATGTCCATCGAGTTCGGCCTCGCCACCAGCACCAATGCGCATATTGCCCGCGCGGCCCTTGTCGGATTTTTCAGTCAAAAAGTCCTGCTGCTCGTGCTGAAGTTCATAAAACTTATAAACATCGACGCCAAATAGAGCGAGTACAAAGATGATGATCAGCACGAGTCTAAGACGCGTAATGAGTTCTCTTCGCTCTCGGATCTTTACGTCATCCCTGACTTGATTCTTCATAACTAGTTCTCCAGAATTTTGACGTTATCCAAACCGTCGAGGCGTTTGGAACTCGGACTTGCTGGTGCCATATGCTCACGTGGGGTACGGTTCAAAAACAAAATCTGATCCGGACGCGGTTGGACAAGTCCAAGCTGTTTTTCAGCATGTTTCGCGAGTCGTTCACGACCACTGAGAACGCGAAGTTCAATGCGAAGTTTACGGTTTTCTTCGAGTAGTGCTTCGCGGTCTGTCGTCGCCTCACTCAACGCATAACCAAGCTGAATTTCGCGATGTTTAAAGTGCGCAAGTACGACGAGCATCGAAATGACGACGAGCATAACAAAAACAGCGAGCCAAAAACGCCCCGAACGCTGAGGCGTGCCGCCGATATTGATCAGTGAGTGGGACAATTCGCGCCCGCGCTCGCGTATCACACGTGAAAATGCCCGTTCGGAGCTCAAAATGGGCGCATCCAAATTCAACGGAGCCGGACCGTCCTCTGCCGTCTCCGCCTTTAAATTGTCGTCCTCCCCCATGGCTTCAACACTCGGAGTCCGCTCCGTATCAACGCTTTCAGCCTCTGGTTTAGACACGCTGTCCATACGCTGAGGTTCAGCTTCTTCAGCTTTCGACGCCAATGCCTCGGCTGATTTACGCTCGGGCTTCGCTGCTTCGTCCGAGGATATTTCTGTAAGAAGCTTTTTGAGCGGTGCATCTTCTTTGGAAACTTTCGCCTCCTGCCCCGACGCAACTTCTGCTTTGACTGCCTCTGCTTTTTCGACACTCTTGCGAACAGATGAATAACGACTCGATTTCTTTTTGATGCCACTGTCCGATTTTTCTTTTTCGTCGCTGCAATCTGCAGCGTTGAGTGCCGTTAGCGCATTTAAAATGTCAGACGTTTTGGGCGCCTCATTGCGCTTGCGAAGTCCACTCAGACGGCTGGAAGACTTTTTCTTTTCCGGTTCAGGTTCAGGCTCCGGTTCGGCTATCACCGTTTCTGCGCCAGCCGAACGATCTAACAGCAAATCCATGTCTGACGAAGCAGAAGAACAAAGCCCCGCAAGGATGCGCAAATCCTCATCTTCTTCCTCATCATGTTGAGCATTGACAAAAGCATCTTCAAATGATGCATAAAATGCATCAAGATCATCGGCAACTTGATTGCGTTCCCCCGATTCGGGAATTGCCGCATTTTTTATTGAGCTGTATTTATCATCCGTGTTCATGCACACCCTCATGAAGACCCCAAAATAGCCAGTGCTGTTTTATTGCGGCTTCACCAAGA
Organism: Myxococcota bacterium; assembly: GCA_045599585.1. Lineage (GTDB taxonomy): Bacteria > Myxococcota_A > Bradymonadia > UBA4248 > UBA4248 > RGIG464. Next base: position 3,622 of record JAZRWH010000022.1, read on the forward strand.
GTCTAATTTTTCACGTATGGCAGGATTTATGATCAAACTTCGCTTTCACCACACACTCTGCATGCACCTTTATCGCGGCCTGGGCTACAGCCCCACGTTTTGTTCGCGCATGTCATCTCTCATCGAGCACCTCCACGCCCATCCCGACGACTCGCTCGATCTTGTTTGTGCTCCGGACGACCTGTGTGCAGCCTGTCCTAACCTCCAAAACAACGCCTGCAGCCAAGGTGAAGCCGAAGTCAAAGCCATGGACGAAGCAGCTTCGCGATGTCTCTCACTCAATCCGCGCACAACTTATGCAGCCATGCGCCACGCCCTCCAACAAAACCTAACCGCTGACAACTTTTTATCGTGCTGCCAAAATTGCTCATGGTATCAACGCGGCGTATGTTCCTATGAGGATCTGGCACATGCACTCATGCCCGGCAACGCTTAATTTGGCTTCGCCTATTGCCCTTCGGACAATACGGCTTCGCATTGCGCGGCCTATTACATACGGCCGCGTTTGTCGCATGATGGTTGAGCTTCGCCTATTGCCCTTCGGCCAATACGGCTTCGCTTTGCGCGGCCTATTTCATACGGCCGCGCTACAAAACAACTCAAAGATCGGTTTTTGGCTCGGTTTAAACTTTTGTGACCCACGAAAAGCGGTTTTTGGCTCGGTTTAAACTTTTGTGACCCACGAAAAGCGATTTTTTGCGCGGTTTAAACTTTTGTGAC
>JAZRWH010000023.1:0-9829 GCA_045599585.1 Myxococcota bacterium
TGTTGAAGACGAAGTCAAGTTCGCGCTCGCCGATGAGCGAATTAAATCTATCTCCGTGACCTGCAATACACCGTTAGTTTGCCGCGCGTGCAGCATGTCCGAACGAAGTGAGTTCTGCACTCTCGATAAAAGAGCGCGGGGATTCCCAAGGGTCGTCCGCGATATGACGCCCCTTTGGGCCGTCTGCCGGACAAACGAAATTAAAAAGATGTATGCGTATTTCATGAACTCAATATCTTAATAAAGGAAATAGTAGGTTGAACGCGCGGGGATTCCCAAGGGTCGTCCGCGATACGACGCCCCTTTGGGCCGTCTTCCGGACAAACGAAATTAAAAAATGTATGTGTATTTCATGAACTCAATATCTTAATAAAGGAAACAGTAAGTCGAACGCACGCGTTGTGAAGTCGAAGGCAAGCAGCCGATACTAAAATTGAGAAGAATCAGAGCTTTTGAAACAGTTTGTGTTTATGGCACTGTATAGAAAAAGGTGATAGAAGCAACGCGCTAAAGGATGTTTTATGTTCGGGGTTATTTCTTGAACAATACTTATTCAATGAGGTGGATTATGAAAATTGCTTATATCTTTGACCAGGTTTTGCCATGCGTCGCTGCGGATGTCGAACAGGTTGTGAACACTGTTTCTGCTATGTCCAAGCTTCCGGACGTAGACGTGACCTTGATTTTGCCCGCCAACAACAATGCAACGAATACCAATGCCGAGGAGATTCGTGCGTTTTATCATGTTGATGGCAATTTTAAGGTTGAACTTTACCACTCGGTTTTTCCGGGCAATCGCATTATTGAAAAAGTTGCGCATCCACTCGTTTGTGCGCGTTATTGGCGTGTTCTTAGAGGTTTTGATGTCATTTATTGTCGCAACATTCCTGCTGTTTGGGTTGCTTTGGCCTTAAGAATTCCCGTTGTTCTCGACACCTATCGCCCCTACCCAGATCAGTATCCTCAAATGAATCCGATGTTTAAGCTGCTCTTTAAAGATCCGTGCTTTCTCGGAATGACATACCATTCGGATTATGCGCGCCAGCATTATCTTAAACTTGGTGTCGATGAGGCTAAGACCTGTGTTGCGCACAATGGTTATTCTCGCAATCAGTATGAGCCTGTATTATCCAAATCGGAGGCACGCAAACAGGTTGGGCTGCCTGTAGACGGAAAAATTGCGATGTATTCTGGGCGAATGGTCATGAAAAAAGGACTAGACCACTTGATCATGTTGGCCAAAGCGCGCCCTGATGTTCATTTTGTTTTTGTTGGCAGTACCGAGCACGGTGAAGTAGAGCAACAGGTCGAGCAGCTTGAAAATTGCCATATGGTTGGCTGGAAAGGGTTTGGGGAGATTGCCCCTTATCTTTATGCTGCTGACGTGTTGATTATTCCGCCTACGCTGACGCCGCTCAAAAAAATTGGCAATACTGTTTTGCCAATTAAGTTATATTCATATGTTGCAGCTGGCCGTGCGATTTTTGCGCCTGCAGCCCCTGATACTGCCGAACTTCTTAAACACAATCAAAATGCGTGGCTCGTTCAGCCTGATGACGAAGCGGATGAACTCGCTGGCTTTAATAAATTGATTGACGATGAGGCTTTGATTGAACGTTTGAGTTCAGCCGCCGCCGAAGACGCTAAATCGCTCACGTGGGATGCTCGTGCGTTGTGTGTCATCGAATTTATGAAACGTCGTCTTGAAACGCTTCATTAATTGTTTTGTTGTTGCTGCAGCTATTCGGTATGGCCTCATACGCTGCATCTAGCGCACCTATTGGCAAGCCAATACGGTGCGCCTAAGCCTGCTATTCACGTGCGTGAATACGCAGGCTTTTTCGTTTAAGTATCGTTTGCAAATGGATGGTACGCGAAAAAACCTGAGTTATCAGACAATATCGATATAATATTCATGTGTGATGTTTTATATCACGTTGCAGATCGTGTTGGATGGTTGTCAGATATATCAAATCAGATGAAAGTGAGCAGTCGCTTTTATATGATTGAATTTCGAAAAGGTGAGATGACCAATGGACCGCCTGAAACGGCCAAGAATTTTAAGATAAGGTTGATCGAAGAAGCCAAACAAGCAGGCTTGACGTTTAATCAATGAGATCGAAGGAGTTTTACTGTATTAATACTTTTTGGAATTTTTAAAATAAATTAGCTTATAATGTACAGTCATGACGTATATTTTGGGATGATACAATGAACAGGGTTGGATATATTTTTTTGACGATTGCAATCTTTGCAATCGAGTTTATAATTGCTATGTATGTGCGGGATTCATTTATTCGTCCGCATGTGGGTGATGTGCTTGTCGTTGTATTAATCTATTGCTTTATACGCTGCTTTATTCCGAAGGGCGTAAAGCACTTGCCGTTATATGTGTTTATTTTTGCAGCAGTTGTTGAATTCATGCAATACTTTCATATTGCTGACAAATTAGAAATTCACAATCGAGTGATACGTATAATTCTAGGCAGCACTTTCGATTGGTATGATCTTCTAGCTTATGCCGTTGGTTGTCTACTTATATACATCATTCGGGGTATTGTAAGTCGGTTGAGTAAGTAGTCGTGCGAAATTGTTATTTAAAATCGATTGTTTATAAGATCAGTTGTTTAACAATGTAAAAACGATAGAAAGTTTAGTGTTTTGTTTAGACATAATAGAGGTGTGTAGCATAGGGGGGCTATCTAAGAAATATGCTGTGAGATTGTATCTATATAAATATAGCCTTGTTTATCATGCGTTATGTCTATAGAACAGGGTGGGCATGAAAATGTGCCGTTGTATATGAACGAAAGAGAGCGATGCGTATCGGCTTTGCCGATAGCTGAGCCAAAAAGGGCGTATCGGCTTTGCCGATAGCCCGCATGCCGTGCGTATTTGCGTAGCGAATAGCACGGCTAAATATGTAAAGAGAATTATGAAAAAGTATCGTGTTATTCGTATTATTTTGGCATCGTTGATGTTCATCGCATGTCTGGGAATTTTTTTGGATTTTACGGGCGTGCTTCCAGCGTACTTGGGATGGGCGGCACAGATTCAGTTTGTGCCAGCCCTGCTGGCTTTAAATGTCGTGGCGCTCGTCGTACTGGTAGTTGTGGCGTTATTATTTGGACGATTATATTGTTCCATTCTTTGCCCGCTTGGTATCTTTCAGGATTTGTGGTCGGGGCTGCGCGGGAAAAAGCGAAAGTACAAATTTTGGCAACAGACGAAGCCTGTGCGCGCATTGCGGTATGGCATTTTAGGCGTGTTTGTGGTGCTTTTGATCGCAGGCTTAGCAGGGATTGCAGCTTATCTTGAACCCTATTCGGCTTTTGGACGCATGGCGGCATCGCTGTTTGCGCCCCTATATGATATGGGTAATAATGTTTTAGCTGGTATGGCCGAAGAAAAAGGCTCGTTCGATTTTTATCATGTCGACGTGTTGATTCGCGGTTTGTCTTCGTTTGTTTTGGCTATCATCACGTTTGTGGGGCTCGCTGTTGCAGGCGTTGTAACAGGGCGTGGTTATTGCAATACCGTTTGTCCAGTCGGTACGCTTTTGGGCTTGGTTAGCCGGTTTGCGATTTTTAAGATCCGCATTGATGCATCTAAATGTAAAAATTGTGGTGCTTGTTCTCACAAGTGCAAAAGCCATTGTATTGATATTCCTGGCAAACAGGTGGATGTAGAGCGATGCGTTGTTTGTATGAACTGCTTGACGGCGTGCCGACATGATGCGATTTCTTTCAGGCCGTCCCTGAAATCAATGCTATCGCACAAGGCGAATGTCGATGAAACTGCAAAGCATGAATCTGTTGAAGCTGCGACGATCGCAAACGATTCTGATCAGTCGAAACAACCGCAGGCAGAAACTGCGCCCCAAAACTCCGAAGGATGCAGTCGACGTATGTTTGTGCGCTCTGCAACACTCGCGGCAGCCGGAGCCATTGTTTGTCCCCTTACAGCACAAGCTGCTACGGGAGATGCGACACTTGCTAAAGTTTCTGAAAAAGATCCTAGTCCGCGAGAAACGCAGATTACGCCGCCTGGTTCGGGGGGGCATCTTAACTTTTATCGACGATGTACGGGGTGCATGCTTTGCGTTAGAGCCTGTCATAATCAGGTTTTGCGCACGCAAAATGGTCCAGATGGCATGCTGAGGCCTGCGTTGAGCTTCGAAAAAAGCTATTGCCGCCCTACTTGCAATGATTGCAGCACAGTTTGTCCTACAGGCGCTATTCGTCCGATTTCGCTCGAACTTAAAAGTAGTACGCAAATAGGTGTGGCAACGTGGAACAAAGATGCTTGTTTGAGTGCTTCGAAGGGGACGCATTGTCGAGGCTGTGCGCGTGTTTGTCCCAGTGGCGCGATTACGTTCGTCGAATCACAAACGCCAGAAGGCAAAAAGTGCAAGATCCCTGTCGTCAGTGCTGAGCGTTGTATTGGTTGCGGTGCCTGCGAAAACGTTTGTCCTGCTAGACCGATTGCTGCGATTCACGTCGAAGGCGTTCTTCAGCATCACGAAATTTAATGCAAAGGAATGTAGAATATGGATAGAAGAAAAGCTCTTGAACTTCTTGGGGCTGGTGCAGCTGCGTTAGGCTTAGGGGCGCTCGCGCAGGCTTGTAGCTCAAAAAAAACGGTTCCGACAATTGATTTGAACGATCCAAGCGTGGGTAAGATGACTTACCGCACAAATCCACGAAATAACGATAAGATTTCGTTGCTCGGTTATGGTTGTATGCGTTTTCCCATTATCGGAGATGATAAAGCCATGATCGACGAAGAGATGAGTCAAATACTCGTCGACGAAGCGATTCGACGTGGTGTGAATTACTTCGATACGGCATGGCCCTATCACGGTGGCAATTCCGAAACGTTTATTGGTAAGGCGCTCAAAAAGTATCCGCGTGATAGTTTCTTTTTAGCTTCTAAATTTCCGACGTTTAAGGAACCAACGCTCGAAGAAGGCAAAGAGATCTTTGAAACACAATTGAAGAAATGTCAGGTTGATTACTTTGATTATTATATGCTTCATTCATTGATGAAGCTCGACGTATTCAAAAAAGTCTATGAAGACGGCGGCATGCTCGATTATTTACTTGAGCAGAAAAAAGCAGGTCGTATTCGCAATCTTGGCTGGTCGTTTCATGGAGATAAAGAGCTATTTGAATATGTCATGTCCAAAGACGTCGATTGGGATTTCATTCTGATTCAGCTGAATTACGTTGATTGGATATTCGAACCCGAAAAGCGTCGCGATGGTGTTACTGGCGAAATGCCGAATGCGAAGTGGATGTACGATTTGTTAGCGGAGCGTAATATCCCCATTATTGTTATGGAACCGTTATTGGGAGGGCGTCTAGCGCGAACAAACCGAGATGCGACGGCAATTCTTAAGGCAGCACGTCCAGCGGATTCGCCGGCTAAGTGGGCTTTTCGTTTTGCGGGATCACTTCCAAATGTTATTACTGTTTTGAGTGGCATGACATTTATGGAGCATCTTGTCGAAAACGCGAGAACTTTTTCGCCGCTTGATCCTGTGACAGACAGTGAAATGAAGGTTTTAGAGAATGCTGCGCGTGCGATTCGTGAAAAATATACAATTTCATGTACGACGTGTGGTTATTGTATGCCCTGTCCGTATGGCATTGATATTCCGAGGGCGTTTGCGCATTATAATAAATGTGTTAATGAGGAGAACATACCTGAAGACAGCATGGATCCAAATTATGCAAAAGCGCGTAAAGCCTTTTTAATAGGGTATGATCGTACGGCAGAGCGTTTGCGACAGGCTGATAAATGTATTGGCTGCAAACAATGTGTTCCGCTTTGTCCGCAATCGATTGATATTCCTGGTGAGTTACTTAGGATATCTAAGATTCTACAGAGTACGCGCTAGAAATGTCGTAAAGCGCATTGATATATCGTAGAGAGAGGCTTTTGTAAGATTATTTTTTGTGAGGGGGATGGCTCGATAGTGTTCATAGTTTAGTACATAAGCTCTATCTGGAATGCCTGTTCCCCAAGCTTCCACGTAATTCATAGCATATAATATAAACAGCCTCAGGCAAGCCTGAGTGTTCGGGAAAACTCCGATCGTTTTAGAATGCCTTCGGAATTCCCTATTCAATCGCTCGAGCATGTTTGAGGTTGAGATTTTTCTGTGGTTGTATTCGCTGAAGTCGCAGTAGGTCAGTGTAGCTTCAAGGCTGTATTTCAACAATCCCATTGCCTTCGGATATTTGTCAGCATATTATGCTTGAGGATTTTCCGAGCCCGTTTGCAAGCCACTTTCTTATCCGATGTGTGCCAAATTTCTTTCTGCTCATCGGCCATGTTTTGACGATCCTCTTTTCTGACGTTTTTCAGTACTTTTTTGACCAAGTATCTGGTGAATGTTCGTGCAATTGTTTGTGATCAATGCTAAATTCACCTATGGTTGATGTAAGAGTTGTTTGAATAAAACTCTTCTATTAGTTTGTTGTGTTAGACTTAATTCGATTTTATGCAAAATTAAACTAGATTTTGTACTAAAACATGAACACTATCGATACGCCGCGACCCTCTCTCTGTTTGGTTTATATAAATTGCAACTAAAGTATAATTATAATTGATGTTAGGGCTGGTTGCGCGCTGTGGTGTTGTTTGTAATAATAATGTTTATAATTCAAAGTAACGTGCTTAAAAAATATAGATATAATTATACAAAACGCACGTATCGGCTGGGCCGATAGTGCGTTTATGGAGGGCGTATCGGCTGAGCCGATAGCCCGAGGGGCAGTGCGTATTCGCGGAGTGAAAAGCGCTGCAAAGTAATAAAAAAGCGCAGAATTGTATATAAGATAATCTGCGCTTTTAAAGAAATTGAATTATAATTACGTAATGTTTAGTAGCATGCTACGTCAAAAGAATCGAACTCGAGTGAACTATCGAGGCAGCCAATGGGTTGTAGATAATCCGTGTGTGATACGTAGATGGAGTAATCTTTGTTAAAGAAGGCGACACCGAAGATATCGAAAGTGAAGGTATTGATTTGTCTAACGAATATTTTACGAATTTCCATAACTGCATCGGTTGTATCAAAATTGCTGAGATTAAAGAAATCGACTTTTTCGATGATCTTTAAAGTATAATTTTTACCGGTACCTAAACAGCCGTAGAAATGTGCACCATTAATGGAGTTAACCAAATTGTTAAAATCGGTCATAGATCCATTTTTCTTGAATCTATTATAAAAGATGGAGAGACAGGCCTCGAGTGTAAAGCCTTCGACATTGCCTTCTGTGGTAACTTGGAAGCAGTTGTCGAGGTCGATGGAGCCACGTTTAATGGCAGCATTATGGAGGGTGATCATGCGATCAAGGAAGGGACCGTTTGTGCCGCCGTTAATGAACTCTTCTTCGGTCACTAATGGCACATCGAGATCGGAAGCCGATTTTTGGACTGATTCGTCAACGGCAATACTAAGGTCATTGCCTGCGAGTTGGAGCTGACCATTGCTAACGTTGATCTTAGTACCTTTGATGTTAACATAGTTGTAGGACTTGACTTCATTCGTGGGCTGTTTAACATAAATGCCGCGCTGATTGGCCTTATTGACTGTATTATCATCTTGCACATAGAAGCCTGTTAGCGGGTCTCCGAACGTAACGACGCCATTGATATCGTAAGCGCGTTTGGCCATGGGGCACGCAACGATATCGTCGTAATCGTCTTTGATTTCTTTGATCGAAGTATAATTGAATTCATGCACACCACAGACGGAGCGAGAGCAGGTTTGACCTGAATCGCACGCTTTATAAGCTTCCCAATTACCATTGTTACAGATGAGGACACCGTTGCAGCCTTCATTACATTTTGTTGTTCCGTGGGGATAATTACCACAAGGCGTTGCTTCGTAGCAGCCGGTGACGCCATCTTGTGTTGTACAATGGTAGCCAGGTTTGCATTCGTATGAAGTGACTTCACCCTTGACGCAAGTTGTGAGCGTATTAAGGTTGCAGGAATCTACGCATTCAGGGTTGATTTCGCAATCGTGGTTTGAGAGTTTTGCGTTATCTTTGCATGCTGTTGCGACACAATGACCGCCGTAGCAGATAGCATCTGTCCATGCTTGTTTTTGGAGGCAGTTATTTCCGTCGAAGCCGCAGTTTTCTGGGGTATCATCGACGCAAAAGTCAGATTCAACGGCGTTTGGACTGTAGTGTTTGTCGTCACCGCAGTCTTTTTCGGCTTTGCATATGCCATTTTCGGCACCATAGCCAGAGGAACAGCTGGTTGCTACACATTTGCCACCGATACAATCACCGGTTAACCATCCTGCGATGTGATCTGCGCTGCAGACGGTTTTGTGTTGTCCGCAGTTGTTGATATCGTCGGGTTCGCAGTTGCCATCAAAGAAGTGTGAGCCTTCGGGGCAGTTGGTACGTGCTTCGCACTGACTTGTTTCGAGATTAAGTTCGTAGCCATTCTGGCAGCTGGTTGCCATACATTTTGATTGTCTGCAGGCACCGCCAGCCCACCCGGCGATACTTTCGCAGTCATTGGTGTGGGTACCGCATTGGTGAATGTTATCTTCTTCGCAGTTACCTGCGAAAAGGTGGTAGTCTGCAGGGCAGTTTGTACGAGCGATGCACTGTTCAGCAGCGAGTTCGTAGCCGGTACCACATGCGGTGGCATAGCATTTGCCTCCTGCGCAGTAGCCATCGCTCCATCCTGTTATTTGGGTGCAGTCAGTGGCAGAGCTGCCGCACTCGGTAAGTGTATCGGGTTTGCAGCCTTCGAGGGTGTAGTGGGTACCCTCGTCACATTCGATGTTGACGCAGATACGAACTTCGGGCACGCAGTTAAAACCTTTTGGGCAGATACTGGATTCGAAGGCTTTTTCGTATTCTTTGCATTGTGAACCTGAAGCATTGCATTTGGCGTCATCAGGTTTGTGTAGTGTGCCTTTGTCGTTGATAGCAGCGATGCCGAGTTTTCCACCGCACATGATGTCGTAGTTGACGGGTTCGTCAAGCGTGCAGCCGGCGAGTGTCGTCAGCAACAAAACAGGATAGAGAGCTTTATAGTTCATTGAAAATCCAACAAGAAAAAGGACTGGCCTAAGGCAAAGTCCTGATCATGAGCGTAAATTTTGAAGGGCTCGAAGTATCAGTGTTCATGCAGCACACTACTGCACTTGTGACGTGTATTATAGTACATTCCGTGGGTGCAAAACAATATCCTACTTCTACTATAATGTGTGTCGGTTGTGTCTTTCGTAGCGTTCGAGTGTTTGTTGGATGCCTTGTTGTCCCGGCTATCGCGTAGCGATACGCCGGGACAGCGTCGCTTTTCGTCGCTTTGCGCCTCAATACGCGCCGCAATAGCATCTTGATTCGACAGTAAATGAAAACTCGGATTGCGTAGTATGATGTTGGTTTACGTGAATGGTTGGAGCTGTCAAATGCGAGGCCGAATAGGCGAATCAAAAAAACTAAAAATATTTCTTGACCGATGTAGGTGAGACGTGTATAAACCTGCCTCGTTCGCTGGAACTCAGAAATGAGATTCAGAGACAGATTGAAAACAGAACAGTAGAAAGTGATAGAGAAATGGGCGATCATTCGAGAGAATGATCCAATATCAAGTGTCTATAAGATTAAAGGAAATCTAGCTTCTTTGATTCAAAGGAGTGGGATGGAGATTAAGCTATTAAGGGCATGCGGTGAATGCCTTGGCGCTGAGAGGCGAAGAAGGACGTAATAGACTGCGATAAGCATCGGCGAGTTGTCAAATAAGCGTTGACCCGATGATTTCCGAATAGGGAAACCTCGCTGGTTGA
>JAZRWH010000024.1:0-115554 GCA_045599585.1 Myxococcota bacterium
CTTCGTACATCATCGATTATATTGAAGAATGGTCTCAGAAGGGGCGTGCTTACATTAATGCATGTTCTCTACCCAGAGATCGCGTATAGTGTTCGTTAAATCGGGATTCCGAGTTTTTGCGAACTTTTTTGGACGCTAGCTCCCGAAGCACACGATTGTGTAGATCAATAGAGCTCACGAAACAGATTGTCCCAATAAGGACTGATATCGCTATAAAACAAAGCAGAGCTTTGGCAACATGATGATCATTAGCTTCCATTGATACGCCTCTGTATAAAAAACAAACAGTATCTCAGTAACAGCTCAAATAACTATCCACTGAGTTTACACATTAACGCATTTATGCATTTATGCGCGGGCGTATGGCGGTTGTATTTCGCCATAGCCCGCGCCGAGCGCCGTATTTGCCCAAAGCAAATAGGCGCTCAGATCCACTCAACGCCAGCGCGTATCGCTTGCGATAGCGCGGCGAACTGCGCGTATTGAGCGAGAGCGAAATAGCGCAGATAACTATTAATCCCTACTAAGATAATTCGCTGCAATCATAAGAATGAACGAAATCGAGCTGCCATTCAGAACGCCAGTAGCAATAACCTGATTATCTTCTGGGGTAAGGAACATTTTATCGAGAATGCCACCTATGCCGGGAATGCCGAGGGAACCAGAAGCTTTGACGACATCTGGCCAGTGATCTGAGAAGGATTTAGCATCTTCAGGTGTTCTGAAAGTTGCAACGAGATTGAGACGGGGGTCAGCATCCGTCGAAATGGAAGCCTGAATTGCAGCAGGCGGGCGAACATCGGACAACCCCGGGAGACGAATCGATTCTATGCCTTGTACGGCAAAGAAAAGGAGCGGCATGGTGGGTGTGTCGCTGTCTGAGATCGCGCCGAGTGTTTTGAGGAAAGAGTCAGCCTGTCCAGGAGAATTGATATCGTCGTCGCGCGTGTTGACGATAGCATCGACGTGCGGCAGGTTGAGCGTTGACAGGAGCTCAGGTTTAAGAAAGAGAACGGTATTATCGTTGGGGAGATAGACCGAAAGGCGATAGATACCAGATCGCGGATGGTAAGTGCCATCGTTGCGATTTGGAGTAGCTAGTGGATGACCGTCGTATGTGCTCCAATTGATCTCAGTCGGGAACGATCGATTGACAGCATTTTTAATCGTTTCGGTAGGAATTTTGTGAGAAACGACAAGGAAAGTTTCGGCGTAGAGCTGTGGGTCAGCCGTAGCGACGAGAAGTGCGTTGATATCCTTAACGGGATCGATATTGGAGTTCCCGAGTGTATATCGGTAGTAAGGAAATGATTTGAGGAGTTTGCGAGCACTCTGTTCGAAACGAGAGCCGATAATACGATCATTGCGAATGAGGACGATGAGTTTAGCATCGCCTGGCGCCAAAACGTGTAAGTTAGGCATACCGGAGATATCATTTCGCACGTAAGCGAGTTTTTGTTTATCGCGAGCGAGGTCGTACTTGGGACGATCAGGATCGACAGGCGCCTGAGGATCGGGCTCGGGTTCAGGCTCGGGCTCGGGTTCAGGGGGGGCATCGATGTTATCGGCGACGAGGTCTGGTTCAACTTGAGGTTTTTCGTCTTCGAAAGGATTCTCGTCTATCTCAGGGGATTTGACGTCAGCGAGTACAGACTCTGGCTCAACGTACGCATCGTCGTATTCACCGAACATACCAAAGCCATTGAGTTCAGAGCCCCACTGAATATCGATTTCGAAAGACGCAGCTCGCCAATCGATAATGAGAGCACCAACATAAAAGAGGGCGACATGGATAGCGATCGAAATACCCCACATGGCAATCGTGACCAGGATGCGTTCGCGCCGTGTCGTCTGAGGGTGATCAATTGCAGGTTTATAAGTATTTGTATAATGTTGAAGGTGCTCGTCGGCCATAATGCGTCGCGTAACAACGGAAGGCGAAAGATAGCTTACGAAAACGAAGCGAATAAATGCCTATGCCCGGGATAAAAAAGGAAAGGACAGCAGCGTGAAACAAAAAAAGCGCCCAAACGGGCGCTTCATTTAGGCTGCAGCAGAATTACGGATTGACGATAAATTCGGCGCGGCGGTTACGCTGATGTTCTGATTCAGAGGAAGCGCCATTGACGACGGGATCCATCGCACCGCGAGATTTAGCGGAAACTTTTTTGACACCGAAGCGATCGAGGATTTTCTTAACGGCATCAGCGCGGCGTTTACCGAGGGCCATGTTATATTCTTCCGTACCGCGTTCGTCGCAGTGACCAACGACCTGAACGTTGTTAACGTCGGAACGGGAGTTGAGGCAGTTTGCATTTTCTTCGATGATGGATTTAGCATCGGAGCGGATGGTCGCTTCATCGAAATCGAAGTACGCGAGGGAGACCTGGCAGACCGGAGCATCGACGCATTTTTTATTGCGGCAGATTTTGCCAGAGGGGCAATCGGCGTCAGAGAGGCATTCAGGTTTATCAACGCAACGGTTATTTTCGCAGATCTGATTTTCAGCGCAATCTTCAGCGACAGACTCAGGATAGCACTCGGGACCGCAGCGGCGATCGCGGCATTTCTGACCTGCGGGGCAGTTCAAGCCGACTTCAGGATTGCAATAGCCATTGATGCGCTGACATGTACCATTATTGCAGATGTAGCTTTCGTCTTTTTTGCTGGAGCAGTGTTCGTCGTTACGGCACTCAGCACACTTCGCGTTGAGGCAGTATTCGTTGTAAGATTTTTTGTTATTATCGGTGGAGCAATCAGGATCTTCGTAGCACTCGGGGTACGAAGGCGAGCAGCCTGCCGCAGCAAGGCAGACGATGAAACCCGTCGCAAGGACGGCAAGAATATTCCGACTCTTGAACATCGGATTCCTCCTTAAAATGGAAATTTATAAAAATTACGCGTTAAAAACGCATTCACTCAAACGTTTAATCAAAGCCCCTTTACGGATACTCTGCAATTCGTATCTTCCTACTATGTACACCATCTTTTGTCAAACGATTGATGTACGCACCATCTGTCCTTGCACATTTTTGTATCAATTGTACAAAAACATTGAGCGCTAACCCTGTGATCAAAACTTAGAGATTAGCGTCAGGATCGAAATGATTACGTGCCCACTGAACGATCGTCTCGATGTCGTCGTGATCCGAAAGTTCGTCGTCCAAGACAGCTTCGGCACAGAACTTTAGACACAACCCTAACGTTTTGCCCTTTAGTCCTAGCGACTGTGTAAGCGTACGCGAAAGCTCCGAAGGCCAATGAATGAGGGCAGATTGAGGATCAGCAAGATAGGGCGCAAAAGCTTCACACCATCGGTCAAGACGTTCGCCTTCGGCCTGACGCACTTCGTCAGACAGAAGCAGTTGTTTGGCGCGCTGAAATTCAAGCCATTGTGGCAAATCTTCCAAAAGAAGTTGTGCCAGCTCACGCGTCTGTCGACGTGTCGGCTCACCTTCGGGCAGGCGCGTCATGAGACGAAGCGTCTGTTCTCGCAATGCATTCGAAACCTTAAGCCGCAAAAGCAAAGACTCTGCTACGAGTTGAGAAACATGACAACCCCACGCACCCTTTTGCGTCGAAACAAAACCACACCAGGCAAACAAAGCAGCCCACGGCGAAACGCCTCGCTTGACGCTTTCGGTTACGAGCTGACAAGCATCGTCAAGCAAACTTCTGTCGTTGATTTGAAACTCGCTCTGAGCAAGCATCAGCGCATCAGCTGACAAATTCGTTTTAAAACTACAAACATTTTTGAGCGCTGCAATCTCGGGCAAAAGAAGCCCTAATACGCCCGTGTCATTGAGCCAACGTATCGCAGCGGGCACGTATGGTGCGCGCAAAAGCCCATCGAGTTCTGCAAACCAACGTTCGTGACTGACGTCAAGCACTGTACCGGCACTCGTCTGCGCTGCACGCGTTGCTTCTGGTGCAACGTTAAAGTTAAGACGCGCTAAAAAACGAGCTAAACGAAGAATACGGAGCGGATCGTCGCTAAAAATTTCAATCGAACGTTCGTAAGAACTATGCGGGACACGAAGAACACCGCGTTCAAGGTCACCCATTCCGTCAAATGGATCGATGAGCTTGCCCCTACGGTCACACGCCATAGCGTTGATCGTCAAATCTCGACGTTCTAGATCCTGCAAAAGTTCTTTGCCATAACGAACTACAGGATGACGCGACCCTTTGGTGTACGACTCGCGTACACGAAACGACGTGATCTCGTAACTTTTGCGCTGAATGAGCGTTGCAATCGTACCGAAGGCTTCACCAACGGGAATGACTTTCATACCGTTTTGCGAAAGAACTTCTGTCGTCTCAGCCGGTGTCGCGTCTGTCGTAAAATCGACGTCTTTAGGACTTTTGCCCAAACACCAATCGCGTACACAGCCGCCAACCGCGTAAAGCTGAAAACCTGCACGCTCAAAAGCGTCAAACAACCCCTCAAAAGGACGAAGCGCTTCGCAAAGCGTCTCGGTCAACGACGCTTTATTCATGATCGACGTCCTTCTTCACGATCATTCGTGCTAGCTTGTCGCTCAGTTTAAACATATTCATCAGTATCACGATCAAAAACAGAACGAGCAGAATAACGCCGATCTCAAAACCACTTGGCAATACCATATCCACGATCCTTTATCACAGGCACTACGCCGAAAAAGCCTTTCGATCATAACACATTTGCAGAAAGCTGTAAAAAAGCTATGCGCTCGTTTCAACAAAACCTTTTTCACCCCTCGTGGCCTGTCTGTTGTTACGACACGCATTCGTCCACCACCCTATAAGAAAAAAGCGCACGTTTCAAATTGCAGCGTTCTGTACAAAACGTGCTAACATACGCCCACGATGTTCATGCCCTGCAAGGAGAGTCTGCATGCGTGAGAAAGAAGCCGAAAATCGGGCCATTAAAGAAAGTTCTTGGATCTGGAAAAAACTTGAGTCCCTTCAGACTGAAGAAGCTGACCGACGTCTCATGACGTTTTATTCGACGACTGCAAATTACGCGCGAAGCCGCGTGCGTTTTTTTGAAATAGCCAATGCGATTTCAGCCTGGTTGCGCGATGCTGGGATTGACGATGGTGACTACGTTGCCATTGATGGCGATCTGCGTTTTGAGTCACTCGCCATGTGGTGTGCGTGCCTACATTTGGGTGCTATAGCCGTCTTCTATCCGCGCGATATGCGGCAAAGCACTCGCGAGCAATATGCGCAACAGCACAAAATACGCGTCGTTTTGGCGCAAGACCCGCAGCGCGTCAAAGCCTGGCTGGATGCGCGTGAATCGACCTGCAAAAAACTCAAATACCTCCTCTATATGGATGTACGCGGTACAGATGAAGTCGTCATCGACCAACTTTTGGGCTGGCCACTACCCGACAATATTCTCGGATTCGAAGCCTGTGTCGAGCGTAGCAAATACAAACCACGTGAAGCGTACGTGTGCCGCTCAGATCAACCGTGCGCCGTCGTCTTTACGCAAGGCAAAACTGCTGGCCCGCGTCCCATTGAACTCAGTGCCGATATCCTTCGCGTCGGTGCTCTGGCGCTCGTTGACAAACTCGGACTTGAAGCCCAAGACAGCGTCTTTTATGTTCCCAACAACATCTACGCAGCAACACTTTGCGTCTTCTGCGCCTGCCTCACCGTCGGCGCCGAATTTATCTTCCGCTTCAACGCTTCAAACGACGATCTGTTTGCGCTGATCGACCAATCCCAGCCTCAATTTCTTTTTATGCTTCCGGATGAGCTCCACACTCTCTCGCAAGCTATACTCACCAATACGTCACACACGCCGTTGCACACCAAATGGAACAAGCTTTGTGTCGCTGCAGGCAAGTTCCGCAAACACAACAGCCGCACCTATCTTAACTGGTCCAAAAGCGTCATCGACTCGCTCTTCCTTCGTCACTTCAAAAACAGACTTGGCGAAAAATGCCGCGGCATCATTTCGTTTGGAGCGCCCCTCGAATTCCACGACGCCGAGTTCTTTTCGCTGCTCGACATCGCCATCTACAATGCCTACGCCTTGAGTGAAGCCGGCGGTTTTGCTCATATCCACACGTTCGGTGTCGGTGGCAGTTACCTTCCGACCTGTGAACCCAAGATCCAAAAAGGCATGTTGTCCATACGCACGTTTGGCTCTCAAACCTTCGAATCAACTGGCGATTACGTCGTAGAGGATGAACGTACCGGACTCTGTGTGCGTCAGGTCGAAACGCTCACGCTCTCCACCGGCCAATCCGTCGATTCTCTTGCCCTGCATGACAATCTCGTACGAGACCCGCTCATCGAAGAGGTGCTCATCATCGGAAACGCCCGTCCATACCTTACGGCGCTCATCTATCTCGCTGAAGAGCCTCTCAGAAAATGGGCACGCGAACAAAAGCTCTTCGTCGGCAATGCTTTCAGCGAGCTTTGTCAGCATCCCAAAGTGTACGCCTTCATAAAAAGCCGCGTCGAAGCATGTAGTTCCAATCGCGCAAGCTTCGAAGAAATACGCAAGATTGCGCTCATTCCCGTTCCGTTAGCTGAAGATCCCTACGTTCTGACGTCTGCAGGACTCGTTCGACGCGCCGAAATTGAGCAAAAATATACTGGTATCATCAGTTCATTCTATACAGAAGACTTTTAGCGGATTTTTGATTGCCGTCTTTTGTTATGCTTCGCCTATTGGCCTTCGGCCAATACGGCTTCGCTGCCGGCCTATTCGCACTGCGAATACGGCCGGCTTTTTTTTGCGACATCAATGCTTACCAAATGCCGATGCTCATACCTGAAGGTCGTCGTTCAACGCCCTATTTCCATAATGTCATTTGTCAAACAGCTTACGAAGCCAAGTTTTAAAGCTGCAAAACCAACGGCTTCGATGCCGATTTTTAGGCAAGTATTCCTTGGGCAAAAGCGTTTGATAGCTCGGTTCACGATCAGCCGGAAAACGACCTCGCATCGAAGAGACCTCAACCGTATCAAACCACAGCACATCTTCTGAGGAATCGACTGTGCTGTCAAAACAACGAACATCTGCTGCTTGGTTTGTTTGGCCCACAACCGTATTCAAAGCAGAGCTCGTACTGGGCTCCGACTGTTTTGTTAAGCCATCCACAATATAGACCGTCGAAGCAATACACACTGCATCTTTAGGCAAAAGGCGTACTGCATGCCCGAGTTTGAGAATACAGCTTCGATCGCCTCGATGTAGCGAAGCTCTACAGGGCATTTGTAATTCAATGACAACTTCGTCAGATTGAATGCTGATACGTATGGCTCCAGGATCATTTTGACTGTCGTCATCCCCAGATGCAGATAACAGCAACCCCTCCATTTTTGGAGTCAAGCTAAAAGTCTTGCGGTCAATGTGGTCAGGATCTGTGTGGTCGAATTTATGATATGTCAATAAAAACTGCGTCATAGAAACTATGCCTCTTTCTCGCTAAACAACAGAACCCATAACTAAAACTAACATTTGTTGCGCACTTAGAGAACAACAATAGGTATTTCTGATTTCATTTCGGTTTTGATAACGCATCAATTGTCTTAAAAACAGCCCCAAATGCCGACCGTATTCGCCTTTGGCGAATAGGCCGGCCGCGAAGCCGTATTCGCCTTTGGCGAATAGGCGAAGCAATCCACACCATCCTTCAAGCTTGTCACGTTGGCACGCACGATAGAAAAAAGTGTGGAAATAGAAGCAATGTAGGCTAAAAGAGGGTAAAACCCCACACAGTTTTTTGGGGACTGGGAGAGACACATGAACAGAAAGTTCAAAAACTATTTTTTTGCAGCAATCCTTGGCATGAGCGCGTTTGGATGCGCAAGCACGCAGGCGCCATCCTATGCCCCGTCTCATAGTGTCGTACTAAAAGTTGCCAATACGGGGGCTGATGCAGAAACGCTTCAGTCAGCGATGACTGCAAAACGCGATGCTTGGTATTTTGACGTAGCCGATGGCGACAGTGGAACCTTCAACACGCTAAGACCCAATGAATCTGGATACGCCGTATGCTTATCCCCCGATCGCGCGTACGATGCCGAGGGCAAAGCCACAAAGTATCTGCCCATGACGTGTGGCAATATCTCCAAAGCCAACGCGGCGCAGGACATCTTGGCGCTTTACGATGAACAGTTCCGTAATGGCGTCGATACAACGCTGAGCCATGCTGAAATGCGCGATATTTTGAATCACTCCACCCCGGAAGATCCAAAGTGTTTTTCGTTTATACCGCTGTGGCTGACCGATAAACATTTGTTTGCTACCGAACCGGCGCTAAGTGAAGCCTACCTCATCACGTGTGCGCGTAAGATAAAGCCTGATGACGACGAAAAGACGTTCATGCTTTCGGAACGATTGTCTGCTTGGCTCAACATGACAGCTGCCACGCTGACGCTTAATTCGGATTTTGTAACGAAGGTCTTCCGCTTGGCCCTTTCTCACAACGACGCAGAGACGCTCGTTCTAGGACAGGCGCTTGAAGCACGCGCCGAAATTTATGCAGCTAAATGGACGCAGTCGCAAATGACCTTGTCTGCTGCGTTGAATGCAAACGAACGCCTCGCCATCGACTGGGTTTCGGAAATTCTGGCGATGATGCTGTACAAATCGATCACAGATGCACCCACCCTAGATACCACAGTTTTCGAGCAGGCAGCGCAGGCACTTGCACCACAAAAACCCACTGACCTCAGGCTTGACGTTCGAAACATCGTCTTGCAGCAAGTCTGTATGCTTTCGACGACGCTCGCTGATGTGACCCCAGAGCTCGTCGATGCCTGTTTGGGAGCAATTGCTCTGGGTTTTCTGAGCTCCAACGAAGAAGTACACGACAACTACGCCTATATGCTCGAACGAGCCGTTACAGGCAGAAACCACGCGTATTTGACTGATGCAACGCGCACGTGGATCGGACAGTTTTGTCAAGAGACCCAATGTCCCTGGATCCAGGAACTTTCGCGCGCTGCGCTGGCGACACCAGGACTCCAAGCGGATACGCGCACATTTTTTGAATCCACACAATTCAAGGAGACTAAATAAATGGACTTTGTACAACGAAGACGTGACCTAAGAGCCCAAGTCAAAGGCGGGGCAATTCTTATGATGTCGGCGACGTTCGTTCCGCGAAACTATCCTGCCGAAATCTATCCGTTCCACCAAGATTCGACCTTCCGCTATTACACAGGCCTCAACCAGCTCGCAGACGCTGCCCTGCTCATCGACGAAAATGGGCGCGAAACGCTCTTCCTAACGACACCTGATCCGGATGATGTCATTTGGACCGGTCCTGTAGACAGCGCCGAAGTGATCGCAGCCAAAGCAGGCATCGCCAACGTCGGCGATATGGATGACCTCGAACGTTCCCTCCCGCAAAACGTCCATTTTATTGCTCCGTACGATGGACACCTGACGATGCGCATTGCATCGCTCCTGGGCTTATCGCGTCGCGCACTTAAACGACACGAAAGCGTTGCGCTCAGACGCGCTATCATCGATCAGCGCAATCACAAAGGCGCAGATGAGATCGCCGAAATGGAAGAAGCCATCGGGGTGACCAAACGTATGCTCGCCGAAGCCGAAAAGCGCAATATCGCCGGCCTTCGAGAATCAGACGTTTTGGCCGCACTTATGGGACCTGCCATTGCCCTCGAACGCGCACAAGCATTTGAACCGATCGTCACAGTTCACGGAGAAACACTGCACAACACCAGTTATGCGCACCAACTTGAAATCGGTCGCATGCTCGTCATTGACTGCGGTGCAGAATCGCCTAATGGCTACTGCGCCGATTTGACACGCTCGTTCGCTGTTGGAAATCAGTGGAATACACGCCAACGTGCGATATGGGATGCCGTTGCTTGCGCACAAAAAGCAGGAATAGCAGAAACAGCCCGTCCCGGTGCTTCTCAATACGACGTACACATCAAGGCTTGTCGTGCCCTAGCTGGCGCACTCGCAGAGATCGGTCTTATGCGCGGTGATCTCGATGAAGCTGTCAAACAAGGCGCTCACGCCCTCTTTTTGCCCCATGGCATAGGACATATGCTCGGCTTAGACGCTCACGATATGGAAAATCTAGGCGACGACGTCGGCTACGAACTCGGTACCCAAAGAAGCACTCAATTTGGTCTCGATGCACTCAGACTCGCGCGCAAACTTGAACCCGGCTTCGTCGTCACCGTCGAACCCGGATGCTACTTTATCCCTGAACTCATCGATCGATGGAAAGCTACACGTCGACTCGAAGCCTTCATCAACTACGATGAAGTCGAAAAATTCCGTGATTTCGGCGGTATCCGTATCGAAGATGATGTTCTAATCACACAAACAGGCAGCCGCGTACTGGGGTAGTTCGATGCGTAAATGGGTGATGATGTTCTTCGCTGCCGCTGCCCTATGCGGTTGCAACTCAGCTGACGGAACCAGATTTTCGGATCAGCTCGATTACTATGTTTTAAGTTCCACGGCGATGACGCTGACGGCCTTCGGTGCTTCGTCACCTGATGACGATATGACACAGGCATTTCAATGTCCAGCCGCCTCGGGAATGAGCCGCGAATCGAACATCACACTCTTTGAAGTGCGAGCCAACACGCTGACGCCACATTTTATGCTTGATACGACGCAAGGCATTCGAAGTGATACGGCCAATGCCGTCGGCATATCGATCAGCAATATACAAATGGGCATGCTCGACGTCTTCAAACGCTGCCAATCCACTTCATCAGAGCAGTACGTCACTTACTGCCCAAGTAGCACCTACACCATCGTCGATAGCTGTGACACAGCTGAAGACCCCGCAACAGCGTGCGAACAAGTCTATGAAGGCACGCATCGTCTCGTCGTTTCTTCCGTCGTCGATGACAGCGCATCCTGTTACTCCGAAGAAAATAACCGCACAGCCTACAACAAATCGACAGCTCGTGAAGCCTTTTATGCTTGCGATGCCTTTACGCCCATCAATCTCCTAGGAGTCTATCGTGGGACTTCTCCGTCCAACAACTGCTGCAGCGAAGAAACCCCAGGCCCAACCCTCGATTTTTGCTTCAAACCATGCGGCTGCCGAACCTTGACCGTGCAGATGCTTCCTAAAACGGATCGCACCGACGAACTTCCGGCTGACGTTCTCACTGATCCGCCACAAGCATCGGCCCCTACCGCTGCACCTCCGCTCAATTCTACACTCCGAATCGCCGTGTTTTCTAACGTTGAAGGCAATACCGATACGTTCACTAAGATTCTCGAAGATGCCAAAGCAAACAACGTCAATTTGGCCATCAGTCTCGGCAACCTAACCAAATCAGGCAAAGCTTCACAGTACGAAGATATGCGAAGCATCGCCGACAGCATCTTAGCCCCAATTGACGGAAGTGCCTGCGATACAAAAGATGGCAGCATCTGCTGCTCAAATAACGAAAGAGAAATCTCATACCTCTGCAACGCACGCGTCAATGGCATTCCTCTGATCGCAGGCCTCGGAGAAAGCGAAGTCGACGGCTCTGGCCTCAGCACCTATCGCAAATTGTTCGGCGTTAGTAACATGGCTACCGTCATCGGCAAAGTCGAACTTCTCATGATCGATACTGCTGATGCTACCCTCAGTTCGGCTGAAAAAAAATGGATTAAAGAAATTTTTAAAGCGCAAGAAGAACAAACTTGCAGCATCGATGCGCCAACGCGGTTGACATCTTGGCCCATGCTCAGTGCGTGCACCTCAAGTTCCGTCTCGACACCATCCTGCAGAAGCTGCATTGGTGAAGAAGCTTACTGCATCCCCCCCGATAACACGCTCAGCGATACCTTCAAAGGCCCCCAAAACTGTATCTGCGTTCCGCTCAAATCTAACATTTGCCGCCAAAATCAAAAGTGCCCCGTTTATGACGGTACAAAACAGACCTGCGTTTGCACGCGCGACCAAGACTGTGGTACTGGCGGAACCTGTATCGATGGTACCTGCAAACAACCCATGCGCTTCGTGTTTAGTTACTCCCCGCTCTTCGACGAATACGGCTCGCGCAATAACGCCCTCGCCCGCGAAGACGCCGCAGCCCTCCTCTCCATCTTCGCCAAAGCAAAAACATCGGCTATCTTCTCCGGACGCATCCTCGACTACAGCTCATTCAAAAAAGCTGGCATCCCCTTCTATATTACAGGCGGCGGCGGCGCGAAAATGTCCTCATTCTCGGATTACGGTCACCACTGGCTCCTCCTCGAAATCCCCAACGCCTACACTGATCCAAAAGATTTTAGCGTCAAAGTTATGAAAATTTAAAACTCGCCTCTCAACATTTCCATACATAAAAAAATCCTCACGATCCGCAAATGCTGGTAGAACAGAAACTTTGCAATTGGACTGAGACGTTAGCTCAGCCCTGCTTTCTATCAGCTTCGCTGTTTGCCTCACGGCAAACACGCTTCGCTTTTTCGGCCTATCGTGCACAGCACGATACGGCCTCTTGCGCGCGCTATTTAAAAAGGCTGCGCCTTTTAAATACGCTGCGCGCTCTCTCGGAATCATTCAAATTGGGTATCTTTAAGCGAAATAAGAACGCTGCGAAGCGTTCAAAATCTGCAAAGCAGCACGTTTCTTGGCTGTCTCGCTATTCGAATACCTTTTTTATGATGATTTTTATCCCAATCAGCTTTTTGGGTACGATCTACCTACTCCTCTTTTTCGTACTCAATACTTCGTTTGGCACCCAAATTCTCAATGGACAACTCACGCAGTTTTTGCGAGGCGATTTTGAAATCGATCGCATTAGCACCGATCCCATTTTGTACAATCTGACGCTCCACCACGCGCAGCTGCGCGAAGCCGGAAAAAAAGAATGCGTCATCGAAGCCGAAAAGATCGTCGCAAAAATTCCTATCCTTGAGTTGCAAGACCTCGTTACAAAAAGTACGTTCACGCTGGGCAAAGTCACTGTCTACAACGGCATCGTCAACTTGGACTTCTCTCAGGGGGAACTTAATATCCTTAAGGTCGTTCTGCCCTACAAATCTAAACCCGAACCACCAGACGATTCCGAAGGTGGTACCACAATCTGGCTCTCAAACCTGAATGTTAGCGATACCGTCGTCAATCTTATTTTCGACGGTTTTCACATCGATTTAAGACATGTCGACGTTGATAGCTACGCCATTCGTGCTGGCGAAATTCTCGAAATGTTCACGCCAGAATGGCACGAAGGTCAAAAGCGTCCGATCAAGGTTGGAGAAGGCGACGTCGTTTTTAATCCTGCAACGTTTTCTTTTGCATTGGCAGACATTGGCGATGCATCTGAAGGGTTGATCTTCAGTGGCGGAAGTGGGGCTGCTGGCAAAATGGGCTACGCCTACTCTCAAATGGCGCGCCGCACGGCGAACATTTTACGTGATGAAACCGGTTGGATCGAAAAACTCGGCGCAAAACCGGATATGCGTGGAAACTTTGTCGCACCAATCAAAAATACACTCATTAACGGCTTTTTTTGGAAAGATGCCCGATTCGATATTCCCGGCATGATTACTGAGGTCGGTAACGGCGGCCTGCTCAAACTCGAACATGCCTTTATGAATACAGGCCCCAAACAAGAAGAAATCGAGCAACAGTCCATCGAGTACAACCATAAGCCATCCGGACTGCTCCCAGAAGAGAGTATTTTGTGGGGCGCTTCCATCGATCTCGATCTCCCCGTCGAAGACCCAATCATTCAGTACTTTTTCGGCCCCGTACTCAAAGGTTCGTCGCACGTCAATGTCAAAGCGGCTATGGCTGGCGATCTTCAACGCGTCTCGGGCGACGTTGCCGTAGATATCCCTCCGTTTGAAACGTTTGGCGTAAATGTGAATCACTTCAATTTGCGCGCAAACATGGACGGCCAGGATGTTAAAATACAAGCACTTCAGGCAGATACTACCCTCGGCGCTGTACTCGCCGCGGGCCACTACTATATCTTTGACGGCGACTTCAATATCGACCTCTGGGCAGGTAAAAAACCTTCCGTCGCTGCGCTTAAAGCGATTCAGGCTTCCAGTACACCGCATCGCGACAGTATGCCTCCCAATTCAATCGCCGAAGCCCTCGCTACTACTGTTGAGGTCGACGAAGAATTCCTCGCACGACTCGACAATGGTCTCGCCCCCATGAAGATGGAAGCGCTCAACACGCCTCTCCTCAGGCAATTCGGCGGAAATCTTGAGACACACCTCAAATTAACGAGTAACCAAGGAAAAATGGCCGTCGCCTTGCCCGACGGTATCGATTGGGCTTTTAAAGACCCCTTCGCGGGTATTGAAAATGTTAAAATCGAAACCAATACCCCAAACGGAGAACTCGTCGCCTATCAAAATGGTATACTCGAATCTCCGGGGGGTATACGCATCGAAGCTGGCAAAGACAGCATCACAATTAACCCGGGGCTACACCTTAACACCGCCTCTTTAAGCGATCTCTCCGATATTTCGATCGACCTCAAAGCCCATATCGAAGACCCTATGAAGTACACCGAACGATTCGGACTCGAAGACGTTCATGCTTCAGCGGTCGATCTGTCAGCGGCACTCGATACGTCTGGCTCAAGACCTTCGGGGCGTCTCATGCTCACAACCAATAACTTGGGCTACGAAAATTGGGTCATCAAAAATGTCGGCATCGACCTTGATCTTAACGACGGCAAACTGACAACACGACGATTTGAAATCGCTACCGATTTTGCACGTGTTACGGGATCCGTTCAGGCCGACGTCACAACTGAACAACTTTCTCGTCCCCAAACAATACCTTTCGATGCCAAGGCAAATGTAACCGACCTGAACTTCGAAAAAATACCCCTCGAAGAACTCACGGCGCTAAACCTCAAAGGTACAGCAACCGCCGAAATAACTGCCAAAGGCCCTGTCGATAAGATCAAAGCTAACGTCTCCTATACGATGGATAATATTCACGTATTAGATGACGATCTTTCAAAACTCATGTTCCGCATGGAATATGCCGACAACGTCGTCTCTATGCCCTTATTCGGTATTTGGATCGATCCACTCAATACCGAACAAATGCGGTTTCCGGATCTTTCCATCAATACGCTTACCTTCAACCTCGATACAATGGCGGTTTCGTTTAATACGGCAATGCAACCCGTTTCGCCAAATCGCTTTAATGCATTCAAAGCACTGGATATCCCGCTTGATGGCAAGATATCGTTTGATCTCACCGGAAACGTCGACGTTGGCAAGATTATCTCTGGCGAAATCTTCGAAGAATCGCGCAAAGCCAAAAACACCAAAGTCTTTGAGTCAACCTGGATCGAAGGCGAAGTCAAACTCGCGGATGCCTCCTTTGGAGATCTCAATCTTGGAAATACAGAACTGCTGCTCTCACGCTCTAAACAGTTCATGCTCCTCAAAGGCATCCTCGCTGATGCCCTCGAAATTCAAGGGTTCGTAAGAACTTCACCCAAACTCACCGCATCAGCTTCGATCAATTTCCACAGTCTGGAAGCACTTGATCTGCTCGATCAACTTAATATCGATGTCAATGACCTAAAACATACCTTTAAACTCAAGTCTGCTATTACAAGTGGCTCGATCGGTTTTTGCATGAAAGACCTTTCAGATATGAAGGTCTCTGTGATCATAGACAACTTTGACGCTGATGTCCTTCAAAACCACTTGAAGTTCAACCAGTCCGCCATTGCTAACTACGATCTCAAAACAGGTAGTTTTAATCTCTATCGACTAGATCTTGGTTTCCGCGATTCCACACTCAAACTTAGCGGCTCTGGCGACCTTGACGGTAAACTTAACCTCGATGTCAACGGAGAGATCGATGCTGCTCTCGCGACGGCCTTCCCAACCATCGTCAGTGATGCCTCCGGACTTTTGGGTATTAGCCTTTCGGCCAACGGCTCGTACCTCAACAGTAACGGCGAATTTGACCTGAGCGCACTCAATCTTAGCGGCTACCTCGGCGTACGCGATCCCATTTCACTGAGAACCTCCTACTCGTCGATTCCAATCTATCTGCAACAGGGATTCCTTGTGATGGACAAGAATTCCCCCGAATGCAGAAAAGACGAAAATTGCCTATATACGCCCGAAAATCAGCAGTTTATGCTCGGCGCAGAAGGTCAATGGCTCAATCTCAAACTTCTACTCAAACCCAATGCCTTGTTTAATGTCAGCCTAGACGGTACGCTCGACGTCAAACTTGCCGAAAGCTTTGTCAAAGATATTTCCTCGTCTCGCGGTAAGCTTGCCCTCAATGTCAACGCTAACGGCAATCTTAAAGACGCTCTCGACGGCAATTTCGCAAAACTTAACGCAGGAGCATCGCTTGCTGTCAGTGAACCCATTACCATCGAAATGAATAGCCTCAGTGAGCCAATTGAGGTCAAAGAGGGCGGAGCACTACGCATTACAGATGCATCCCAATGCCCATCAAGAACTGACTGCATCTTAATTGATAAAAATGAAGCCTTTAGTGGAAATCTCATGGGCGGAACATTCCTCAT
Source organism: Myxococcota bacterium (assembly GCA_045599585.1). Lineage (GTDB taxonomy): Bacteria > Myxococcota_A > Bradymonadia > UBA4248 > UBA4248 > RGIG464. The sequence goes on from JAZRWH010000024.1 coordinate 16,483, forward strand.
CTTTGGTGAAGTCACGCGTGAAGACTTTATCAACCTTCGAAACACTTCGCTCAGCATTACAGCTAATAATGTTAATTTCCGCATGAAAGATGAGCTCTCGCTTACCCTTTCTCCCGATATACAAATTACTGCCGACGATCTTACCGCGTTTGAAAATGTAAAAGTATCAGGCAACATTGACGTCGCAGAGGCCCGATACAACAAAGACTTTGACGATGGCGATAATAACATCATCCGTGATGCTATCCTTTCATACGTCATTGATTCTAAAAAACGCGTTGAAGCCTACTCCCCTTCGTTCCTGAGAAAGTGGCCTTTCCTCAGTAAAATGAATTTGGATATCAACGTTTCGGCTGAAAGTAGCATTGATGTCGACGTCAAAATCGCAAGCGCAGTCGTCGATCTTAACCTCGGTACGCAACTCAAAATCGGTGGTACAATCAAAGATATTCTCCCAACAGGTATCGTTTCAATCACCGAAGGCAGCCTAGCCTTTAAAGACAATGAGTTTGAATTCCAATCGGGTGCTCAGATTGCGTTCAACAATTCGATGGACGGCAAAATTGATATGGTCGCTACCGCTGAGATCAACACTGAATCTTCGGCTTTCAGCAGCGTTTTGGGTTCGACTGACCTCGACCGCCGCAAACGCATTTCTACAAATGACGCAACGGCAGGTTCAACGCTATATTCTATTACCCTCAACGTCGGCGGATCGCTTTTCAGCCCACAGTGGAGTTTCGACTCAAGCCCTTACTTAACCGATACAAACATCTACGCCCTCATCCTTACCGGACGCACGATCGAAGACTTTTCGGGCAACGACGTCGCCATGGAATCCCTCCTTTCGCCGTTGTTCTCGTCACAGCTTGATACGATCATCAACGCTGATCAGTTCAAGTTCCTCTTTACTGAAGGTGCCGCTCAATTTGTCTACGTCAAACAAATCAACAAGGGACTCCGCATCGCCGCTGGCGTATCCATCAGAGGTGCTGAAGGCAACGAACAGGCTCTTTCTGCAGAATACTTCTTTAATGATAACTGGTTCATTGATTTCACCGGTCAAAATACTGCCGACGAAGTAGGCCGTGCACCAACCTTTAAATTGGGCGCTCGTCTACATTGGCACTTGCCCATCGACTAAAACAATTTCTTCCCCATTTTCAAAATGATTTGCTCTTCTCTATGCAATTCATCTTGATTCATATAATAAAAGCGTAAATTCTTTCAGACAAAACAAACTGAATATACTATTGATTTAAATTGCGCACATTCTAAACCGCTGTACGCAGAGTAATTAATCATTACTCTTAGCTATTTTGCAGGAATAATCATTATGGTGGAAAAGCTCATCGTTTCAATAAAAAGACACGCGCTGCCGCTAAGCGCTATTGCGATATTTGCAATCTTAGTGTTCTTTTTTCACGACGTCATGAAACCCTTTGTTATTGCCATGATCGTCGTTTATATTATGGAACCACTCGTCAAACGCGTCACCCAAAAAGGCATCGGTAAACACAAATTTCCAAGATGGTGTGCTGTAATTCTCGCCTATCTCGCCTTTTTCGCTGCGGTTGTGGGCGTCGGTTTCGCTTTTATTCCGTCACTTACAAAAGAAATTTCACGTGCAACTTCTGCCCTGCCCGCCTACTTCACTCAAGTAAAAAATGAAGATATTCCGCGCTGGAGTAATAGCATCGACAGACTCATGTTTAAATTGTCTCTGCGCGATCTTTCGGACGTCAAAGAAGCCGTAAATAATACTTCTGCAATCGTTCAAACGGCTTTTTCTGACGCATTGACTGAGCAGGAATCCAACACCCTCCCTCAGGTTGATACAAGCGGAGCTCAACCACTCCTCAAACCAGGCTCCAAACGCAACCCCATACAAACACCCGAAACTAAAATAATACCTGTTTCTCAGGAACCAACAGATGCCCTTTTGAAATTTGTTAAATCATCAACGGATGACACGTATTATCTCGTCAAAGGCGATGCAAATATCATCTTAGAACCCGATGCTAAAGGCGCTTATACACTAAAACTGCAAGAACCGAACGAATCGAACGCTGCGCCCGCTAAATTTAATTTGGAACGCGAATTTAATAGAATCGTCGTCGATAGCCTCGAAGCAAGCACGCAATACGCTGGAAGTGCACTTTCATTCCTGCAAAGTGCCATTCAGGTTATTGTTAATGCATTTATACAATTTATTCTTGTGTTTATGCTCGGTGCTTTTATTTCGATCGACCTTCCCAAATTCTCCGCAACGATTCGTAAAATATTCGCTGCCCCAGATGGCACATCAGCTACCTTCGATGACCTCGCTTCCCGTCTTAATAAATCACTCGGTGGTGTTATTCGCGGCCAAATGATCATTTGCTGCATTAATGGTACGCTTACCGGTGTAGGACTTTGGATTCTCGGCGTTGATTTCGCTCTCCTCCTCGGCATTATCGCTGGCGTGCTTAGTATCATTCCTATTTTTGGTACAATTATTAGTACAATTCCTGCCGTCCTGCTCGCCCTCGTTCAAGGCTTCTCAACTGCCATTTTCGTTCTCCTCTGGATTCTCGGTGTCCACTTCTGTGACACAAACTTCTTCACGCCTAAAATCGTCGGCAAATCCTCTTCGCTCCACCCTGTCGTTATTATATTCTCGCTTCTTGCCGGTGAATATGCCTTTGGAACGCTCGGTTTAATTCTTGCCATTCCCATCGCTTCTGTCTGCCAGACGCTCATTTTCTTCACTCTTGATCATGCTCGTTTAAATCAATCACCAGAACTTGCAGCAAATGGTGATACTTCTTCGCTTTTTGATAATAATACCGAAGATGAGAATGCTGATGCTGAACACAAATCTTTCATTGCAAAAGAAGCTAGCAAGGTCATCGAAAAAGCTGAGGCAAAGCTCTCGGGCGTGTTCCAAAAAGTCATCGCAAAAGCAAAGAATGTTTCCCCTAACGAGCAGGAAGATAATACGGATACGACAAATGATGCACCTCAATCCGCTGAGGCTGCGAAACCAAACGATGAAGCTATCGAAAAAGAACAAACACCAAAAGAGAAATAGTAAAATACAATTTCGTAATTACTTATATTAAACTTAAAAGCGCTGAAACTTATTGTTTTAGCGCTTTTTTTGTTGATTATCGTCGGCCTATCGTCATTCGACGATACGGCCTTCCATGCAGCTATGCGCACGCGCATACGCTGCATTTGCGGATACGCTCGCTAGGCTCGCAGCGCCCTCATGTGCCATTCTTCTCGCGTCCTGCCGTGCTACCTCACGTCTCAGCGCTTAAAACGCCTTTATTGGAACTTCTGAAATCCATCTATATTCTATTATAATTTGAACCATAAGCGAAGCTGCAGCCAAAGTAATCAGCGCTAAGATCAGAGATCTTGCAAACGCTTACTTTCTGAGTCATGTCGATGTTTATAGAAAAATATAGGTTTCATTCGTTATAACGCGCACACACGCAAGTTATAACGAATGCGTAGAACATCGACACAAAACCAACTAATGTAAAATAGTAAACATTAGTTATTTATATTACTATTTCTTTTTTCCATCATCGTCTGAATCTGTTTCGTCAGCTCAAGCACTTGTTCACGATTTTGATCATGCACGGCACTTTCTAGTTGCTGAACCAGCGTCAAAACTTGTTGTTCAACCGATTGCATCGTTTGATTGGATTGACACGGACTAGCGTGCAACAAATCGTAAGTCCTTTCAATCGAACGATTTGAGGCTTTATCCGGCATGTTATCTAGGAGCGCATGCACACGTGACGCCATTCCTTTAATATAACTGACTTCATCTTCATGTTTTGATAAACTTTCGTGGGTTTTGTTGTTTACCATTAGATTTGAAATGAATATTGCGGCAAAAATACCAAACATGATCATCTGTATTATAAATGCCGGATTAATTGTGCCCTGATTGAGATAAATAAATAGGATTCCTACGACAAGTTCAATGAAAAAATAGATAGATGCAATGAGATATAAAGGGCGTACGATATCTGTTCTGGACTTGTATTTTTTAATCAAAAGCGGAATGGACGGAAGCATAAAATAGGCGATATTAATAAACGCATATGATATCCAAACCGATACAGGATGCTCACTTCCAGTAACTGAAAAAAAAGTAATATTGAATACGACTGGAAAAATGAGAATGAGTAATTTCCAAAGCGCTGAATTCGTATCCGACATAGCGAACTCCTTTGTTATTCATTGATAAGTGAAATTCATGCGCCGCAGGCTAGAAAGGGTAGCGGCGTATTTGCTTGCAAATAGCCGCGCAGGGGAAGACTTTCCCCTGGCAAAAAACAAAAATTATAAAATAGCGTTACATGCGACCCAATATCTCAGCTTTAAAGGCATCATATTCATCCTTTTCGATGAGGCCTTCGTCGAGCATTTGTTTTAATTCGCGCAATTTGGCAATACGATCCTGGGCTGGCGATGACTGGGGTTGTGTCTGTGCAGGCTGTGCATTCTGCGATGTTTCTCCCTTCTGCCCAGACTGCTCATAAAGGTTTTGTGCCGCAGAGGCAAAGGTTCCAGCAGCGCCAATTCCCATGCCCATGCCGGCACCCATTGCTGCTATTCCGCCTCCGTTGGCGTTATTCGCCAGATCGCGCATGATACCAACATTTTGTACCTTATCCCAATCCTTGCCGAGTATATTAAGACCAGACTTATCTGCCTGATAACCGCGCTGACGCGCAATGAGATCAATCTGTGAAACATCGAGTTTGTCATATTTCGACGTGTCCACATCGAGTCCGGCAAGAGAAAACTTAACGCATTTCAAACCGTAATCTTGCAATGCTTCGTTCAGTGATGGCTCGATTTGTTCGGAGAGTTCATCCATATAGGCATCAATTCCAATGAGTTCTTGATCAAGCGAATTGAGATGCTTAGAAACTGCAGCCTTGATCTTCCCTTGAAATTCGCTGTGGAAGTATTGTTGAAGATTCTCTTGAGTCTGGAAAGGAATATTATTGCCAATCAATTTTTCTAGAAACACTGCGGGTTTAATAATTCGAACTTTATAGGCACCACGGGCTCTAACTTCCGTGCGAACGCCCCACACTTTGTCCCGAACCTGAATCGGAGTTTCCGTTCCCCATCGAATTTCCTGACTATCTGCTTTGCGGACGAAATAGACAACGCACGAGAATGCGCTAACACCGCCTGTAAACATCGTTCGCAATTTGGTGATGAAAGGATAGTTGTCTGTATCGAGTTTATACGTACCGTTTTCCGAAACAGATTCAATCACACCGCCGCGGATAAAAATTGCTTCTTCACCTGGCATGACGATGAGCGTGGAGTTTTTGTTGAAATCCTCCTCGGGTTGACGCCAAATCAACATTTCGCCAGGCCCAGAATTTTTAATGACATTAGCCCAATGTATTTCCCCAGCTGAAGATGATTTACCAAAAAAAGACATAACATTTTCCTCAGACTGTATTTTCCGGTTAAAATCTGTCACAGAATTCCGGTTTAATCTGTCACGTTGGATGTTACCACATTGCCGGTCAATTTGGACTGCAATGTGCGATGTGATTCACCGAGGAATGATAGCAAAAGTGTGTCCTGAGCAAGACGATCGATGGCAGCGAGTGCCATCTTTTCGTCGCGAGGATCGGTAAAGTCGGTGAGCCATTCTTTGATGGTGCGATTGGATGTAAGGATCAGACTTTTCTTTTCGTAGCAATAATTTGTGATGAAATCGAAAAAAAGCTGAATGGTGTCTAAATCGCGGGGCGGGTATCCAAATTCGTCGATGATAATGAGATCGAGTTTGGACAAGCGTTTGAAGTATTTGGTGTCATTCGAGGCCGTTGCATCTCTCAGAGATTGAATGAGTTCGGGCATTCGGTAGAAAGCGACTTTTTTCATGCGTTTGCAGGCTTCGATGCCGAGCGCAATGGAAAGGTGTGTTTTACCAGTTCCAGGTTTGCCATACATGAACAGGTTGAATCGATCATCAATGAATTGGCATTCAGTGAAGTATGGCATTGCCACGGATTGGGGTGTTTGAACTTCCGAAAAGTCGAAATCTGCGAGTGTTTTGATTTCAGGGAAACAGGCTTGTTTAATGTTTCGCTCGATGGCGAGTGCATCACGTCGGTCAATTTCACCTTCCAAAAGTTCAAGCAGAAAATCACGTTCACGGCTTTTCTTGCCTTGAACGGCCTCGACAAACGGATCGCCCAGCCGAAGCCGTTTGCACCAAGCTACGGTTTGATTTGATTTTGAGGTCATAAGCGTCCACATCTGAACTGAATGGGATCAAATTGTATAAAACCATGGCGTGCTTTGTCGGTGACTCCAGCTGATTGATCCCATTACGTTCCATAAAATCGACAAAAGCATTTTCGCGTTCAGCCGGTCTGACCGAGTTTATGGTCTGTTCAAAACCTGTCAAAATTCCATCGTCACTTTGTTTTATTTGAGCTCGTGGGCGTGCGGCAAGGGCATCTGCGTACATCGTTTTGTCGATGATGACAGAACCGTCACGATATGAACGGCGATGTGAACAGATAAAATTTCCGAACTCATCGTAAATATCGACATTAAACGCCCCAACCTTGACCATAACTGTCTTTTGTGGATGCTTATCGGATACGGAATAACGACTTTTGAAAAGCTGAATCATGCCGCATCTGTCTGTTTTACGAACCAAGCATTTTCTGTAATCGATTCTAGCTTTGGGAAGTGCATTGCCAGCGGCACGATCTGCATCAAACAGGTCTGTCAGGTATTCGCCTTTGAGATAATGCTTTGCCTTGGATGCATCATCCAGGCATCGTTGCAGTAATTCGCGGTTGAAATCGTTTTCATCATCGATGATCGGTGGCGGCGTGAAATACGCCTTGCGTTTGACAGCATTGTTGCGTTCCACACAGCCTTTTTCCCAACCACTTGCAGGATTGCAAAAGACCGCCTCAAAACCATACCAGGACGAAAAAGCGGCGTATTCAGGCGAAGGCTGCGCATCGATGCCTTTCTTTCTCAAAGTCAAAACAGCGGTGGTCGCGTTATCGAACGTCACGCGGATCGGCACGAAGCCAATGAACTCAAAAATGTTTGCCATGGCCTCAAACAAACATTGCTGATTCTCGGCAGGAAATATCTGCACAAACGAAACATTTGAGTATGGAAATGACATCGTAAATTGATGGCCATTGATGCGCCGACCGTGTCGGTAATAGGCAACTTCACAAAAGTCGATTTGTGCGTCACCAGGACTATGATCAAGCGGAATCCGGGCAAGTTTTGGTTCGCGAATGCGCATACACTTCCGAGCGACAAAGTCATAAAAAGCACTTTTTCCAAATTCAAATCTCGGATGCGCTTTGCGAAATTCGTGCATGGCCGTTTTGACGTTATGCGACTGCTTGCCATGTTCGGCGTTCAGTATGGCTTCGATTTCGTCTTTGTAACCATCAAACATCGAAGCTCTGCAATGGTTGAATGGTTTGTCGTCAGGCTGAATGTTGGCATATTTCTGAACTGTCGTTGGCGAATGCCCTGTAATATCGGCCACGCAACGAACAGACAGCTTCCTCGTTTTCCTCAAATTCAGAATCGTGATGTGGTCATCCTGGCTGACTTTCCCCATTACACACCTCCAAGCGCTAAATCATTTTTGACGAACCTGTATATTTGTCAAATTTAACGAATCACGTGGAGAAATTCAGCTTTTATTATTGGCGCAGGCTATGGCTTTCGCCATACGCCTTGCGTGTGCGGCTTCTCGCTATCGCTCAATACGCCGCACAAATCATCATGATTTCATCTGCACACTGACGATTGCGTCCATGTAGCCTTTCAACCTCGATTGCGCCGCAATCACGTGCCTGGCAGACCAAATCAGAATTGGGACGATCGAACAGGCACCATTGGTCACTCACTCGCATAAACTCGGCACAAAAAGCCCTCGCGTCAATGCGCCCATCCTGATAAGTCGATGATGCATCGAACCCCATTTTGATATTTCCCTCATACGGTGGATCAAGTATGACAAACGCGCCTGATTCTGCCCAATATTTCGCCTCTGAGGCGTTCAAATTGTCATCAATGACAACTAGCCCCTTTGTCCAGTCATCGCACGCAGACGGGCACACAGGCGCTCCAACGGGTATGACGTTGCGAACATCTTTTCCATGAAGCCAGCGATGCGCCGTTTCAGAATCCTCTGCCTGTGAAACGATGGCCATGCACTTTGATTCGGTTTCTTTATCAAATCGCGTGTATTCGACATAAGATCGTTTCGGTGCAATAGCTTGAAGCCGTTTCAATATCTCAGCTGTCTGCGGCGCCAAATTCAATCGGCGTCGATAGTCATGGCCATAGTCATTCGTAATGACGGTCAAATCAGGACGTGTGTCTTTAATGATGCGCGCAGCCGAAAAGGAACCGCCAAATGCGTCAAACACACAACCGCCTTGCGGTAGTTTTGCCGCCAAAATCTGCAATTCTCGCCACCACCTCAATTTTGAACCGATAAACGGCAAAGGCGGCCTTCGATAGCTTCGATGGTTCATGGTTCGCCCTCGTTCAGAATTTGTATATGCTCAAAATAATAAATAACTGCATCCATTTTCGCCGAACAGATTTGATATTGCGTATTAAGTTCAAGCAATGACATAAGCATTTCGCCATTTGTATTGAATTTTAATTCAACATTTTGACATGGCTGTAATATTTGGGTGGCTGGAATTGCATATTCAATTTTGGTAACTGCCACACGGTCGGTCGCACAGCTGTTCATGCAAAACGGCACAAATATCATCAGGCACAGGGCTTTGATACCAATCCAAACTCTTTTCATCCAGTGTGACTGTTTTAATAATATCATGGTTTAATTCCTCGCTTTTGTGCACAATGTTTTCAACATTTTCACAATACCTGTTTGCACTTTCAAGTTCTGCCTGTTTTGCACGAAGTCGCGCTGTCATTTCATCGATTTGGGTGTTTTGTATATTTATCGTTTCAGTGAGTTGTTCGATGCGCTCATTCAATTGTGTAATTTGCCTATTGCGCACGCATTCACGAATACCAAAGCCAGCAACGACAACGATGATAATGACAGCGTAAATTATATATTTCGTTTTAATATTCATCTTGGCACCTCCGAGCAAGGCGCACGCGTTCCTTGAACATAATCCACGCGTTTTCATGCAGATCGCCCGTGATTTCGTTGGTGTCGTTTCCAACAAATGGACGTGGGCACCATTTTCCTGTCACATCGTAATGACGCACGATGTGACTTTGCGGAATGCCGTGTTTGTCGGCGAGTTCGGCCACAAACCTTGCCCCATCGTTCAAGACTTTGTCGGTGAAATACCAGTCGCGATCTTTGACCGAGTGTGTGCGTGTATTCCGTTTGTGTTCAACGAGATCGACGCCAAGCGCGCAAGTGTTACTCGCCAAACATTTGTTGCTCTTCTCATAAGGGCAGTGCCATGCCGCGTGACGTTCTTCCACGACCTGATAGATCGCATCATCGCCAACCAGGTAATGCGTCGAACATGCACGTTTCCAGGTTTGCATCGAGTCTGCTGTTTTCTTCGCACATCCCTGCGAACCATAATCGCCCGTGTAGTGAATAATAATCCATTCGATTTGCTTATGACCTCGATACCCCCAGCGAGATTTCGTTTTGCCGTCTTTGGGATCGACGAATGTGCGCTCTTTGATAATCTTTCGTATGACTTCCATAACCGCCTCATGACAAAGACCACTATTGGTCACACATGAACTACATGAAGCGGTTACGTGCAGTGCTAAACTTGCCCGCCAATCGTGTGTTGCTCGATCGGGGCGTTGCGGGGTGTCCCCGCTGAGGGGGTAGCGGCGTATGGCAAAGCCATAGCCGCGAAGGGGGATACATCCCCCAACAAATATAAATATATATTATTTATTGTCATCATCCACGTGGACTGTGACCTTTGCATCCCCTTTGCTTACTTCGACATTTTTAATGCCGATAGACCAACCGTTTACTGCGGCTTTCTCCCACGTTCGGATAAGTATAAATATTCCGCCGACGATCAATGCACCGAGTACAACGGCGAGTCGCACAGAATCGTTCAATTGCTCGAAATCAAGTATGCAGCCAACGAACATCGCGACGAACGTCACGACAATACACCAACGCAAAGATATGAATTTGCCAAACATTTCTGTTTTATCCAATATCGGCAGAATTACGCCGAAAATGATGATAAATATGAGGACAATTGCAGTTGCTGGAATTGGCGTAATCATTTCAATCCCCCTTTAATGGCTATGTCGGCGAGTATATCGCGCCCACATTCGAGAATAATGTTTTCCAATTCATCGCGATGGTTTGTCATCATCCAGTCAGCAAACGAATCTTTGGCATAAACAGGAACGCCGAGGTCATTCTTTGTCTTGCCATAAGCGAGTGTGGCTTTGCCTTTTTTGATGCCATAAAAGCGATCTGGCATTTGCGAGGTGCCATAGTATGCGACGTCTTGTAACGGCACACCAGCATTTCGTTTCACCTTTTGCACTTTGTGAATCGTTCGCCATTTGCCGTGGCGCAACACTCGGAAATACCGATTGACGGCCAGCCACTCATTTACAGGTGCGTCAAAGCCTTTCATTCGTCCTGCATTCGGACTGGTGCCATAAATCGTCAAAGTGTCGTCCTTTTTACGACTTCTAACACCAAATATGCTCTTTTGCGGTTTATCCAGAAATGGCGAGGATTTGCTGATATTGCGTGCGAATTGTTTAATCCGACGAATTACGGCAGATTTCCATTTCTGAATCAATTTCGGCTTATCCGATAATTGTTTATAGATTTCAGCTATATTATTTATCATTTGACCACCTCCGGCTTGTCAGGCCACACGATATCATGAGGGAAACCATCCTGTTTTGTAATATCGCGCAATGCCTGTCGATAGGCTTTAATGGCTTCGCGGTCTGCATCAGAAATGGGATAATCCGGCTGAATGAGATAATCTGTATCTGCTAAAAGTGTATTGCGTTTATCGCGAATATCAAATGCAAGAACATCGTCAGGTATTATCGGTGGCACGTATTCCGCTGGTTGTATTTCGTTTCGCTCAAAAGCTTCTTTGATCGCTTGAAACACAGGAGCTTCGTCATTACACCCTATGTTAAAGGTATAAGGTATTTGAGTATTGTCATCAAAGATAACATCTACATCAAAACATGTGTGTTCTGAATTCATATATATTGCGTTATTAAATTGCATTATTTTATCTCCTTATGCGATGCGAACGGCCAAAACAACAGGGGGATAACTCGATACATTGCCTGACCAAACATCACCAATAATTCTCCAAGTTCCGCTTAATGTTGATGCGGTGTGTTGATGACACGTCGTACTTCCATTATTACCTGAAGCATATAGCGATACCTTTCTAATTTTTGAGGCTGGCACGTCTCCAAAATATGTTGGGACTGCAAGTGTACTATTCGCAAGTTGAACACCTGATGGGTTGGTCGCTGTTGTTATTTGAGCTAAAATGAGCGAACCAATCGGATAAGATGAATCCTGCGCAGTTCCAACACCATATCCTGCGATGGAATGAGCAACACCAGCACCGGAAATATAATTCACAAATAGACGATCCCATGGATAACTTGATGCACCAAGGTCATATTTATTGCCAGAAACAGGTGTTAAGTGTCCTGTAACGTCAATCCCAGAATTGTAAATATTCATTTTGACTGTTTTGTTACTGTCAAAATATAGACTACTTACAATAGTATCTGATAGCGTTGTGGTGCCAGAAACAGACAAAGTCCCGCTTGCTGATATATTTGTACTATTGATTGTATCAATATATCCGTAATTCCAATAACGATCTGAATGACCAAGTGATACGCCTTTATTCGAGGACGGGCATATTCTTTGCGTTGAATACAAACCATAAGTAGATGATTGATAATACAGATAATCAGTTGAACTACTTGCCAGTTTACTTGCTCGATCGGACGATGTTGCAGAGGTTGCACTTGTGGCGGTCGCTGCATTGCCTGAAATATTGGTAGTATGATTCACCTTACGCCAATACGACCCATCATACACAAATTCAATGGTGTCACCGGCTTCCCAAGATGTTACATTACTTGTGGATGCAGGTGTGTTGACTCTCAAATAGATTCGCACAGCGCCTGTGCTATTTACATTGAGTGTTGGACTGGCCGCTGTGTTAGAATTTGTGAATTTAACTAAAATTCTTGCTCCTGTTACAAGCGAAAAACCAGATAATGATACAGTTTTAGCAGCTGTACCAGCCGCTGTGTCGCATGTTCCAAAGTGTGTTATTGACGCTGAGCCGTCAAACGACATACCGTCAATATTCCTAGCCGTTGTGAGTTTTCCTGAAAGATTTCCAGAAAAGGTTGTGGCAGTGACGGTGCCATCCACGTTAAGTGAATAACTGAAGTTGCCATATCTGGCATATACATATTTCCAACGATTGTTAGATTCTCCGATATTATATCCAGTTGAACTGCTTGTCGATGCTGTGCGTGGTGTGTGATCGTATGAAGAAATCGAATCAGACGTCAGAGTGCCTGTGGACGTTGTTCCGAATGTCGATTCACCCGTTACATCGAGCGTTCCACCAACGGTTGTGTTACCTGTTAGCGTACTTGCCCCCGTTACAGCTAGCGTTCCAGCCGTTGAAATTGATCCCTTGAAATCTCCATATTGGGCATAAACGTAGCGCCAACGGGTATCGGTTGCGCCCAAGTCACTACCGCTTGACGAACCTTGGGATGGCGAAGACGGAAAATGTCCATCAGAATAAATATCACTGGCAAACAGATCATCGCAGAAATTTGTTGTACCATCCACATAAAGACTGGATATTTCTGTATAACCAAGGGAGCTTTCGCCAGAAACATTCAAATCACCGGTAGATACGGATGATTCAAAATTTCCATGTCGTCCATAAACATTTTTCCATCTTTTGTTGGATGCACCAAGATCGTATCCCGTTGAATCGCTGGTTGATGCGGTTCGCGGCGATTGAGAATAGGATGAAAATGTTCCGGCAGTCAGCGTCCCCGTTGTCGTTGTGCTGAGTGTCGTTGAACCGGTAACTTTCAGTGTGCTGCTTATTTGTGTGGCACTGCTAAATGTCTTTTGTCCCGATATGGTTTGGGCAGTTGCCTTTGTGACGTAGGTATCCTTCAAATCGGCAATATCTGCTTCTACATCATCGAATTCGGCTCGCACCTCTGCTCTGTATTGTTCGTGATCTGAAATCATCCATGCCGGGCCCTCGGTGATACTCACAGTACCATTGGCTCGAACGAATGACAGGTTCATGTGAATGTCGATGTGCGTATCGCTTTGCGATGTCGTCGGAATGTAAACTGGTTCTGACGAAACAATGGCACAAATCGGTACTGCTGCTGAATCGGACTCATTCGCAAGTTTGGCCATGAGCCATACAGTATGAAAGTTTGCAGTCGTCGCAAGATTGTTGAATCTCACAGTGACACGTGTCTGATTGAGCGAATAAGTGACGCTGTTAATCGAACCTGTAACTGGATTTGTGAGCGTCGGAAGGCTCGTTGCATTTCCAATGGCGCTGGCCGTTCTCGTCGTTGTTTCAATTCGTGCATTGACGAATACAAGTTTGTTTGTCGCTGTCGCGCGAGCTAATAGCGACTGGCCACATGATGTGACACTTGCAATTTCAAAACTCATAAATAAGCCTCCATCTCATAGATAATTGGCGATGAACTGATATGAACATTCTCGGTAATCGTGACGTTGTAGTTTACCTGAATGACTGGCAATGTCGTAGCGTGCCCCACCGTACGAAGGCAGTAATGAAGCCGTGTATGCGTTGTTTCATTCGATACGATGTCCTCATCAACCATGATGGTGTAGCGGAAACTAGATGGATCATCTGACTCAAACATGGTCGTCGAATCCGTTGAAAACACCGTATTGACCATGGTGGTGACACTCTTTTGTGTTCCTGCACGTCGTGTCCAAAGTCCCGCATTCAAAATGAGTTTTTCGCGCAAGTCACGTTCGAGATCGGGATAGTACGGCAGAACGCCCAAATCTTTGGCCAGCTGAGCCAATTCGTCATCTCGGCATAACGATATGGCTTTTGCAGACGCTTCCAGTGGCAACGCATCCATTCTCTCAGACAATGTCCTGAAAACCTCATCAAGCGCATGACAGGCCGCTTTGGTGAAATCATTTCGAGCAAAACGTGGCAAAAGGCTGGCTGTATCAATCTGCGATAATCTCATATCCCAGCACCTCCACGGTAAAATTGCCGTGCTGCCATTTTTCTACATGGACATAGTTGTCAGCCGAATCATCACAGCGAATATATTCGGAACACACGCCGTTTGCATCTGCCGTTTGGCACAATCTAGCGAGTTCCGACACGCTAAAACATTGTCCCAATTTGGTGTTCAACTGTTCCACGTATGCGTCGATGTCTTGTTGAACTTTAACCTTGCCGGAAATTGCATACTTCGAACGAAGTCCAACAAAAACGCCGATTTCATAACCAACTTTAGGCGGATCTATTATGGACACAGTGTCGCAAACAGGCTTCCAGTCAGGCTCATTCAGATGGGCAACAATGGCATTTTTAATAGCCGTTTTGGACGTCGTGGGCAGTTCTGGATTCAAAAGCACATAAATCTTTGCAACACCTTCTGCGAAGACAGAATCATCATGCCGTGTGCAGTAGGCATCCAACACTTCGGCATTCGTTTCTTTGGCTCGCATTTCATAAGCAGGTGCAGGCCCGCCCGTCGACACGCCAGACCGCTTTTGGATGATGTAGTGTCGATAAGCATCATCGCCTTCGTCGGTATCGGGAAACGTATCAACGGCGCCCACAGGCACCGTGGTATTGCTCACAGATTTGATCCCAATAACTGGCGTCAATATCGTCGTAATCGTGCCGAGATCGATATTGTTTTCGGCCAAAACATTGGCCTTGTCTTCGACGCCGATAAACGTCACCGTCTGCGAAGTGCTTGCCCTGGCAAGCGAAATTTCGGCGAGATTTGTGAACTTGACGCCGTTATTGTCCGAAATAAAGAAGGTTCCTGCAGGAACTGAAATGTCGTAGCTTCGACCGCTTAAAGCCGTCACATTCACCTGGCACACGGCATGTGTTGGTTTGGGACGTTCGATGTCGAATGTTTCGCCGAGCGCGTTCAAATATTCGCCTGTGGCGGTCGCCAAATAACGCTGCTTCGCTTGCGTATTGAATTTCTGAACCAATACGCCGCAGACATAAGCCAGCATGGCTGCCATCGAAAATTCATCCGAACCGATCTGAATCTCTTTGCCCCGTTCACTGCGGTAATACTGTTTGATCAACTCAAACACGCTGTCTGTCGATAGATCATTGATAAATTCCATCATCACACTCCAACGATTTTGACGTCGTACGAATCGCCACTCTGTTTGATTTCAACGGATTTGACGTTCGGATACCATTTGGCAATTTCTTGTGTGACCTGCGCTTTTCGCAGTTTCCCAACTTGATCTGTTACATGTCCCAATCCAAACGACCGAAACAATACATGCTCGCCTTGTCGGCAATTCAGCATGTTCACGATGTCTTGACCTGTGTTCATATCCACCTCGCTTTGCATAAAAAACAAACGCCACCCAATTCATAACTGGATGGCGCTTAAACGTGGTGAATTGTGCCCGATAATCAGCTTAAAACAATTCGACTTTGACGCTTTGTTTCGATGACTTTTCTTGTTTCTGGTATGCCTCGACGACCTCAATACCAACCTGCGCCGCAGAAACGATGTCGATACCGTCCAAAGCCAACGAAATCTGCACCGAACGAATCAGGAATTTGCCCAAAATTTGGCTATTCCAATACAAATCACCGGCCTGTCCCGCGATTTCCTCATATTTCGCGATCTCATTGAATATGTTTTCGACCTGAGAATGATTAAACGCAATGGTAATTGAGCCCGTGCGTGCCGTCGATGTCTTGCGCCAGGCGATAGACTGCGCAGTTTTCGAGTAATCGTGCGCAAACCGCGTTGACGTTTCAATGCCGCTTCCCATCGACAGTTGACCGGCCCCCGTAAATGCAAATTCATCTTCCGAAAAGACAAAACCATTTTTCATAATTTGACTATCCTTTTGTGGCGCGTGCTATCTCGCGTTGCTCAATACGCCCGCGCGCTCGGCTATGCGCATTGCGCATACGCCTCGCAATCATTAAGACGGAGGAATCATCCCGTCCGCACTTGATGTTTTCGTCCCTGTTTGCGGTATGATCGTGTGACAATGTTTGAGTAATGACACTGTCCCTGCTTTCACGTCGCCGCTTGAACTGGAAATATCTTTCGACGCCTCGATTGCATCGCTTCCCGTGATTTTTTTCGCCACATCCAGCTTGTCATTGAGTGCCGTTTCGCCATCGACCGTCAGCTTCTTTTTGACCTGAATGTCGGCGTCGTAGAAATACCCGAAGTCGGCATCGCCGACGCCCATCATGGCGCAACCAACGCCTGAAACTTCGTCCAATATCCCCCAAACGGTTGAATCTGCATCAATATTGGACTGTCCCTGCCGAATGTGAGGTGGCAGCCACATCACACCGATGATGTTCTCATTCATCTGCGATTTGACTTTTGCCTGAACTTTGAAGCCCGCCACGTCATCATCGCCAATCAGCTCAACTACCGTAAAATAACCGATCATCGTATCTCCCTGCATTCGAGCGACATTTGGCCAGCCAACCAGTCAAACGTCGGGTAATCCACCAATAAGGCCAATGTGACATCATCTTTTGGCACTGCAATCTGTGAATGCGTTCCGATCGAGTCGACGATCGACCCAGTCACAGCCACTCGCGCCGCTTGATACCGCAAATACGCCAAAACATGCGAGGCGAAGCCATCCCCCGCGTCTGTCTTGAACACCGAATCGACTTTTGGCACTTCGCCTGAAACCTCACCGGCCATGATTTCATGAATTCCGTCACGCCAAACGAGCCCGTTCACATCCTCGCTGCGCGTGTCGTCTTCGACACTCAATTCATCGAGTGTGATTTGTGGATCGATGCTGTCAGGCACCCAAACAAACGTCAGCTTATTGCCCTGAATCGACACCAAAAATCCGGCAGACCGTTGCAGGTCTTCGATCGCTTGAATCGGCGAGCACTGCATGAGGTAGTAATCGACATGGCCACCGACTTTGATGTCGGCATCTACGCCGATGCTGTTGCAAATGTCGCCCAGGATGTCAGACAAATCGCAGTCCATATAAGTCTTTGTGATCATCTGTGAGGCGGCTTCGGGCAAGATCGAACCAGTCAGGTAGAGCACCGAATCCATGGCCATAGCCTGAATCACGTTGTAAACCACTGTTCCCTGCGGAAGCTCACACGTCACCGTGGCATATTCCGAAATGAGATCGTTCAAAAAGCTATCTCGTTCAGGCGTGCGGTTATCCTGGCCAATCATCACTTCAAGCTGAAGCTCTTTTGGCGTTGTCACGAACGCAGATACTGCCGCCGAATCCTGAATCACGAAGTCTTTGCCTTTGCATGAGATCGTCGTTTTGGGCAACTGAATGATGGTGTCTTCGTACCCAATCACCAACGCGCGTTCGCGCGAAACTTCTTTGACGCAACTCACGCCCGACAACGTGATGTCGGCTTCCATAACCGTGATTTCGTCCGTCGCAAGGTCTGTTTGATACGTGCGATTGATGTTTGTCAGTGCAAAATTGAGTTCTGGATAAATGGGGTATCCGCCGAGCGTGACTGTGCCCTGCGCATTCTCTTTGGAAGCATCGAACGATTCGATCAATTCCACATAACGGCCAAATTCGAGCCCGTAGGCCATCGCCACGCCACGATTCAGCGTAACCCTTACAGATATTTCACTTGCCTCAAAACCGCGCGCAGACGCAAAATTTCGCGCATGATTGACGGTTCTGGCGCGTTTGGCATACGAAAAGCCCGTAACCAGGCACAAAGGAATCTCGACATCTGCCCAAGCTAAATACTGCATGACTATTTACTCCACGGGGCTTTGATAATCGTCGATTGTGTGGCAACAATGTCGGGAATGACGACCTTTTCGCCGCCCTCAAACATGACCACACCTTCATGTTCGCGGCTGTTCGCCGCACAAATCTTGTCACACAGGAATTCGTCGCCCACGGTCTTGTAGGCGATGCTGTCCCATGTGTCGCCATGAACTGCTATGTAGGTTTTCATGTGTTCGTCCTTATGAAAGTCCCCTTGCCCCATTTGGGAAAGGGGATTTAGGGGTTAGGGGCTAAAACGCTCCGCATCGTCGTGTAAAGAACTGGTTGTCGGTCATGGCACGCGTGAAATCACGCGAACGCACAGCTTGTGCAAGGCTTAAAGCCGTCGTTTGGTTTCCGCCCATATTGAACGTCTGATTGACCGTGTTTGCGATATTCTCGGCACGTTGTGCCCTCGAATAATCCAGCGGAATGATAGCCTCCGGCCCGCGTTCGCCGACGATCGACGGCATGAATGCAAGACCGCCAGCGGCGTTTTGGGGTGTTGCGTTACTGGTTTGATTGTCATCATCCCCAAACCAATTCGCGATGGAATGAAACACGGATAATAACCTTGGGATAACCTCATCATTTAGCCAATTCAAAACCTTTGACACGACTTTGAGTACAGGCTCAAGAATAACGAAAATAGGCTCTAGTGCTGGAATCACGGCCTTAAACAGATTCACGAAACCGTCAATAATTTGTGATGCAGTGTCACCAGTTAGCAATTCTGCAATTTTCTCGACGATGGGTTGTATAGCCGGAATGAGTTTGATCATTAGCTGATTCTTTTTCTCCTCCATCTGGCGCATTTTAATGGCCATGCTTTCAGAGTCTGACTGTTCGGGCTTTCCTTGCTCATCGAGCTTTTTCATTCTGCTTCCCATCTTGCCCCAATCGATATTAGAAAGGGTATGGGATGCCTGAAGTCGGTTACGTTCCCCAGAAATATGTCCATTCCAGTCATATTTTTGTGCAAACTCGAACACATCTTTGCCAGAATTCTTTTGTGTGCTGACGAAGCTCTTAAAAGCCTTGTCCAACTCTTCCAGACTGTCGAACGCACCGCTGTTCTGAAGTCCAAGATAGACCGTCTGAAGCTCGGAAATTTTGGCACTGCCAAAATCGCCCGGCCTCATGTTGTTAATCTTTTCCATGGAGGACTGCACCTGTTCGTCGCTGGCACCTGTGGCATTCTGCATGGCTTTGAGGCGGTTACCAAACTTGGTGAAATTGGCTGCCGTTGCTTCTGTATTGGATGATGCGAACGCCTGCGCCGATCCTGGATATCGAATTTCTGTCGTTGCCGCCGCGATCAAATCCTCTTTATCATTGGATTTTAGCACGTTCTGCACGCGATTGATCGCTTCGACAATGACGCTGTAATCGGCGCCGGTCTGAATATAGAGTTGTCCAAGAATGTCTTTGGCGTCGTCCATGTTGAAGCCTTTGACGCGGTTTGCCAACCGTTCCTTTTCGACTTCTCTGTCAGCCACAGCAGAAGCGTTGCTAATGGCTTGACCAGCCGATCCAAAGGCACGCCCAACGCCGCCAACTAATCCAGTGACGTTGTATGTGGTTTGAATCGCCTTTCCAATAGTTGAGCCGATTTTTGATAAACGAGATTGCGCCCGTTCGCTATCTTTGATTGCACGTGTAACAGCTTTTTGTTGTTTTTCGGTTGCAGAAACAGTTTTCAGAATCTTTTCCTGACGTTTCAACATGGCATCCACCTGGTCATTGCCAGAAACAAGCTGTTTTACCCATGCCGCCATAGTTCGAATGCGTGATTGCCCCTGTTTTTGTTCCTTATCAGCGAGCTTAGATGCCGCCTGATTATATTTCACAGCCTGAATAGTGTTTCTCAACGTGACACGTGTTTGTCGATTTTTCATGAGGGCTTTTTGAAGCTCTTCATCTGACAAATCAATGACCTGTGCGCTCAATATCTTTATTTTTTCGAGTATTGCTTTCTCTTCCTCTTTTGTTCTAGCCATGAAACGTGCTTGTTTCAATTGAGAGAGTTCGTTTCTTTGCTGTTTTCCTTCGTCAGACATCGAGTGCTGGATACGCGTGGCATGAGCCTGAAGTGTCTTTTCGGCCTTTTCAACGCCACGCGTGTAGGCTTTGAAATAATCTTCCCCATCTCCATCGGATTGCATTACAGCATTGTGGAACTGAATGGCCACTTTTTTAGCGGCTTCGGCTGCTTGTTCTAGGTTTCCGGCAATGTCGATGCCGTTTTCAGCGTTCTTTGCGTGTTTGGTGACACCATCTAACCCTTTATTGATCTGATCAATGGCTGCTCTGGCCTCGTCACCTTTCACAACGAGGTCAATGGAATATTCAGATTGTCGGCTCATGGTTGCCTCCGCTCAGAGTTCATGTGGGTGAAATAGAAATACAAATCCAAAATAGGCGTTTCCAATAGTCGGATAATATCGGTGCGATATACGAGTGCGATTTGGCCGATGGCGTTAAACAGTTTGCGAACATCCGCTTCCTGTTTTAACCCGCATCGGCGAAGAAAAAAGCCGCAGCACTTCCAATCCGCGTTGCGTCTTTAAGCGGCAATTTCGTAAAATCATCGACTCGAAGTCCTGGAGTTCCTTTGACAGCCGCTAAAAAGCCCGTAGCAATTCGGAAGCTGTCAGACAACTCCAAGCCACCGATAAATTCATTGACATTTACCCGTGTGCCGTCCGTGATTTGAGCCTCAAGACGCCTGATCTGCCTGAAATCTGCTGTCGACAATGCGTCAAAATCAAGCGACAATTCAGTAATTTCAGTGCCGTTTTGAAGTGTTAGCGGTTTGGTCAATAATAGTTTTTCCATTTTCAAATTCCTTTTTTGCTTGATTTTTTTTAGTAAGTGTGTGTTAAAGATACTTAGGGTTTAGCATAGGAGGTTGCCATGCCAATGCATATGTATGAAGACGAAGATGGGAATTTAAATTTCACAACTGGTGGAGCAATATTCCAAATTCTTATGGGGCTTGGCCTTCCCATAGCACTTGTCATTGGTCTAATACTGAAGATCATTGGTTACTAAAGCCGCCGCTGTTTGAGGCGGCTTTTCTTTTACCCCTGAACGCTCAGAAGCTCCTCATATCGTTCGTAACGAGCCCAAGCGTCTTTGTGGTAGCGGTACGATTTCACGATTTTTTCGACGCCGTTTGAGTGAACGATCTTTTCCTCGACGTCACGGATAGGTTCAATGGCGACTTCCGTGCAGAACTCTTTGAGTTTGCGCCAGTCCGGTTTGTGCCCGAATCGCCTTACCCATTCCGCTGACATCATCGAAATAGTCTGCCAGTTGCGCCCTCGCCCGACAGCGTCTTTGAGGGCATTGTTTTCTCTGGTCAAGCCGCCGACGCGCCCGCACATTTCGGCATCGCGGCCTTCCACAAAGAGTGCTTTGGTGCGAATGGCCTCATCACGTTGCCTGATAGCCAGCTCTTTCTGTTCGACCTCATCCGCTAATGCACGGAGTGCTTCAACATAGGTCTTTGGTGTAAGTGAGTAGACACCTGTTTTGCGAATAGATGGCAGGACTTCTGCCGTCACCCATTTGCGGAAGGCTTTCGCATCTGGTTTGTTTGACCGCATTACCAAAGCGTACAGCCCTGATTCGGAAATCAGCGTCATTGTTGGCGCATTTGAACTCTCCTCAAAAAGTGCGGGGAGTTCTGATCGCCCCAATATGATTTTTTCATCTTCATCAAGCCCACGACATCCATTGGCTGCATCTGAATAGCCAAGGATTATGCACACATCCTTGGCGACAAACCACGGTTCACCTGCACGTTCGATGACGCGAACACGTCCGAAAAAGGCACTCTCAAAGCATTGTAACTGGCTCATTCTCACCACCTCTTACAGCAACTTATCGACCTCAGATCGATAGTCCACGCCGTCGATAATCAGGACGCCGTTGCCTCGATCGATGTTGTGAAGTTCTTTGCCATCGACGACAAGGCGGTATTTGACGACAGACACGTTGTAATCAGCCGTGCCTTCGGCACCTGGATTGACGGCAGACGCAGGAACTTGCGTGACATAACCGCCGATATAGCAGACGCCTTGAACGACGCGGATTGCGCCGCTTGGTTCGGTGACTTCCTGTGCCCATCGGGCTTCGTAGCCCATAAGCCCTTTGCCCGATAGTTTGACCGACAGCGGCGATACGGGAACAGTGATCGACAAGCTCATGTCGGCGATGCGGCTTTGATCGGGAACCGTCAAAGACCCCATCATTTGAACGGTGCCCGTTTCAAAACTAACGACGGGCGGCGTAATGGTGCAGTCGATGGCGGCTGGATTGGCTGCCGGTTTGCCATCGGGGGCAGGATAGATCGTGCATCCCTTGATTTGTCCGTAAATAGGTATTCTGTTCATGTTTGCCTCCTATCATCATGCTTCGTAATAGACGGAATATCCAGCGCTGGTGAATCCGACATTGAGTTGTGCGTATTTCATGGGCGGCGTGATTGTGGAATCTATCGACCAGACGAATTGACCGAGCGCCACGTTGTCTTTGGGATTGTCTTCGGCATTGAACTGACATGACGCGTTACCGATAACTGCCCCGACGGATTTGAGATAAGCCAAATAGTCGTTTTCTTCCTGAATCACGCTGTTACGCATGGTCAGCGTCATGGGGTTGTCGATGTCGAAGCGGTATTTCTGCTGGAATCGGTTTGTAATGGTCTGAAGTACACGAATGTTGCTGTCAAAGCGTGCGCGTTCGTCCGTGACAGTGCCGTTTGCCATCGCTGAAGTGTGGTCACCCCAGGTGACGTAAGTGCCACCGCCAGCATTCAGGAACGTCACAATGCCGTTTTGCTGTATCTCGGTTGCGTCTGATTCTTCCATCGAAACGATTTTGCCGTCAGAACGCAGGCAAGCGCCTAAAATACTGACTACGGTGTTACCGATTGAACGCACGGGAATGTTGTTTCGTGCGGCATCATTGGCGGCATAGAGCGCACAAACGACTGCCGCGCCTGAAATGACGTTGCCGGATATCGATTTGACCGACGGCCAAACGGCAATGCCGTTCTCAAATTTGTTCTGGTTTACAATCTTTGACGGCTGAACGATGCCATTGACGACCTGATCATTTGCTTGTACGACATCGAATACTGCCATACCATCCCAATGACCATTGCACTTCGTCGCTACGGTTTTGAGTGCCGTCACGATTTCGCCGGACGTTCGGCCAGGGCAACAAATCAGATTTGGAACAGCGCCATAATTTGGCCACAGCTTCAAAACGGCATAAATGCCCGTCTTAGTTGCCGCAGAACCGAGATAAGGCGCATCTGACGAAAGGTCTTCGTCATCTTTTTCCGGATCATGTACGTTGATGAAATATGCGCCGGAAATACCGACAACCTGGAATGCGGCTTCTGCCGCTTCGGTCAAATTGAAACCGTCCTTAGGATCGCCGCCACCGAGCTTCTTTTCGTAATCGGCAAACGATGAAATGTAGATCGGACGGTTGACAAGATCCATATTTTCCCAGCCGTCGACGTTTTCAATCTTCGCCGCGCCGATAAAGACGATATTCGTCGATGTATCCACTGGCGTGCTTGCAATACTCGGCACCAACTGTGCCGATACACCATACTTTTCAGGCATTGTGTTTTCTCCTTATAACAAATCTTCAGGAATGAATTGTGTGAGCATTGAAATTGACGCAACTACTTTGCACTGACAATATGGGAAATCATCCATGGTTTCAGGGGGAATAAGTGCCAGTTCGGATACGCCAGACACGCCACGAAGCGCATTTAGCGTTTCCTCACCGAGCAATAGACAGTCGGCAAACAGTGCCTCGACAACGCCTGCATCGGTGTACCCATCTCGATCGATGAAATGCCAGGCGCCGCCATCTTCGACGGTCTTTTCACGTTCGAGAATGGCACTGTTCACGACCACGCAATGACACACGACATCGAGCATGATTCGGTCTGAGGTTTCGACTTCAGCACCGCGCAATTCGATCGTTACAGACGGACAGACAACAGGAAAGTTTCGTTCGTTGCGTTCTGCACAAACCAAGGCAAATACCGTCGGTTTGCCCTGTTCATGTTCGCACTGGCTTTCCTGTGTTTTCCATTCAAGCCCGCTTTGCGTGAAATGCGTATCGAGCGCATCTTTGATGCGTCCAATGGTCGCCGAGATTGTCGTGGCCATTACTTCTTCTCCAATGAAAGTTCGCGAATGCCCATGTTGAGTGATGACGCGACAATGCGGAATGCGCGTTCCTGCACGTAGATGACTTGCCCCTTATTCAGATTCAAATCAGCCTGTTCCGGCATGAACAATTTGACCGCAAACGCATTCAACACTTCACTCATCGACGAATTGAACGTCACAAGATCGGACTGTAACGAGCCCATGACCTGCCTTTCGTTCGTTTTGTTCGTCGATATGGTCAATGTTTCTGTGAAATCGCGAAAGTCATTAAAGACTGCATCGTTATCGCGTGCCAGTATGTCACTCAATCTTTGCATAAATTACCTTCTAGTCACTCGGTCTTGTCGACGTAACAAGTGCGGTCATCCAGCGCCACTCACTGCGAGGAACGGGAAGCGGACGCGATTCGACGCGAATCTTGAGTTCGTTCGAGTTGAAATCATCGACTTTGGACAGAATGAATTTCCCGCTTTTCGACGTGAAGCTCGCTGCGATGTCTTCCGTTGATACGGATTCACGCGACAAATGCGTCGTTCCGCCACAGAGCGTGCGACCACAATTCGGGGCCGTGACACAGACAAAGTCATTCGGCAGATACGGCGTGCGCGTGCCGTCGCTCGCTTTGTACGATCGCGAATAAGTGATGATGTTGAGCAAATACCCATCGAACTCGCACATACCGCGAAATGCAGCACCTTGCTGTAAATGGGGTTCGAGTTTGCCTTCGTCCTGGTGCATATAAAGTTCAAAACGGTTTTGGAACTTCTTGTCCGCACGAAGGATAGACCACATCTGCGGCGTGATAATGAGATCGACAGGATCGCCGCCGTGATTGGCAAGCGCACGAACGAGCGCACAAACATCGTCATAAGGTTTGGCGCCGCTCGATGCCGTCCACAAACTGGTGTTTCAAACGCGGCACACAAACTTCACCTAAGCGCGTATTATTTATGAACGTGGCTATCGGCTTTGCCGATACGCCACTTTTATCGGGCTAATTCGCTGTCGCTCATTACGCCCTCTTGCGTGTGCCTATGTGCTCGACCTGCGGTCTGCGCGCATACGACACGCGGCGCTGCGCGCTCTTATGCAACACGCCCTGAAATATATCGTAGATATTCCAAAATCTTTTGACATTCGAGTTGCTTCATATAGGATTCCATATAATCCCAGTCTGGAGTTCCGTCATGGGTAGATGGAAGCGTTAGTATTTCTTTAGCAAGGCGTTGTGCATTTCGTTTATATCCAAAATTATATTTTCCCCGAATCCTATCTGCAATTGTTGTAATATAACATCCGATGTATTTATTTAGGTGATCATTATAGCCAATTGTCATATCAGAGGTCGCAATAAAGTCTTCTGCCTTATACACGGCATATCCCATTGATCCTTCACCATTTCTAATAAAAGCTACACAGTTGCCCTTTTGTACCATTTCTTGAACAGGTTTTACAAATCCGAGAACACCGTTATTCAAATTAGTTGCTCCAAGATAACTGACGCCATTGTTATCTTGGGTGAGATGATTTAAGCCCTTAGACCGTCCCGGTTCAAGAATGGTAAAAATATCTCTTAAATAATAGTCTTTCCAACAAACCTCTTGACTGATACTTATTCCATATTTATCGTTCCGTTCCGTTCCGTTCCGTTCCGTTCCGTTCCGTTCCGTTCCGTTCCGTTCTGTCATCAAAGTATTTTAGCGTTGCCTTGAGTATATCTTCTTCAATATCACGCATAAATGATGACATAAATGCATAATCAGGTTCACCATTAGAATCTGTGGGAAGTAATATCTTATCTTTTTTTATTCTATCAAGAGAAGCCATGCGTCCATAACTATACTTGGACGATGCTGTTTGTGATATAGCCTTTGATATGAATAGCCCATTATATCTATTCAATTCAAATTCTTTCGCATATAGAATAATAATAGAAGACCCCGCACCACCTCTTCCTAAAAAGTCAACAGGTTGATAATAACAACTACCATCTACAGGACTTACCGTTAGACAATTGCCTTTGTCTAATTTTTCCCCTGTTTGACTTTTACAAAACTTTGTGACACCATTATTTACACCGCCGGATGCAATAAATGCAGTATCCCCATCTTCATAATTATCTTCTTTACGTGCGATTGGACGGATAGCATTAAATAAATCACCAATTAAAAATTCCTTCCATTCTACATTAAATAAACATGTTTTATGAATTTTATTCGGGGGGGGTAATAGATTGTTGTTTATTATTCTCCAGCATAGTTTCTCCACAGCAGGTTTAATGATTTTTTGTTCTTTTTGACGCATATAGTCTTCCATGTATTGCCAGTCTGGTGAACCATCAGGCGTTACAGGAAGAAGAAATTTCTCTCTTTTGATTCGTTCATCATTAATTTCTCGATTAAAACTATATTTCTCTGACAATCTATTAATTATAGGTAGCATAAAAAGATATGCGTACTGATTAAGATTATTGTTTTTGAGTTTTGTTACATGATCGCTGGCTATGAATTTATATTTATGAAAAAATGCACTTCCTACACTTCCGCTATTAGCTAGTGTAATACAATTATCAAACATTCTTACATTGTCTTTATTTCCAATAAATCCATCTACACCATTATTTAGTGCTGTTGAAGATACATATGGAATATTACCATTATTATGATCTGCCTTTTTCAGTCTTTTACCTCGTTTAATATCTGTAAAGATATCAACAAAGAAAAATTCTCTCCATTCGCGAACATCGTCCATCACACACTCTCCTTGTCAAAGAGATAGCCGCGCCCGTGCGTGATCATGTTAAACTCGAACGTGAGATAATCAGCCATCGTTTTTTCAAAATCGGCTTCAGTTGGAATCTCGTCATTGAAATAATAGAATGCGTGCAACCATTCGTCATCTGGTTCAATCGTCGTTCTGACACAGAATTTTGAGGGAGCTTCTGCACCGCGCCAGACATCTAATAAGTGCTGTCTTTTGTCTTTTGCAGCCTCGGTCTCCAATAAACCAATATGTTTTGAAACTTCGAAACCGTCATCTTCAAAGTTAATAAATTGGCAGACATGATCTTTTGGATGTGGTTCACCTGCAGTAAATACTGCAATGCAAGGATTGACGCCAATCTGATAAAACGTGTTCTTGTTAAGTGTAATCACGCCTTCAAGTGTATGATGCTTTAAAATGCTCTCTTTTATGTGTTGTTCTTCTTTGGTCTTACCTGTAAACGATGATTGTGGCACAATCACAGCCACACGCCCGCCTTCAACCATGCAGTCAAGAAGATGTTCTGTAAAACTAATCTCATATTGTGACGGATCGGCTTTTGTTCCCTGGCTATATGGGGGATTCATCATACCCACCGTGCATTGTTTCTGTTGCACCTCTGCTGGATTCTGTTTGAGAAAATCACAAGGATTAAGATTGCTCTTGCCATCTCCGCGTAGAATCATATTCGTTGTGGCAATCGTAAACATATAGGATTGAATTTCGAAACCAAACAACTGGTCACGTCTAATTTTTTTACTCTTTGCGCTGTCATTTGTCTGCTTTAGCATGTGATGCATCGCAGCAATCAAAAAACCAGCCGTTCCACAACAGGGATCGAGTACACGATCATTTGGTTGCAGGTCGAGCAATTCACAAAATAGTGTCGTAATGTGTTTTGGCGTCAATACAATGCCGAGGCTTTGTCCGTCACCGCCGCTATATGACATAAATTCGCTGTAAAAAAGCCCGATATAATCTTCTGCAGACTGATGAAACTTTACACTTTTAAAAATGTGTTCATACAAAAATTCTGTATAGTGGCGCACAGGTGTTTTTTGTAGTGATGGTTCAATTTCATTAATTTTTGCTGTATCTCGAATAACTGCGAACTGATTAAGGATCTTATCTCGTTTGGTTTCTGGCGTGACATTGGCTCGTTTTATATTGCTTTCAATAGCTCGGTAAATTTTCTCACCATCTGTATTGTTTGGATCGCCACTCAATGTATCTATTGAAAAACTCTTATGTTCAATTTCTCTCAAAGCGAGCATGATACCACTTACAATAAGCGGCTTGTCCTGATCTTTAATACTACCATAAGTACGCAAGTCTTCATGAAGCTGTCTTGCATCTCTGATAATTTCTGCAGTCTGTTTTTCTGAATTTGTTGATTCCTTTAATACATTCCGCAAATAGTATTCATTAATATTATTAGGACTAAATGAAATTAGAGTTTCCACGTCTGGAAGTTCAGTTTTATTGCCTCGATCGTCCACAAAAATGGGCGTAATACGATGGTGTTTTTCGTCGCCCGAAATTCCGAAAGCAAAAACCTTGTGATAGGATGTGTTCGATGCCAAATGAAGGGCATAGTGATAGGCACCATTCACGGCATAAGCTTTGGCATACCTAGGTTCAAGGTCAATCAGTCCCTTATCATTGCGGTAGATGTGGTCACTCAAACTGGCTTTATCTTCAATAACAATTAGAAAATCGCCAACAACTCCACAATACTCTGGGAATCCCGTATTCCCCTTGCCCGATTTGGAAGCCGTTTTCAAGGCTTCATTAATTTCCTTCACCTTTGACCCCTGCGGATCAAGTTTCAGTCCTGCCTCTTTGAGCAGATCGTAAACCCACAGGTCTGTGCTGGCTTCTTTCTTGGGCATAATGACTCACGATGAACAGGCACCTTGCAAAGCGATTCCCCATGAATCGCGCTTTCAAGGCACAGTTAACGCACCATTATTGACCAATGCGGCACGACGACCAAATTTGTAAGGTAGCATCTCGCTTAGGTGCTATATGAATTTGTCGCACAATTAATTGTGTGCTGACAGCGGGGTTAATTTCATTATCATACAATTGTGCAGTCGCTTTTAGCTTTCGAGAAAATCTCGAAGTCTTGATTTTGCCGCTTTTGGCTTTCGAGAAAATCTCGAAGTCTTGATTTTGCCATTTTTGGCTTTCGAGAAAATCTCGAAGTCTTGATTTCGCCGCTTTTGGCTTTCGAGAAAATCTCGTAATCTTGATTTTTTCGCCTTTGTTTTTCAAGCAAATCTCGCAAGTTGACTTTTGCTATTTTGTGCTTTCGAGAAAATGTTCAAACATTTTTTTGAACATTTTAGGCTATTCGAGAATAGTTCGAGATGAAATTGACGACTAACGACGATTCCAATACACTTGCATGAGGGTTTTGAGTGTTTCAAAGAGAGAGTTTCAGGCGTACACAAGCGAATGAAAATGGTTTTCATTCGTATCCCACCCAATTAACGAACCAGGAGTAAACATCATGAAGAAGATCAACGTAATCGTACGTGTCACAGAGGCCGACAACCTTTCGAACGCCATTGTCCGGCAGTTCAAAGCCGAAGTAGATGCAAACACCGGTGTAAGCGACGACACCTACTTGAAGGATACGTTTGCAGAGGTCGAGGCGCTTTCGGCTTCCCTCACCACAGCTATCAAAGCCGACAAGGCGTCGAGCAATCTGGATGTTGCAGATTCCAGACGTGATGAAATCATCCGCCATCTGAATGCAGCGCTGACGGGCTATGCAAACCTGCCGATCCCCGCTTTTCAGGCGTCGGCAACGCCACTGCTCGCAATCATGGCGAAATACAAAGGCATCACAGCCGAAAGCTATGCCCGCGAATCGTCGCTGATCAAAAGCCTGCTCGACGATTTGAGTGCCACTGATGCGAAGAATGCCATTTCTGCGTTGCAGGGAATTGGCGAACTT
Source organism: Myxococcota bacterium (assembly GCA_045599585.1). Taxonomy (GTDB): domain Bacteria; phylum Myxococcota_A; class Bradymonadia; order UBA4248; family UBA4248; genus RGIG464. Next base: position 46,511 of record JAZRWH010000024.1, read on the forward strand.
GTGAGTGCCCTAATGACTGCTCAAGATGAATTCGACCATGCAAATGACGCATTCAATACGGCAACCGCACAGAAAGCAGCGAGTGCGTCGAGCCTCAAAAAGCCTTTACTCGCACTCATTAATGATCGCATTGTGCCGTACTTGAATGCAATGAAACTCGCGAAACCTGGGATTTACGGCGAGTTTGTTTCTAAAGTAGAAAATGAGATCAATCGTGCAAATCAGGCGGTTGCAAAACGTCGAAACAAGGGAGAAGCAGAAGCCTTGATTGAAGATACTGCAGCCGATGAATCCGTATAAGCGCGGTAGCGCCGCGAGCCGTATGCGCGCAGACCTTAGGTCGAGCACATAGGCACGCGCAAGAGGGCGTATTTGCAAAGAAAGGGACGTAATCACGTCCCTTTCTTTGCAAATAGCCCGACAAAGGCGAGCCGTATTGAGTAAAACGAAATAGGCGTTTGCAAAAAGCTGAAAAGCGTGTGTGTGGACGGCATGAATCGATTGAGTTCTGCCCACGTGGAGCAATCCACGTGCTTTGGCCGCTGTAATATCGGTATCAAATAGCCGTCTGTTTTCACTTGCCCGTTTCCTTTTTGCGTTTCGATGTGCGAGAAATTTTCTCGTTTTTTGCCGCAGTCGCCGCTTGTTGCTGTGCCGTGTTGCTCTCGATGGTCAGGTGCAAACGATGTGCAGCCAATCGCTGAAGCTGTGTGTCGATTAAGTCCTGAACCGCCTTGTATTGCGTCGGTGTCGTCTGAGGAATGACGGTTTGAATGGCGTCTGGCAATGAATCGAGGAAACCGACGAACTCGCGCAGAAATCCGTCAAACGCATTCAGCGCCGTTTCGATGCGACACAGCTCACCGCGTTTGTTGTCGAGCTCGAACTGGTCGCGCCTGACTTTGATTTCAAGTGCTTCGCAGTTCGCAAGCCGCGTGCGGTAATCAATTTCTTCGATTGTCGGTTTCTTCGCGGCCATAATCCATCATCAACAAGCATCCCAGTACTCCGAAATTTTTAACGATCGCGCAAAGGCGGTCGTGCGCAACACCTCCCGGCTCGCTGGTAGTACCTATCCCACAAAACGCGCCGTATGGGCTTCAAATAGACCTGCATCATCGGTCTGCGCATATTCCATGAGTGCTATGATTTCCCATGGATTCAGCGTGGCAATCTTCGCAATCGGCACATCATTCGAGTCATTGAACAGTTCAACCACTTTGCTCAAATTCAGCGCCGGATAAAACGATAATTCATCCCACGATACATTATCGACGTAATGAATGCGTCTAAGCACATAATAAAGACTTCGAGCCTGTTCACGATTGAACTTTTTCTCGATCGAGCGCTCGCCATCGGTCAAAATCTTGAGAAATGTAAACAAATACCGGCTCAACACACGCGACGTTTTGTTTTCCTGAGATTCAACACGTCTGCGAATCATGTTGTAGCTCTTGTTCGTGATCTCAACCGTGATTTTCCGTCTTTCACACATAACGCACCTCCACGATATGGAATGCAAAAACTGCTTGTTTGGCATAAACAAGTCAGATAACATTCAACGCGGATGCGCAAAAAATTCGGTGTGTTTCCAAGTATTTTTGTGACGGGACGCGGCCACGTCCCACACTGCATCTATTTTGAATCAAAAAGCCTTCCCTGTCTATCCTCAAAGGGCACGTGCATTAGGATTTTGTCGTGCGCACGCTCGTAGGCAGACTGCTCTGAATCGCGAATCACTTTTGCCACTTCTTCGCCATCCTGGCAAGTCGATAGCGATTCCGTGAACTCATACGAGGATTCAAAGCCATGCTTTTTCGCAAGCGCACTCACGCGTTTGGATAAGGCTTCATCCAGAATTTCATTCACAACGCCGTCAATGTTCAACTGGTTTTCGCCATTCGCCTTGATCATATAATCCAGCATTTGCGCGTATTTGCACAGCGTTTTGAGATTCATCATGTTATCGACAGTGATCTTGAATGTATAATCTCCCCATTCCATGTTGCCGGTGTCGTGAATATTCGCACGTTTGATTTCAGCTTCTGATTTGCCATTGACGGCAACAAATGCAGCCTCTGTATATGTTTTCTTTGCCATAATTTATCCCTCCAATGCAAGGCGTTCATATCCGAGCGCTTGTAAGTCATTTCGTGCCACTTGAGTCTGTTCATTGTCATACGCTTCGATGGCCTTCAGCGACGCATGATGATAGATTTCAGTCAATTTGTCTTCGATGTTCATTCGGGCTCGAATGCCATCAAAACGCTGTTTGGCTTTCATTTTGTCCTCATCGTTTTCTGCCGTTTCCATGTCGCATTCCGCCCGAATCAAATCCTGATACATGCAAAACTGATACTCTTTATATTGGGCATCGAGTTCATAATATTCATTCGGTAAAAACGCTTTGACATTCGGCGTTTTGACGCACGCTGCCTCGATTTCATAAGCCGATGGAATGAACGTCGGCGACTTTCTGCAAACTCTGTCGATCGCGTCCAATACATCCTCAATCGAGAATTTGTATAAAACGCGAAAATAACTCGCGATTGTTCGCACCTTGTCTTCGTCAGAAAACTTCGGCGCACTCGGATGCGTTGACCAAATGTAGGACATAATTTGTCGTGTTTGTGCGATGTTCATAATAACCTACCAACTTGTTTTGTTGCCATCTGTGCAATACCCAGTTTGCGATTGTGGTTGTTGCATTTGTCCTGGTTGACCGTCTTTTCTGCGCCATTTGTTGATATCGCCAATAATGCCGCGTTCGATCATCCATGGTTTCGCCGAATACCCGCCGAGCGGCCCCTGACGAAGCACGCCGTGTTTAAGCAGAATGTCCCACACAATCTGCGCCTGTTTGAGATTGGTATTCGTTAGCCTCGATAGGTCGGTTGCGTTTTGTATATTATCTGTCCCGTTCGCTGTGCGATATAATAATTCTATAAAACACATTTTTCGATAAGCCGCAGAGTTATCATGTGGGCGTGATGTGGCATTGAGTTCTCTCACAACATCGCTTTCATATAGATTTTCGTTAAATAGAAAATACATAGCACCGACCTTTTTATAATTTATTGGATTGTTCGGCTATCGCCTGACGTCGATACGCCTCACATCGCGTGCCTATTTCATACGGCCCGCGCGTCGCGCTATTGGCATACGCGCGACTTTAGCAGGCATGGCGTGGCGTATTGAGCGACAGCGAGAAGCCACGCCCGCAGTGCGTATGGCCAAAGGCCATAGCACGCGCCCTTAAAACGGAACTTCTTCAGGGTAACCGCCGCCAAATGACTGCGGATAGCCCTGGTGTCGCATTGGCTGCGCCTGTCTATTTTCGACAAACGGGTTGTAATCCGGGTTATTTTTTGATGGATCGCTTTGTACAAACGGTCGATGTTGCAATCTTTATAGACTTTGCCATCGATCGTACGTGATTTTACGGTCACTTCGAGCGTCAGACCGCGTGCAGACGGAAACACGGCAATGAGTTCTTCGGGATCAGCCGGAACCGGCAAACCAAGGCGCGTCAAATCGCCTTTGAGATAAGACAGATTCATTTCCGATCGAATCGTTGAGAACTTGCGGAAGCGCATTCCTGTGCAATTTCCATCAATCACACGAAATATATAAATAATCGTCGGATCGGTCGGATTGTTATTGAAATCGACTTCCGAATATTTCACATCCTCGATGACAACGCGGTATTTGCCATCCTCAGGCACGTCAAACTCGCTTGCAAATTTGACCTCTGCTTTTGCCCACTGACTTCTGAAATTGCTCATCTTTGACATAATATTTTCTCCTTATGCGTTGTTTTCCTGTGCAGACTCGCCCAGGTATTGTTTTTTGAATATGTAATAATTGAGCGGAAGCGGGTCGGATAGCCGCCCCGAACGATCGCCAGCTTCCCAAACCGATGACGGCGCCACACGAAGCAGACGCTTTTCAACGCGATCGCCATCTGGCGTGTATGTGATTTCGCTCGTCGCAAAACCGATGACATCGACAAGCGGCAGAATGACGGCGCGTGCTCGTTCCGGAATCGTCGGCAGGAATTTCGACACCTTTCCATTCGTCGTTTCGACGTCGGCCATTTGTGCATGACTCACGAAAACCATGCCCATATCAAGACGAACAATGCGTGCGATTAGGTCGCTGAATGCCGTGCTTGCGAGGTCTTTTCCCTTGCCATACGGAATGTCCACAAGGCTTTCAACTTTGCGTGATTTGCGCACGTATTCAGTGCAGAATGCCCAAAGTTGATCGACCGTATCTACAATCAGTGTCTTGTATCCATGGCCGCCTTTTTCGAGAATCGAAACGAGTTCAAGACATTCGTTCCAATCATTCACTCGAACATTTTTCGTTTTGAGGTAGTTCAAACCTGGTTCCGTGGCCATGAACAGTGCGTTTTCAAATCGACTGCAAAACGTGCTTTTTCCAATCTTTGGCTGGCCATAAATAATCATCGAAATATGGTCGATATCAAAGATGGGATCTTGTGTTTCGGTAGGTAGTTTAATCATTTCGTTCTCCTAAAGTTCGTTCAATACGTCCTGGTAATCGTCTAGTTCGTCATAATCGTCATCGTAATAATCGCAATGGAAGGCGGCATAAGCGGCTTCTAAATCGCGCTCGATGCCGAGTCGGTCGTCTAAATAATCGTCATCCCACATGGCTTTCCTCCAATTCAATGTGCGCCATTTCGTGTTTGAACTCATCCGGGCACTTCGTTACATCTCCATGTTCTCGACATAATCCTAAATATTGGCAGCCGTCATACTTGGTGCAGCTCCCTGTGTTCGGGTAAATATTTGCCGTCATCATGTCTTTTGCGGCAAACCACATGTTTTGCACGGCTTCGCGTTTGCGATCTTTCGTCAAAGGCACTTCGACGCGTCGGAAACTGTCAGCTGTCACGGCTTCGTTGCATCGCGCAAGGAAGCTGTCGTAGGTGTCTGGTTCCTGCTTTTTAGCTGTCGATTTGCCAGTTTTGCTTTTGGCAATCAAAGCCGCCTTTCGAGCTTCAAATTCTTCATCCGTTTCGCCGACTTTCCACACACACGAAGGCTTTTGAATGATGTCGTAGATCGCGCCCTCGATGGGCGTTCCCATGCGTTCAAGCGCCCAGCCATAAAGCGCAATCTGTGCATCGATGTCGATTCGATTGATATATTGTTCGGTGATACTCGACGTCGTTTTGTGTTCCAGAATCCAGTATTTGCCGTCTTTTTTGACGACGCCGTCTGTCTTGCCTCGAAAGGCAAATGTGCGTGAGATTCGCCCTGTAATGGGATTGACCAGCGGAAGTGTGAACGTGTCTTCGACCGAAACAACCTCAAAATCTTCCTGCGCATACACGTCACAATATTTTTCGATCATGACGCGCACTTTGATCATTTCATCGACCGTGAGTCCAGATTCCGCACCACGTGACAATGCGGCATCCACAGCGCCTGCACGCAAACCAAATTTGAACCAAAATTCCAAACCGGCATGAACGGCGCTTCCAACATCGAGCGATCGGATCGGTTTAACCGGCACGATCTGTTTGTTGTAGCGGTAATCCCACTTTTGGCGGCATTCCTGAAAACACTGTGTCATGCTGTGCGTGATGGTTTTGAGTTCCTTCTTAGACTGAATTTCTTTTTGCAGATCGAGTCTGCCATGGCTTCTCTTATCGATCATGACGCTTTCCTATCTTGAACTTTGACCTTGTTTAAGAATCCTAAAACCTGTGCTTGAATATCTTTCCAGATGTCCCAGCTTGGGTCGTTCTCATGGCGCTTTTCGATTGTTTCAGCCTGTTCAACTGAAAGATAATACACGTAGTCCCTATCAAACATGTTGCTTCTCCCTTTGGCGGCAGTTCACCTGCCGCGTTAAAAATCTGTCGGCACAAAAGTGCACCGAACCGCTGACAGTCTTGTTACCGCACCAACATTCGTTGGCGTTAAAATGTGTCTTCTAAAATTCGTTGGGCATGTGCGTCGTAAATGACACGCCCGTCATTGAGCCTGATTGGCTAATGCGTGGGGATGTAAAAATAAAAGTCCACTGCGTTCATTGTTTTGTTCCTCGAATGATTTGGTTTCAATTTGGTTTCAATTTGGCGAGTGTTTCAAGCTCGCAAAAACGAAAAATGGCATGTGGGTGTTGAAACAGCGCCATTCGAGAACGCCCCTACCGCTTTCAATGTATGACGGTAGGCACCCACATGCCAAAAGTATATTTAGCACAATGTGCGAGATTATCAAATCTGATTTTATCGAATGACCGAGTGTTTCCACCCTAACGTCGGAATGTTTCAAGTTCCTTCGTTGACCGTTGTTCTCGCTCCATAGACGCATGAAGTCAACTTCATTGTGCAACTTTTTTTCGACCTGATTATTTTGGTGTTGAGAGAGTCGCGCGCACGCGTTTTCTATCTCTCTTTTTATTATTTTGTATTGATCTATTTATATATAATAGGCGGCATAAGCCGTTGATTTTGTTAGGTTTTTACGGTTCTCAGACGGTTCTCAGACGGTTCTCAGACGGTTCTCAGACGGTTCTCAGACGGTTCTCAGACGGTTCTCAGACGGTTCTCAGACGGTTCTCAGACGGTTCTCAGACGGTTCTCAGACAGTTCGACAACGGAATTTGTCCACATGAAATCCCAAGATTGTGGATAATTAGGCGCCTGCCGATGTCAATTTATGAGAAATTTCTCATAAAATGCTTGATTTGATTATGAGTTATTGCTAATATTAGTTTGTTCACGGGGCAAACCGGAACGGCTCTTTGACAACAGAATAAAGGAGGTTGAATGGAAATCATCTACTATGAAACGGCAGACGGCAAAAGGCCAGCCAGCGACTTCATCGACAGTCTGCCTCTTAAGTCTAAACAAAAGGTTTTGAGGTCAATCGAATTACTCAAAGCATTGGGGGTTCAGCTCAAAAGGCCACACACGGATGACCTTAGAGATGGAATTCACGAACTCAGAACACAATTTGGTAGCAATCAATATCGAGTTCTCTACTTTTTCATGGTTGGCGACAAAGCTATCCTGACAAATGGATTTACGAAAAAGACCATGAAAGTTCCCGATTCAGAAATTGATTTAGCGATTAGCTACCGAACAGACTATACCAACCGCAACAAGTAACCGCAGGCCCCGCAAGGGGTTTGCAAAGGAGCATGGTCATGACATTCGAAGAACATCTGGCAAAAAACATGGAAGATCCCAAATTCAAAGATGGATATGACGATTTGGAGGCAAGTTTCAGTCTTATTGCAACACTTATCAAAGCTCGTAATGAAGAAGGCATTACTCAGGCTGAACTAGCAAAACGAACAGGCATCGCTCAAAGCGAACTGTCTAAAATTGAAACTGGCGAAGCTAACCCATCGCTCAGGCGCATCAATCGCATTGCCAAAGGTCTTGGTCGTAAAGTTCAAATCACGTTTGCCCCGCGTGACTAATCGAATGAGGCCATTCAATCTCACATGATAGCAAGCCCCCAGTGATGGGGGCTTTTTTATTCGCGCAAATATTGTTCGATGGCTGCGCGAGCTTCTGTCCAACCATGGCATACAGCGCAAACGTAACCGTGGTCTTCCATGAGTGACATGATAGCAGTTTGTCGCTCGGAAACTCTGCCGCCTTTGGCTTTTTTCATCTCAATAAACATGCCGTGATTGGGGTGTTTTGGAACGGCGAGGAATAGGTCGGGCACGCCAGCTCGGACGCCTTCGGCTTTGAGGTGCGCCCCCGTGATCGCATCTCGGTTGCCGCCATTTGGTATGGCAAACAGGCATTGTTCGGATATGCCGAAGCCATGACAGGCGAGTGCCCACCATTGCATGAGCGTGACTTGCTCTTTGTGTTCAAGTTGTTTCATTTTCATTCATGAGTTCAGTTGGTGTTTCGATTCTGTCCACTTTACCAATGGTGTGCACTTCATAATCATCCGATAGACAAGCCAGCATTGGCCTAATGACTTGAATTGCATCCTGCATCGTCGTTCCTGGCATGTTTTGGATGGTAAACAATCCGCGTTGGTCAGACTTCCGAATCACGCGGATTTCCTCGATAGAAATGCAACGCTTAATCATTTCATGGCCTCACGCTGTGCAAATGATTTCAGACTGTTTCTGTCCCAAACATCGCTCGGAACGAGGACAACATGTTTGTTATCAGGCGATTTGTGGATGGTGAAATAATCGAACGGGCGTTCAGTGCAGTTGTATGCGTTGCCGAGTTTGACTTGTGCCGAGGAACCGACTTGCTTTTGAAGCTCGGTGAGGCGAGCAATAAGATCGCTGATCGTCATGGCTTAACCCCCGATCCCGTCAGTGCCCGTCCAAAAATCATAAACAGAATGCTCCTTGGACATAAGTTCAACTGCGATTTCATTGCACGTTGCTTTGATCTCGAATGGCGATTTATCATCGTTCCAGTTCAATCGTTTCACGACGGTTTTGCCGGTCATTGAATCGGCGAGTTTCCCGATCTCGACATTGAGTGCATCGAGGTAGGCCATATCAATTCCGGCTTCGCACTTTCGCCCCTCTTTTTCACTCATACGCTTGTCAATGCGCTGCTTACAGACGCCAGGCTCTGCATCGAGAAATATTGCCATTGTCGGTGGTAAGACGTGCACTTTCATGTCGGTATGAAGTGCAATGTATGTGGCATAATCTCGATCAGAGAAATACCCCATCTGCTTCTGAACCTGCGCAAAACACACATCGCCATAGTAGCTCCTATCCATAACGATGAACTTGTCTTTGCGGTTCAAAATCGTCGTCTGCGCATCCTGGTGCATCCGATACCGCTTCGACAACAAGTACAGCTGTATGTCAAACGCCCACCTCGCCGGATCTTTGTAGTAATCCGCCAGATACGGATTCGTCGCCTCATCCGGTTCGGCCAGGTATTCGCCGTTCAGCCTCTCAGCCAATACCTTCGCAAAAGTACTTTTCCCCGCCCCGATGTTTCCCTCAACAATAATCAGTCCACAATTCATGGTCACGCCTCCTAAAATGGTTTTTCCGGTGTGACAGAATTAAGCGGAATAGTGTGACAGAATTAGACCGGAAAAAACACTCAGACAATCGTATAAAAAACTTTATATATTTAATAAATGGTGTTTGTCATTTGGGCATAGTGGGGGAAGTCTCCCCCTACGCGGCTATGTACTCGCCCTACGGGCTGCGTGCATACGCCGCTACCCCCTCTATACAAGCCATTACGCCAATTTTTTCTCTTTCAAGAGCGCGCGCATACCTTTAATGGATCGCTGAGCGTCATCAACATTTCTTACACTGCATGAAAGTGTGTTGCCACCCGTCGTACGAAGTTCAAATGATTCACGATCAAATTGTGAACTTTCACCATTACCTACGCTAATGGATGTTCCGACTGTTGAAGTTGTAACGCTGACAATGTCCTTATAGAAGAAGGTATCGGTACGTTCTATCTGACGATCACTAGTTAAGTTGAAAGAGTATGTATATAAATGCACTTCATTTGCGGAAAACAAAAACACAAAACATTTATATGTATTAGTGCGATAAAAGTTATCTGCCCCTAATTTAATGTAATCATAAGAATCATAATCGAAACCATCAAAAATAATAGGTGCGATTTCGTTCACTTCATCTTCGTCAATACCTAATTTTCGTAGAGCGCGTTCTTTAAGAGAAACTAACTGAGAATTTACAGCATCATCAATAATATGATAAGTGTATGTTTTCCATTCTTTGTATGAGAGAAGCACATAATACCCCCAAACTATAGCAATTACTATACAATACAAACCAGGTTTGACAGCTTCACCAATAATACAGAGTATTCCTATTAATAAAAAAACAACAACCCCAGTCCATCCTAATGGAGCGAATGTGAAGTATTTGGTGTTTCTTTCAAAATCAATTGTGTTGTTTGCCATTGGTATTTTCCTTGTTGAGACTAGTTTGATAGATTAGCCTAACTTATATTAAATTCAAATCAATATTAAGACTTGAAGAATAATTCTAACATCTAATATAACGTGGTTATTAGAATGAAGGCAGAGAAACGCCTAGCGTTGCAAATAACTCGTTAACTTCATCCTCAGAAACGCCGAATTCTTTTGCCATGAGCAGGCATTCCTTATAATCAGGGGAAGTATTTAAGCTCTTTCGTTCAAAGAAATCGTACTTGATATAAGCCATAAGATAGTAATAGATGCCTTTGGGTTCAATGCTGTTGGCGGCATTTAACAACTCAATGGCTTTGTCAATGTCAGGGCGTCTAGCGAGGAAGGCTTTTTTACCGCGCAAAAGACAGATCGCTTCGTCGTAGTAGAGTTCCGCATCGGTAAAGTTATCTTCCAGAGCCTTTTGGAAAGCAGGAATAGCCATATCGTAGAGCTTAAGTTTGAGAAAGCAAAGCGCAGCAGATTTGTTCAAATCGATATTTTCAGGATGTTCTGTCAGTGCTTTTCGGTAGATCTTTATGCATTCATTGACTTTGGGTAAAGGCATGTCATGAATATCATGAAAAGAAGACAAAACAATAGGAGCGCGACACCAGTCACACACTTTTTGACTTGTGTTCACGCGAGCCCCACATCCAGGGCAGGTTAAATCGACAACTGAATTTGCCATAAACGCCTCCTCGTAATATTTGTGTCTGATTTACAATATCTAAGTAGATATATATAAATCTACGACATGGTAAAAAAAAAAAAAAAAAAGCAAGTTTTTTCGGTAAAAAAGCAAAAAATAACTATAATTTTATTATTTCAAAAAACCGATATGTAGCTTTTCCCCTTGAAATCAGTCGCATTTTGTTCGAAATAGATCACGCAAGTTTCAAGAGCAAAGTTAAGCTTGGCGTCTTGCTCCTGAAATGACAGCAACCTCAAACGGCATTTTGATCAAGTAGGATTAAATATGAGGAACGAGTCTTCTGTATTCAGGCTCATTTAAAACTGGTGAGCTTGCCTCCCTTAAACACAAAGAAGCTATGCCTCACCATCGTCTTACTTTTTGGCAAATATGTCGCCTGGCAAAATTATATATTCTATCAAAAGTCAAAATAACTTAAGTTAACAGACGCTACTTCCAAATGAGTTTACCGGATCATGCGTTTGTTATTCTATATATGAATAATGCACATTACATTTTGTTTTAAGGAGAACTCCCTTGAAAGAATGTCCCAAAATTCAAAATCTAGCAGAATTAATTGACCGTTCAGCTAAATTATATGGACCACGCAAATTGTTCGGACAAAAAGAACAAGGCGTTTGGCATTGGATCACCTACAGCGTTTTTCAGCAAAAAGTTGAAAGCCTTAGAGCTGCTTTTGCTGACATGGGCATGAAATCCGGTGATGCGGTTGCAATCATCTCTTCTAATTCAATTGCTTTCGCGCTCACAGCTTATGCAGCCTACGGACTGGGTGCTACAATCGTCCCGATGTACGAAGTACAAAAAAGCGATGATTGGAAATATATTATTCAAGATTGTTCAGCCAAATTTGTATTTACAGGGAATGATAAAATTAAATCCGTCATCCAATCAATGAATTTGGAAAATGTCACGCACGTAGTCAGTTTCAGACCGGTCAAAACAGAAAATGAGTTTGACTCGATCGATCGAATGATCGAAGCTCATCCTCAAGGCATGAAACGACTTGACATAGATGAAAACAGTATTGCAGATATATTATATACAAGTGGCACAACGGGCATGCCCAAAGGCGTTGAGCTTACTCATCACAATATTATACAAAATGCCATTCATACCTTTGATGGCTTTGATGCTTCATGTGAAGACCGATCGCTCTCTTTCTTGCCGTGGGCACATGCTTTTGGCAAAACAGTTGAATTGCACATCTTCCCCTATTTTGGAGCCTCTATTGCAATCGCAGAATCTGCCAAAACGATTCAAGCAGACCTGCTTGAAGTTAATCCAACAATACTCAATGGTGTCCCCAAAATTTTTAATAAATTCTATGATAAAATGATTCTCAAAGCATCCACCCACATGCTTTCAAACGAGGCTTTTCGTCTCATTGACAGACTGTCTATCAAGGCGAGAAATACAAAGCTTTCTTTCATTGAAAACATCCAATTAAAAGGCGCAGCTGCAGTTGTACGTCCGTTTATTCTAAAAGGACTTGGTGGCAAGCTCAGATTTTGTATTAGTGGTGGTGCGCCATTGGCAATCGATGTCATTAGCTTCTTCAATAATTTTGGTATTACAATCTACGAAGGTTATGGCATGACCGAAACGGCCCCCATTATTGCGGTCAACAAGCACAATCATGTAAAATTCGGTTCGGTCGGTAAAGTACTCCATTGCAATCAAGTCACCATTCAACCCGTCGAAGACCAGGAATCGACTAAACTCGGAGAAATCATCGTCAGCGGCGATTGCGTTATGCGCCAATACCACAATCAGCCTGAGGTTACGCAAGAAGTCCTCGTGAACAATGCATTCCACACAGGCGACTTGGGTTATCTCGATGAAGAAGGATATTTATTCATTACCGGTCGCGTCAAAGAACAATATAAGCTTGAAAATGGAAAATACGTCGTTCCTGGTGCACTTGAAGAAAAATTAAATACTTCACATGCCATTGAACATGCTGTCATTTTTGGTTCAGGACATCCTTTTAACGTCGCACTTATCCGCCCAACAAATGACTTTATGGAAAAATTCATCAACGAGAATAAACTCGAATCTGCTTCACAAGCTGAACTCGAATCGAATGCCATCCTTCGCAAAGAGCTTTTAGATGAAGTACAACGCGTATCCACCGATTTTAGAGGCTATGAAAAACCACAAAAGATCGAAATCATTCTCGATGAATTTACCATTCAAAATGGCATCTTAACCCCTGCCCTTAAACTGAAACGCCGCGAGATCGAAAAGCGTTACCATGATAAGATCGAGGCTCTATACAAAAAAGGTTAACACACCTCGAGCTTTAAGGCGTTATTCATTCGCATTGGACATCTTAACATTCAGAAACATTAGATAATAAAAAAAGCAGTTTGCGGAATGGATTCCCATTCCTGCAGACAGCTTTTTCTTTAAAAGATCATTTGCCGTATCAATTGCAAGCAGGCGCTAATCCAGCGGTAGAATTATCCCTAACTTCGCGTACGTCTCCCATTTTGATATATTCTGCATCTGACAGATTATACCTTTTAAAATTAACAACGCTAACTGTCTCAACATTCGAGCCTGTTGGATCAACGTTATAGTAACGGTCGTTAAGCTTTATGATATTCCATGCATGATAACCGCCATTACTATTATACCCAAAAACCTTATAAGCTGGTATGCCCAGTTGATTCATTAAATAAGTGAATGCTCCTGCGTACCCCGAACAAACGGACTTACGTAATACTAATGCACTGTATGCACTCTGCTCGTATTCACCCTCAGCGTAATGTACTTCTTTGTAAAGGTAACTATAGATATACTTTTCTTTTTCCTCATCTGTTTTATACGTGCGAGCGACCTTCAGAATCTCTTCGGCTGCCGCATAGAATTGTTTCTGATCTTCTGGAGTTAGACCATTGAACCTTATAGATACCGTCACACCCCAATCAGAACCCGTCCAATAGGCAGACGAATCATAGCCATCTCTGACCCAAACTAGCTCTGGATGATCAAAGTATATCGCTTCTACGACAGGTCCAATCTCTTTAGCGGTTAAAAACTTATCGAACGTAGTTTCAGATTCAAAGTTAGCCGCATTTTTATACATTGCCTCATATATTCTCTGCTCTTCTGGGCTTAAACGAGCATAGTATGACTCGTCTCTATAAACAAGAGGAGCACCCTGCGAGTCATTCTGATCAAAAGCATCAAGATTTTGTTGATCTAATGATGCTGAGTCGTTCGACCATAGCTCATTATCATAATCCGATCGATCATCGTCAGATGTGCTATGACTATCACTGTCGTCATCGACAATCTGAATCAGAGCTGGCATCGTATCAGCAGCCCAACCTAAATCAGTCTCACTATCATCGGGCGTATCCTCAATGATAACATCAACATCATCGTCATCAATGATGGCATGAGAATATTCATTTGAATCGGCGTTATTTGAGGATTGAGAATAGTCCAAACTATCCTCATTCATCGGATAAAATCCGTACCCAAGATCATAAACATGATCTGCTGAGGAAGAACGATCGTTCGCCTTAGATGGTTGCTGCTCTGGATAAAATCCGTACCCAAGATCATAAACATGATCGGTTGAGGAAGGACGATCGTTCGCCTTAGAATGCTTTCTGTGTTTTTTATGTTTAGAATGAGACTGTGCTTGCGAATCATCAGCGTTGAGATAATCGTAAACACCATAGCGTTCAAGTGCGGCATCAAATTCATCGTAGCTCTGAGCAAACGCGTTCTGAGATATACCCATCAAGCCATCACTGCGACTAATGCGGTCTTACTTATACGCTTAAACATAACTGTCTCCATCTAAATCCAATGATCTATTTATGCATCATTCATCTAAGATGATTCTGTCGAACGTCTTATATGCATCAGAGGTTTCGTTGAGTGTTCTCGGCTTTTTTGCACAGAACACTTAACGAGAAGTTACGTCTTGAAATTTTCGTGCCACAATAAACGTAGTTTTGATCATTGCCGTCCCACAAAGGTCACCCTTGACTACAATGAAACAAAGCACTGCTGTCCCACAACATATTCTCATTAACTGTAACGAAATGCACTCGTTACAGAATTTTATACTTTTCTTATTCTCATTCTGTCCTACGGACGGCCCAAAGGGGCGTCGTATCGCGGACGCCCCTTTGGAATCCCCGCGCTCTTTTGTCGCGAACGCCTACTGATTGCATTTGGACTTTCATGCATGAAACTGACAAAAAATGCATATCAGAGTCATAGTATTGATCTGTCATTTGGGTGGAAGAACGTGATGTATAAGAATTACGTCTGTTATAGCATTCGTACATCAGCCCCAATTAATCCTCAAACAGAGACTTCAAATCGAGACCGGCGGGATAGCCATACGAAACGTAATTGTCGACGCCATAGACGAAAAGGCCCACAGGTTTTGAAGCTTCCAAATCGTGTCGTCCATCTTCGATGAGCCTGTAAGCATATACATATTCGTCGTTTCCAAAAGACTTAAATTCAGCGGGGTCGAGAACACTGCCATCAAGCGTCACCGTCGTTCCAACGGGGGCGACAATGGTAATATAATCCTTGGCGTAGGCTGTTGGTGCTAGGAATGTATAATTTTTGCGATATTGTTCGACAGGGACACCAATAATATAAGCAGGATCACCAATACCAGCAGCATTACTTCCCATCCAAGAGACATCCATCTGGCATGTTGAAAGATCCATAGGATCATCCTGACCGGTCATAAACTGTCCAACGAGCACAGGTGAGCTTGAATGAATATTAAAGCTCTGAGAAGTGAGGATATCAATCCACTTCCCTGCATTAAGAACAAGGGTATTGCCGTTTAATCCAGGCGTACCTTCAGGGAAAACGTTAGGAGTCGTAGTAATATGTGTATCATCTGTACGCGCAAGGATACGCCACATATCGCGTTCAGCGCCGCGAGGTTTAAGCTTAACAGCATTATAATCACGTCCCCAAGCACTTAGAGGATACTGCTGATGTTCGATATGATCGGCACAACAAGTAATACAGCACTGATCGATCGAAACATCTTCTTTTCCGGATTCCTTAGTACACAGCGCCTTACGTTCAGGGATACTCGTTGCCTCAGCACCAGCGAATACAATGACATTTTTATCAGCATTAATGAGGCTTCCAGTAGGATCTTCACCGAAAGCGGATGTTTCGAGGTTAAGGACGTCGTACTGATCGAGAATAAAAGTTTGCGTCTGTCCTTTTTTCATAGCGGGGATTATGCCGCCATTTTTGTCATAACCGGCAAGGATCGAGCATGAAGATTTAAATTTAACTTCCGTCTGTCCAGGTTCTGCAGCAACGATCGTTACGAACGAGCTAAAGGATTCATAATTCTGCTGACGCGACATGACCATATAGCGCTTTCCGACTGCAGTTTCAGGAAAGAGGAGCGAAGCGTCATTCGAGAACACATCATAGTTATTAAGCGGATTGAACTGCGCAGCCGTAATCGGGAGATCTGATTTTATATGATAAGAAGCCTGTGTAATGCCAGTGCCTTGAACTGTCGAAGCTTCAGGGCAAGAGTAATTTGCGTAATAACAATTTTTAGGTAAGTAAACTTTTTCGAGAGATTTGGGCGCTATTTCAAAATCATTGATAACAGAGACGGAATTATTTTTTCGCGTTAAGATCTGGACATGCGCAGCAAGTGTTTCATTTGTATTACTCAAAACGACAGCGAAGGGCATACCTGCAGCGTCGTAAACGCCAGCATCCAGCGCATTATCGAGATCAACCGCCCAATAATCGCAGCCGATATAACTTGCATCCTTTGAAACTTTATCACAGATAGGAATACAAGCGTTATCGCTACAAGTTGATTTAGGTGCAATATCCTGACACTTTTTCTTTACATCATAAGCCGTACCAGCTTCATTACACAGCAGAATCGTATCATCATCGACACATTTTCCGGAATTCTTTTTACAAACGCGGGCCACGCATTTTGCATCAACGCATGTCAAATCATTACCGCAATCGAAGTTATCCATACCAGTTCCGAGCGGATTACAGCCGTAATACTGACCATTTTCCAAACAATGATCAATAGCGTAAGGTTTGCACATAACCTGACCGCATTGGCCATTATAACAAAGTTCATTTTCGGAGCAGTATTCACGAATGCGCTTTCCATCCACGCAATGGAGTACTTCTTTAGAAGAGAGACAAGTATTTTGTGATTCTTCGCACGTCGTAACCGTAGGTGTATCTGATGAATTTGTATTATTATTTGTATTAGAAGATGACTCATCGCAAGCAGCGAAGCAAAGCGCTACTGCAACAACCAACATCGTTTGTTTGTATTTTTTATAGTCAAACATTCTTTTCACAGATTAATATATGTATAAACAATACCATCGAAGTGGAATTGAATTAATGTAATACGGAGATGAGAGGGGGTAGCTGCGTATTTGCGAGCGGCATCAGCGAAGCAAATAGCAGCTCAGGGGGAGACTTCCCCCCATGATACCAATCATAATACAAAAAAGAGAAAGATAAAGCGCAGCTATTCTAAAGCAGAGGCCTTAGCCCTTTGAGCTATCGTAGATTAGAAGGATTTATCGTCCCTTAAGAGAATCGAAGAAGCTCTTTTTAGGTTTAGCATTTTCTTTAAATTTTGCGATCTGCTGATGAACGAAGCGAAGGCATCTTTGCGTATCGATATCATCGGGCATAACTTTAGCGGCGTTATTAAAGTCTTCGAGAGCGGGTTCATAAGCCTCAGAGACGATCTCTAATTTTCCACAGAAATAGAAGAGGGAGAAGAGGTAATTTGTAATCCCTTTATCTGTTTTATTAGAATTCCATTTCCATTTTGCGTCAGGCATGAGGGCTTTTAGAGCCTCGATAGTATCGGGCCCTTTGGAAGGATCGGCGACAGCCAGAGCGTACGAGAGGTAGACGCGGTACTCGTCATTATCGGGCGAGCCTTCGACAGCGAGTTGAAAGGCGTTGATAGCGTCATCGATCAAATCGAGGAGGAGTTTCTTTTTGCCTGTTTGGAAGTACTGTTCAGGGGTAACGATTTGCTGTACGGGTCGAATAGCGCCACTTTTTTTATTTTTAAAAGAGCTAGAACCACGACGGAAGTGCGTCGATTCTTTACTTTGAGCGGCGCGACGTTCAGCGAGGTAATCGCTCATACGCACGGTACGCTGCCCCTCCTGAGAGGGTTGACTAATTTGGGAGGGCACTTTTTCCTGACTAGCCGTAGAAGAAGGTCTAATATAAACGCGCTGATTAGCGCTACTATAAGAGCGATCATTTTCGACGGAGCGAATGGCCTTTAGTTCACGCGAAACTTTGCTAAGTTTATCTTCGGTTTGAACATCGATCGTAGAGATACGATAGCGAGAACTTCCGATACGTGGGCTTCCGACACCGCTATCGAACGCGGAAACGGAAGGAATTGAGGAAGAGCTATGACTTGAAGAGATACCGGTACCGATGCGTTCACTTTTGGACAAGCGTGGATAGATATTATTCATCATCATGATCAGATCGTTTGCCATCTGAACGAGGCCAGGATCTTTGTAACGGATATATCTATCTGTATGGTAGCGATTAATCCAAGCGTAGTAAGCGTCATCGAGTGCTTTAGTACCGCACCCTTGTTTAAGTCCCAGAATGGTATAACCATCGGATATTTCGAAACTTTTTTTAACATTTTCGAGTTCAGCGCGAATGGTATTTAGGTGGGAATCATTTGAAGCGTCGAGGGAGAGCTTAGATTTTTCGCGTTTATCGTGCAAATTGACGCGTGGATTTGAGATATACAAGACCTTAGCGGGCTTATCAGAAGCGACATCCGTAAAAGTAATTTCGTCGCACAGCCAAGCTCTATAGATATCTTTAGCGAGGATATCCATAGGGAGTTCGCCCGCGCCCATAATGTCATTGAGTCTAGTTTCGCCATAACATTTTTCCCACCAAGGTGAAGAAACGACGGCGTGATATTTAGGATTAAAGCAATCAGTGACGAGGATGTAATGGCGCATTTCAAAGCCGAGCGCACGAAGGATGGGGTTAAGGGAGAGCTGTTCGTGGACGACTTTTGTAATAATCTCTTCAATATTGATTGGCGTACAATCACGTGAGAGCATGGACATTGCATTAAAGTTATACTCGCCACATTCCCAAGTAAAAGCGCTTTCAATTAGGAGTTGTTGACTATTTGAGAAAGTATTACCATCTTTATATTCAATATGCAGGCGTCTCGTATCATTTTTAATTTCAAGAACACCTGTCATTTTAAGGCGTTTAAGGGTCATTGCGACGCGCATAAGGGTACCGAATTCGAGCACGCCCAAGAGGAATTCACTTGCCGAACGACGAACGGAGACCTCACCATCAGCAGAATTCAATTTGACCTGAGAGGACTGGGTATCGAGGTAAGGATCAGGCGTTTGGGAACGACGCGAATTTGCAGCACCGGCATCGATGTTACCGCTCACGCTCTGGCTATCCCCGGAGGAGCGGAGGGCGCGATCGATAGCAGAAATCTCGGTAGACGAGATTGGTGAGAGTCCAGAGATACCGGAAGAAATATCCTCGACGACGAGCTGAAGATCGGAGCTTGAGTCATCTTTATTAATTGGCGGATAGTAGGGAGAGTGATTGCCACCGGCAGGCACAGCGCGCATCGCGCCGACCGAAGGAGGTTTAAGTCCAAGGGGGGCAGAACTGATATCGGCCAAAGAATCGCGAGAGTATCTAGCTTTAGAAATCGAAGCGGGGCCACCGGAGCGCCCAGCGACACTTCGTCCAGCAGAGACAGCGGACGTTGAGGAGACGGAATTGCGCGTACGCTGCCGACTTCCCAAAGAGGAGAGGAGTGGGCGTGCGCCATTTGCGGAATCTTGTTTATTTAAATTGTCTAAGATGCCGCCGATGAGGTCAGGCTGTGTATTTTGCAGACTGAAAAAGAAGCTCGAAGCGGACTCTGGGTATGGGACTTGTTTTGTATCGGGATAAAACTGCTTAAGGATCATTGAAGCATCGTGCTGTAAGCCAATGAAAACAGCTGGAACGCGCAAAAGTCTCAACTGACTAGCAGCCGACCAAAGGAGAATGGGGTGAGCTTCATCCTCGACCAACTCGCCCCAAATGATAACGAAGTCAAACTGAGATTGGGTTAAAGCGGATGCGGCCTCATCCCACTGAGAGCAGAAAGTCAAATTTGCACCATTGAGGCCATCTGTAAGGCATTTTTGCAAAAAGCGGTTGACGACGCATAATAGTTTCATGATTGAGACTTCCTTTTTACTCTGTATCATACAATTTTAAATTGTATAAGCACTGTTACTTTATATTACAACAACACTGAGTCACCGGTAATGTGCGCTGCAAGGCGAGAGGGGGTAGCGGCGTATTTGCTTGCAAATAGCCGCTCAGGGGGAGACTTCCCCCTTTAAAAGAGGGCTCAGTTTTTATTATTACGGGGATAGAAATAATAATTAGAGACGTTGTAATTCATTTTCAATTTCGCGTTTTGATCTTTCGCTCAAGGTCTTAGCTTTTTCGAGATAGAGATTGAGCATAGCTTTCGCATCTTTTTTTCGACCAGCGTCGCGATACATATAACCGATTCGCTCATAGATCTCAGCGGAATCATAGAGACCGTTGATACCTGTTTGTTCGAGATCAGCAAAGCCGTTATCGCGAGCGAGTTCAAAGGCTGTGAGGGCCTCGCTACGCTTATCGAGCTTCAGGAGAGCCAAACCTTTGATGTAATAGCGGGTAGCGTCCATTGAATCTGGTGTACTTTCAATGAGTTTGATCTTTTCGAGAACCTTTTTGACATCCCCAGATTCATATAAGAAGATCGCATACCCTTTAGCGAACTCCATATTTGTCGGTTCAATGGCTTCAGCTTTCAAGAAGTCTTTAGAGGCATCGCTACGTTTTTGTTTTGCCTGATAGATGCGAGCGCGCTCATAGTAAGCGACAGCCATTTCGTGTTTTTGTTCATCCGAAGCAGATTTTTTATAATCAGCGTCATTATTATATCGATCGATGACGACAGTGTACATTTGGAGCGCATCTTCGAGCTCATTGATTTTGACCAGAGCGTTTGCCATCCAGAGATTATAGGACTGATTACGATCATTTTTGTTATGAGCTTCATTAAACTGGGAGAGAGCGAAAGCGTAATCGCCCAATTCGTAAGCGCATCGTCCATTATAATAGTAGAGTTCAGGTTTACTGACATCCAGCTTAATTGTTTTGTCGAAGTACTGCTTTGCGGAATCGTAGACGCCACGTTCAAAGAAGAGGAGGCCGGTGTAATAGAGGAACATCGGGTTATTGGGTTCTTGAGCGACGAGCTGACTCATGCGTTTAAGAGCCGCATCCGGATCACCTAAATCATTGAGGAAGCGAGCCAATTTATATTGAATCTCGCTGGTAAGGGCGTGCATTTTTTTAAGTTCAGCGATATCGGCCTCGACGGCATCACGATCCTGGAGCGCGACAGCGGCAACGAAATGCGCGACTCTAAGTCTTGAATCTTGAGGATAGAGGGCGATCATACGTTTTGAGAAGTCAAAGGCCTCCTGATTTTTTCCAGCGTGGATCAAGAATGTGAGCAGAACGTATGATTCTGTTGCCCCAAAGGCTTCATTTATCCATTCATTCAGATTAATCGCATCATAAACGTTATCTTCGCCATCAATTTTTTTCTGAATCATGGAACGGACGCGGAGTACCCAAGAAACGCTTGACGAGCGTTCAGTTTCGACGATAGCTTCCATCGAATCCGAGTAATTTTTGCGCGCGAATTCAACGACGGCACGATAGAGCCAGAGGGACATTCTACTTGAGTCAAGTTTGATGCCTTCCGCCAGGGTACGGGCCATTGACTCGAGCAAATTCTGATTCGGCTGAACATTATCGAAATAGAGGTTTTCAAAACCAGCGGCGTAAATGCTCACGCGTGCATAGAGTTCATAAAGCAGCACATCTTTCGTATCGCCACCATCCAAGAGGGATTTGAACAAGATCTGACAAGATTCGGCATGTCCCAGCTGAATACAGATATCAGCGATAGCAGAGAGTGCCTGCAAATCGTCACGATAAGCGTTTAGATCGTCTTCAATCGGTTTTATGAAAGCATTCCAATCACCGGAGTAAGCTTGTGCGCGGAACCGAATTGTATTTGCTTTTTTGCGTGTATTTTCGTCATTCTCAGACGATTTGATCAGCTCATCAGCCTGAGCCAAGGCTTTAGAATAGTTCCCCAATTGGAACTGATTCATCGCCGAAAGGAGTTGTATGGCTACTGTTGTTTTTTGATTGGCGTCTTGAGTGTAGGCAGCCAATCTGTCGGCAGCTTCGTTAAATGCGCCAGAATGCATACACGCTTCTGCGTAGATAGCATCTGCAATAGGCCAACCGGAAACGTTTTTAAGGGCATCTTTGATCTCGTTTACGCATGCCATTTTTTCGTCATACGTGGCAGCAGCGGATTCAAATTTCTTTTTAGCTGCCAGTGCTTTGATGATCAGGACGACATTTGAGAAGGCGGGGTCAGCTTGTGCAGCCTGTTCGTATTCAGCGGCCTTTTCGGGAGAGCCATTGATCAATTCCCATCCCCAGAGACCTACACTGCACCACCCAGCTTTACAATATCCATCTTTTTCGATTTCGGGGACATTATTATTGATTGTTTCAATGGAGTCTTGGAGTTCTTCAGCATAATAGGCGCTTCCGAACAACATACCAACGATTGCTTTACCACGATTGTCGAGGCGATCCTCATTGGCAATCGTGAGCACGCGCAAATTGGCGATCGCGCCTTCATAGAATTGTTTGTATGATTCGACTGAATCAGCGCGAAGCAAGTCATCGCGGATCTCGTTGACAAAGGTTTCATCGACGGGAGCCAGTTCTTGATCACCTACATTTTTCTGCTGAATGACCCAGGAGACGATTGCAAATGCGATTGCGAAGATCACGAAAGCGATTGCGCAACCAATAATGATTTTGCTCGTACGTTTTCGTTTTGCAGATTCTTTAGCAGCTTTTTCGGCTCTTTCTTTTTCATTTGAAGTAATGATGGACTTTTCGGCCTCAGCGGCTTTAATGGAGGCGATATCGAACACCATTTCGCCTTCGCCGATCGCCTCATCTTGCAAACCGACTTCTGCGACTTCACCTTTTTGAGGGGGAGGAGCCATCAAAGGCACGGGGTTAGCATTTTTGGCGGGAGTATTATTTACGAGCGGCGGAACTTCGCCAAAGCAGGAGTCCCCGTTAGGATCTTCTGAAAGGAGACCGAGGACATCAAAAGTCGGAGCGACTGGTGCTTGAGGAATTTGTTGTTTTTGGCTTTCCAATTTTTCGGCTGCGATACTTTTATCGATCTGAGCCATAGAGATCGCATCGGGAATCGGAGTGGACGAATCATTTTGAAAATCGACGCGAAGCAAGCCAGATCTTTGCTCACGGGATTCTGCGGACGCATCGCGCGCCATGCCCATCACACCGAGCGGATCATCATTAAGGGGCAATCCGGAATCGCTATTTTTATCGAAGGGATCCAAGGTGAAATCCAAGCCGAGGGGATCAGCGTTTTGTGTTCCGCTATTATTTAGACGAATTTTAGGCGCAGCGAAGCCAGTATTTGGCAACTGTTGAGCCGTCGTTTGTGCAGAAGATTTTGGAGATTGACGTTCCGAAAGACGTTCATTGTTTTCTAAAGACGCTTCGAAGCCGCGCATTGCGTTATTGATTGCACGTTCTTCCTGAGAAGTGCGTTTTTTCTTTTCCTCTTCAAGGCGGTCGTGATCATTGAGCTCATCGAAAGAGAACGTACCGAAGGCCATCGTCGGCTTTCTGGGAGCTTCATTGTTTGACGCAAACGATTTGCGTTCATCACCACGCAACATGGTAATATTCGCAACATCTTCATCAACGCCTCTTTGAACGCTCACTTTATTTGCCGGAATTACCGTATTAAATTCAGGTGCAGATTCAACGTCACGCTTAGCACTATGAAGTGCGTTATCCAAGTTTAAACTTGCGGGCGATAGATCCAAATTGAGGCCCAAAGGATCATCATCCATTCTTAAGCTTTTAAAATCGCCCGTTTTAGGTTCAGGCAAGCCATCTGCAGATGTTGTTTTAGGCGTAGGAAGATCAAAGCCTTTTGGAGAAGGCAAGCCATCTGCGGATGCTGTTTTTGGCGTAGGAAGATCAAAACCTTTGGGAGAAGGGAGACCAGCAAAGGCAGAAGATTTGGGTTTAGGCAAATCAAGGCCTTTGGGCATAGGCAATCCGACCGATGCCGAAGCTTTAGGCGAAGGCAGATCAAAGCCTTTGAGCGAGGGGAATGCGTCGTCGGGGGCACTTTTGCTAGACGGCACGCCGATTCCTTTGAGCGAGGGAAATGCGTCGTCGGGGGCACTTTTGCTAGACGGCACGCCAATTCCTTTGAGCGAGGGGAATGCGTCGTCGGGGGCACTTTTGCTAGACGGCACGCCGATTCCTTTGAGCGAGGGGAAATCAACAGCCCCATCAAAAGAAGGCTTTACCTGAGGAATATTGGGTTTATCCAACGAAAACAAAGGATCATGTGCACCTGTTTCTGGGAGATCTGCGAGCTCGTCCCCCAATCCATCAAAAGACGGAAATCCATCAAGACTGCCAGCTCCGGCGACAGAATCAAGATTCAAATTACTAATGCCGTCTTCAAAGTTAAGCATAAGTCCAGATTCTGCATTCTTATTATCGTTATCAAGAGCCATTTTTATCCTCACAACACAAATTACCGGTTCAAATCACCAACTGAAAAAACCGTAATTTGTCCATATACCCTATTTTAGCTCAACTGACAAACACGACTAACGCTAGAAAAGCCTAAAATATAGTTCAATATTTACCTAAATTTTAAAATTATCTTTTACAACGTATCAAAATTTTAAAATTTAGCTATATCCATTAATATAAATAGAAAATTTTGTATTCAGCCCCTGCGGGAAAGAGGGGGTAGTGGCGTATTCCTCATGTGTCGATTTATGGATCGACGCATGAGGAATAGCCACTCAGGGGGAGACTTCCCCCACAAAAAAGAGCACCACGTAGAGAAAGGGGAAAAAAAAGCCCCGCCATAACAGCGGGGCTAGGAGATTCAGCTCGTCAAGCAAGCTGAGGGGAGATTAGTAGAGACCACCGAGGAACGGATAGATACTACGAATCCAGTTAATGTCACGGATACTGTATTCTGTCTGATAACGGTAAGCGTACCAGCGATACATAGCATCCATATAGGCTTTATGTTTGGGGCTTGATTCGTCATCGAAGTCAGCATCCGTCATTGTGGAGTCGATTTCGAGGAGTTCACGGTAAGCAGCGAGCATTCTCTCAGCATTGTCGTTTGCGGCATTGATGAGCATTGCGCCACCGCTGACATCGACGAAGTTCATATCGCCATAGCAAGCAGCGGGGAGATCATCGTCGTCATCGACAGATTCACAATCGAGCGTATTCGCGCCGTAGACAGAACCTGTGAAGGGATCGGTGAAGGTAACAGCTTTGTAGCCGTAACCCGGTCTGATTTCTTCACCAGAGTCATCTCTATAGACATTGAGCTGATCGTTGAAGGAAGGATCCATACCGATGGGGCCGCTATAGAGCATAGCGTAGAGGGTCATGTAAACCTTAACGGTGAGGCTTGTGTCAGTATCGACGACGGGGTTAATCGGACGGCACGTGCCATTATCGCACGTATCGGAGCTATTAGCACATTTACCGATGGGGTTTGAAGCGGAGCAAGCGGAGACGCCGGCGAAAGCATTGTCCCAAGCAGCAGCTGTGAAGGAGTTTGCAGCGGGGAGGCAAGCGAAGAGCGAGCCATCGCTACTAACCTGATAGACACTACCCGAGGTGGGGCAAACTTGTTTGGCAGCATTGGCATCTTCGTAGATGGGGGTGCAGTGATTACCACCGCCGTCACCCCAGTCACTGCAGTAAGCCATTGCAGCGTTAGGATCGGCCATACAATCACTAGAAGATTCGCAAGCACCGAAGAGAGGCACGTTACCAGCTTCGAGCGTATCGAACTGAGCTTTCGTCATACCCGTGACAGGATCATAGGAGACGGAAGTGTCATCTTTGCCGTACCAACGAGCGAAGGTGATCGGACGATAGACGAGCGTACCGGTCTTGTATTCTTCGCCATTGACAGTGATCTTTTCGCCCTTAGAGAGATCGAGACGCGGGCTATAGCCTTTGTAATTCTCAGAGTAGAGCGCATTGATCATCGCGGTGAGTTCTTCTTTGTAGTAATCGAAGTAACCGAATGTGTAGGTACCCACGTCACCGGAGTCGATGATGACGTCAGCTTCGTTATCGAAGAGGGACATAGCGGCCATGAACGCAGTGTAGTTGTGTTCAAGTTCGAAATCGTTCCACTGATAATTGTAGCCGTAATCGACATCGTATTTCTGGTAATGGCGGCGACCTTCACCGGGTTTAACGTAGAAGTAATTAGGATCTTTGAGTTGGCTACCGCAGAAAGCACTGCGATAGAATTTGCTTGTTTCCTCAGCAGCTTCATCGTCAGCGGTGAGACCGAAGAGGTGACCATTGTCGACGCGTTCGCAGAAGAGACCATATTCAGGCGTTACAAGAGCTTTAGCGATGAGGTTGAAACCAGCGGCAACAGCGGCATTACCGACGTTTTCGTTGAGTTCGAGATCGACATCACTGTACTGATCGATAACGGAGTCGAGAGCACTTCTGCTACCGACGTACCAGTTCTGGAAGCGGTCCGAGATATCGAGGAACGTGCCCATGTGACGATTGGCAGCGCTCCAGGAGTTCCAGTAGGAACGACCACGGGCGTAATCTGTGAACCAGTAGTAATTGTTATACTCGTTGATGTAGTAGAGCATCTGTTCGAGAGCGTCAGCGCCGAAGTCGAAGCGGTTGCACGAAGCGAGCTGACCGGCGTTTTCGTCAGAGCAGAAGAGGTAAGGTACGCGAACGAGGGCATTATCGCCATCATTTGCTTTGCTTGCGAGGTAATCTTCGATACGGCTGTATTTACGTTCGGAGACGAATTTCGGGACATCGCCGTCGAAGACGTCTTTCGAGTAAGCACGGGCCATATTCTGGTAGTGAACGAGTTCGAGATAAGGCTGACCGATTGTGGTCGCATCGTCGAATGTACTGTAAACAGTCTTGGTTACGTAATTGCCGGAGCCATCAGCGTCAACTTTGACTTTTGCGGAGACAGCGCCCGTCGTATCTTTTGCAGTGAGGACAGCACCGAAGGCGCCGAGTTCACTTTTATTCTTCGAGAAGACTTCGATGATACCATCGACTTCGCGTCCGCACTTCGTGCCGACCATTTTACCACCGCGAGCAGCGCACTCTGCGGGTGTTTCGTTTACGAGGTCATAACCTTTACTGTAAGCGTAAATGATAGCAGCGAGGTCATATTTACCGAGACCACTGAAGTCGTTCGTTGCACCAGCCGTGTAATCCATGATGGAGGAGTACATGTTGGTCATCAAACCACCTTTAATAGCGTCGGATTTGCCAGCGCCCTGTGCAATTTCACCGGCGCCTTCTTCATAACCAGAGCGACCGAGCTGTTTGTCGGAATAATCGTACAGTTTGAGCATATCCTGGTAAGTGGAAATGTCTTTATTGAAGTTTTCGTCTGCACGAAGTTCCCAGTAACGGTTCTGGTAGTTGAGGGAGTCGTAAGAGCCGGAGAAGTTGTGGCGGAGACCGAAGCTATGGCCCATTTCGTGGAGCGTCGTAGAGACGAAGACACGGCTGCGGAGCTCATAGAGGATATCCTGATAATCGGTACGGCCCATGTATTCGCGTGCAATTGCAGCGTAGTTAGGATCGAAACCGAACGAATCATTTTCGAAGCAATAACCTTTTGCACCGAGCTCACTTCTGAGCGTGTTGCGGAAGTTACGCTGTTTGGGGCTAAGCGCAGAAGCGACCGTAGCGAACTGTTTGGCCTCATCAGAAAGACCAGCAGCACTACCCGTGTTCATCTTCTTAGCGAGATTCTGCTGAAGTTTGTTGTCAACCGTACCGGGAACGATACCGGATGCGAAGACAGACTGGATCTTAGAATCGACGGAGGTGTAATCGTATTTCTTGAGATTGGATTTTTTAACTTTCATCTCAAGCGATTTTTGAGCTTTCGCGCGACGATCAGCAGTCGTGAGTCTCTTAGCGGCACTTTCGTTGCTCATTCTGGTGAGATCTACGAATTTACCAGCTGTATCTCTTGCCTGGGCGATAGCTTCTGCGTTGGCAGCAACGCCTTCATCCGTGAGATCACCGTTGATATATTTAATGAAGTCAAGGATGGAGTTTGCCTGGCGAGCCATAGGCGCAGTGTAGACGTGGGCGTTACCAGAGAACGTTTCACCGGTAAGAGGATCGCTTGCACCAGGGCCATAACCGAGGAGACCGACATCCTGACGTTGATTGATGAGCCAAACGACGTTTCTACGGAAGTCACCTTCACGAGGAGCATAACCCACAGGACCGCAGACTTCTGTATTATCGACAGCCTGAACCGGGATATGGCAAAGCACGAAGACATCTTGATCGCCGCCAACGAAGGAACCTACACGGTCACTGTTGCTGGCAAGTCTACGTTCACCGGAAACCGTTGATTTCTTGATACGGCCGATGAGGGACTTGTTGGGAGCATCAAGAGACGTGTAACGTGTCTCAACGAACTGTTCCGCATTGAGGCTTCCCAGATCTTTGCTCTGAATAACTCGGACTGCTTTCTTGAAGGTTTCGTTCCAGTCTTCAATGACGCGGTAAGCTGCACCCTCGAGGTACTGTTCGTCGTCGAGATTACGAATGTAGTACGGCATCGTTTTGACTTTACGATCACTCAACGCAATCAAGTTACCCTTGTCGTGCGTCGCTTCCCAGATGTTGTGGCGGTTAGCCAAACGGATCTGACCATCATTGAGGATACCGACATAAGGATCATACGTCGTACGTTCGCTGCGGAAATAACCGAAACGAACCATATCCTGGTTGGAATACTCAACCGCTTCGTAATCACGATCGCCGAGATCGTGGACAAAGCTCGTTACAATGCGGACAGACGTTGCATCACAGGAACCAAACCAGTTACCGAACCATGCACCGTAAACACAACCCCAAATCGAAGGCTGAGCAATATACGTAGCCGGTGTATCGAAGTAGGTAAGAATACCTTCTTCATTGCGTTCGAAGTAAGGTGCATTCGGATCGCTGCCGTCTTCACTCATCTCATCATTATGAGAATAGGAAAGCATGATTGTCGGCGCGAGTCCATAATACAATCTCCATTCGAAGTTGATGATCGCATTCGATGACCAGTCTACGCGCATGTAATCGCGTTCCCACCAATTGCGGTCACTTGAATTCTCAACGATGACGTTGGACTGTTCACCTGTTGAGGGGTCGTATGTTCTCTGAACGTCGAAGTGTGACGAAATCGGATACACCGCCTTGATCGTGCCGGTGTAGTTGCCGCCATAAAGCTCTTCGTACGAATCTTCGCCGTAGAAGTTCTTCGTGGTGTCGTCTGAACCCGCGAGATCAGGATACGCACGGTACGCAATAAGGTAGTTCTCTTCTGCTACGAAGCGTACTTTGTCCATGTCGGACATAAGTCCTTCAAAATATTCATCACTGGAGACTGAGTCAACGTGCGTGACTTTCTGACTCATCCACCATGTTCCAGACGTAAGATCAGACTTCAGGATTTTATCCGGAGACGTACGATCTATATCACCGATATCCTGCGCACATCCACCGGCTGCAGCCGCTGCAAGCAGCGTCGCCAGTAGCGCACTTCTTTTCCATGTTTCTTTCATTGTCTTACTCCTTAACCACCTGTCTACTTGCTCTTAATTAGAGTACTGACTGGTCTAAAATGATCCTTCCTTGGAGTTGTATAAAAATTCCGCCTTGACGCGTTTTTTTGCGTGTTGATATTGGCGGCGTTACTCTCACATTTGCCTACCTACATAAATCGTTTTCTCTTGTCTACCCCAAAATTGCATTTTTTTCGTTTTTTCGTTTTTTCTCTCCTTTTCATCGCTTCCTGTTTCCTTAGAAAACACAATGAAATCCCTAAATCCGTTTAAAATCCCTTAAATTTTAAATTTGAATTATATTCATAAATTTAAAACCTAAACGCATTTTATCTGACAATCAACCTTTTTAAAACGTTACATCTTCGCTTTTTTTGCGTTTTTTCTCTTTATCTCCGAACACAATAAAGCAAAAACTTCACTTTCCGCATTTTATTCGCTTTTAATCTGAACGAAGTCCATCGACATCCTACCTGATGCATCTACTGTCACGCTTAACTCGTCTATGATCCAACGATCAGAATCAAACATTTTTAATTTTCTTCCTATCATTCCATCGACAAGTTTTAACATTGCTGCATTATCTCGTAAGCTTTCTTTAAGCTCGCATATCGCGGATGTCCCCATAATTGCTGCATTCCAGATACCTTGTGAAAAATGCAGCATGGCCTCAATTCGACTCGGACCAAAAATTTTTAGAAGCGGCTGCGAAAATTGCATAAATTTTTCTTGCGCAGCACCATCAATGCGACTTCGGCCGCTCTTTGAAGAAACTCTGCCCGTCAAAACATCCTGCGGCTTGCTCCGAAATGAAGTTTCAGAGACGGCTTCCGCACTCACAGAAACATTACGCCCTGCCCCGTTGCGACCCGCTTCGTTCGGAGTACTCTTGCGACGTCCATAAGACGATGTTTCGTGCACGGGCGACAAATTTTGTTGCGACGCAAACCGTGGCTGCGGAACAACAATGTCCTCTTCGTCGTCGTTGTCATAAAAACTCTCTTCTGCTGGCCTATTCGGTTGACGTCTTGAGGGGGGCGATTCCTGGCAACCAGACGAATGAGACTCTGAATACGCTGAATCATCACGTAAAACGCCAGATCCGTAAAACTCGTCACTGCTAGGCTGCCATACATCCTCTGCGTCAGCATGATTTCGACCTGATCCCGGATAAGAATCAACAGCAGCAGTTCGTCCTGCTTCCTGGTTTGACATTTCCAAAGAACGCATAACCTCGTACGAGTGCGCCGACATCACCATATCGGAGGCACCAAACGACATAGAATTTTCTTGCATTTGTCGACTCTGAGGCGCCTGACGCATTCCGCTTTGCGATGCTGCACGATTTTGTCTTTCGACCTCCTGTCCTCGCTCAATGCGCGGGTTCTGCGAACTGATTTCGCTACTGACATTAGGATTGGGTCTCCGACCTGGCGTGACCGGCATCGGGCGATTTCGTGAAGCCATCGGGCTTGCTGGCGGCTGAGGCATCGGACGGTTCGAATTAGAATCGTCGTAGCCAGGACGCATCCCTCTACCAGAAGCACCAACCGGAGCAGACATTGCCGGGGCATTTGCCATCATACTATTGGCGACAGGACCTGCCTGCGAAACACCATTGGACGCCATATTTGCCCCGTGAGCCGGCGTCGTAGGCGCTTGCTGCATCATGCCGGTAGCATTCTGCATCCCCACATTGGGTGATACTGGTACGCCACGTCCAGACATCGCTGCTGCATTGGTTGGCATAACGTTGGGCGCTACTCCAACACGATTCGACATAGGTACGCCATTTGCTGGCACGCCATTCGGAGCTACAACACCTCTCGGAGGAACAGTCGCACGCGAATAAGCTGGATTCGACGGCATAACTGTATTTCGCGCCGGCGGAACACTTTCATTTGCTGACACGCCCGCTACGCCCGAATGATATGCACTCGGTACAGGCGGAGGCGCACACGTCCCCGGTTGAACAGCATGCCCTGCACCAGGCTGCATCGGCTGCGCTGGACGCCTCATTGGCTGAGGTATCGCACCATTACGCGCTGGAGGAACTGCCGTATTGGCATTCATTCCAAGATTGCCTGCTGACAGTTGATTCATGTTCATCGACATGGAGCCTTCACCCATATTGCGCGGCTCAATGAACGACTGCTTGTTCGATGACGACGGCTGAAGATTTGCCAAACCTGCCATATTGACAGACAACGATGGCGAGCCCGAATTACTCGCTCCAGGTGCCGCAATCGACAATCCTTGAACAGCATCTGCCGGTGGACGCAAACTACTCTCGTTTGCCTTGTTGAGATCCTCAATCTCTAGACACGCCATATCGCGCGAACGCTGAAGCTCTTGTTGCGTCGCAGCAAGCTGCAGTTTTAGCTGCTCTATCTCGCTCAATGCGATAATGAGACTTTGACCCTGAGCGGCTTCATCTGCTTTGATATTCAGCTTTATGGCTAGCTCATCAAGTTCTGCAATCAGCGCATTCGCATTTTCGGGACGACAATTCGCATCCTTCGCCAAAAGACGATTGATAATATAATTCGCCAATGGCACGGGCACGTTTGCTGGAAGCGGAGGTGGCGGTGACTGTACCTGCTTTAATATGGTCGCCAAAAATGTGGGTTCTTCAAAAGGTGGATGCCCAGAAAGCATTTCATAAAATACGATTCCTAAGGAATACAAATCGCTTCGAGCATCAAGATCCTGACCGCGTGCTTGCTCCGGACTCATATATTCCGGTGTTCCCGGCGCCGTACCTGCTCGCGTCAGCTTTTCTTCCGCTTTGTCCATCGAATCACTGTGAAGTACTTTGGCTATACCAAAATCCAGCGTCTTCACACCACTCTTAAGCGTCAAAAAAATATTATCCGGCTTAAGATCTCGATGTATGACGCCTTTTGCATGCGCTTCTGCCAAACTCTCCGCGACCTGACGAACAATCGGGTAAGACTCTTGCGGCGACATCGCACCCTCTTTGATGCGATCTCCCAAACTCCTGCCTTCCAAAAGCTCCATCGCCATAAACGAACGATGATCTTCGGTTTCGCCAACGTCGTACACCTCGACAATATGCGGATGATGAAGCTGGGCAACAATGCGGGCTTCATTCACAAAACGTGTCACAACGGAATGATTTGCACAGCAAGTACTATTGAGAACCTTGAGGGCAACGCGGCGTCCCAGCTTATTCTGAAGCGCGATATACACGTGCGCCATTCCACCTGAGGCCAGGTGCTTCACGATCTCGTAGTTGTCGGCTATGATCATTCCAGATGGATAAAGCTCATTATCGGACTGATAATCCATTGTAACGATTCCCTCTCTGCATAGGCATGCGAAAACATTTCTGTTTTCTCACTCCAGTTTTACAAACTTATTTTGCACTACCATTACACAAAGCGCCGCGCAACTTTTTAGATTCTTGTGGCTCCAAAAAAAACAAAAAGCCCGATCTGGATTCAGATCGGGCTTCCAACTGCTGCTCTGAGCGCTGATTTTCAAACTTTTTTAGGTGGGGGAAGTCTCCCCCTGAGCGGCTATTGCCTGCCGGCAATACGCCGCTACCCCCTCGAGCCTGCGGCGCGCAAACGGAGCGATTCAGATTATTGAATCTGGAACGGATACGTAACCGGGGTGTCTTTGCTCGAAGCAGGGAACTTCAGACCATTGACAACTTTGACGACGCAGGTTGCTGCGGGCGAACCGGCAAATTCCGGCGAAACGCATTTTGCTCCCGTAACTTTACCGTCAGCCTTAATCGTAAATGAAACCTTCATCTGGCCCTTGGTTGCAGACGTACGGCTGCAGGTACGGACGTTCGCAAAACTCGAACGAATGACGCTCTGAACCTGTTCTTTGGTAAGCGTAGCACCACCAGCTGCAGGAGCCGGTGCCGCTGCTGCGGCTTTCGTATCCGCGGGTTTCTTAGCAGCCGGCGCTGTTGTCTTCGCAGGTGTTGTCGTTTTCGGTGCTGCTGCGGCTTTCGTATCCGCGGGTTTCTTGGTTTCGGCTTTCTTGGCTGCCGCTGCTTCTTCTTCAGCTTTCTTGGCTGCTTCTGCTTCTGCTTCGGCTTTCTTGGCCGCCGCTGCGTCTTCTTCAGCTTTCTTGGCTGCCGCGGCTTCTTCTTCAGCTTTCTTGGCTGCCGCTGCTTCTTCTTCAGCTTTTTTGGCTGCTTCTGCCTCAGCTTTCTTGGCGCTTTCTTCTTTCGATTTCAAGGCCACTTCACTTTCTACACCCGTACCACCGGCATTCGCCTGCAATGCGGCCGCTTGCGTATCAAGTGCCTGCTGAGGACCATTATCCTTTTTATCGCCCGAAAACAGAACGACCAAAACAATAATGACACCTACGAGAAGAGCTGCAATCACACCAATGCCGATGTAAAGTCCCGTATTGTCTTTTTTGTTGCCAAACTCAATGTTTTGGCGATTCACCATACCTACACTGTTATCAAACGGATCTGCCTCAAAAGTCTTTCGCTTTTTGCTGCCTGCATTCGCGTCGGCCAGTGCTTTAACGTCAAGCATACCATCGCCGCCTCCCACCGACAAACCTGAACTCGCGGTTGAAGGTGCAGGGCCAACTGCCTGAAGGCTCGAAAGACTGAATAGAACGGAGCTCTCACCACCCTGGGCGCCGATCATATCATTCGCATTGTTAAATCCCGAGCCTGCCTGCGGCGCAGGTGACTGCTGGGAACCCATGTCAAACGAAAAATCCTCTTCAGGGGCACCGCCATTCATACCCACGATCCCTGATTCTCCTGGGCCATAGGCACTGTTCAATTCACTAATATCGATCGCAGCAGTCTCTTCACCGCTGCCACCAAAAGCAGATGCTGCCGTGAACGGGGCTGGAGCATTGCCAATGCGTGTCTCTTCCTCTTCACTTGCGTCCTCTGAATTCAATATCGAACGAAGATACTCTAGTTCTGGAACTGCGCCCAACGTCGCCCAGTCTGGCATGCCATTCGCCCATACGAGCGAATCCATCGTGACCTGGCCGTTCATGTATAACTCTTCGATGTTCTGTGAAGAGACGGGACCGTTCTGTTCGCCGCTCGCTGACAGATAGTGCCACATCGGCGTATCCGCTGATGGGTCTCTCATGCTCGCGTCATACATCAGCTCCGTTGAACACTTCGGACACCGCGTACGGCAGGCGCCATTGGCAACGTGCATATCAGGCAACCAGTGCTCCGCTCCGCAACCACTACATGTTACTTTCATTTCTTCACTCCCTTATCGTCTGCCGCACCCTCTACGGGCGCATGGATGTCTCTAATGTATCTTCTTGAACGCCGTCCATAAAACTGCGCTCCAGCTTCAGAGCACCTTCAAACTCGGCCTCACTGCGTGCACGTTCAAACATGCCTTGCGGATCTCTAAACGCGCCATCAATTAGCATGTCATCGAAGTTATACAGCTTCTCTTCTACTTCTCCATCCGCATACACCGTACTCGGAAGAATCGCTAATAGCAGAATTGTAATAAATCTAATTAACTTCAATGCCATTACCTCTTCAGTGCGTGGGGGCACACACAAAAACATGCTTCCTATAACAACATTAGCCTAACCGGTCAAGAATTCCCCCTATCTCTGTTCAACATGCCGCGCTTTTCTCGCTACAAACTGAACCGCGTTTCACAATATCCGCAAACAAGGCCGACCGTATTCGCACCGCGAATAGGGCGGCGGCGAAGCCGTATTGCCCCCTTCGGGCAATAGGCGAAGCCTACATCATCACTAACACAACCGTGATGTTGTCGTGACCGCCGTTAGCTTTCGCCGTGTCCACCAATGCCTGGGCCGCTTCCTGCATGGCTTCCCCGTGTTGACCCACAATTTCAACAATTTGCTGCTCTTCGACCTCGTTCGTCAAACCGTCGCTGCACAACAAATAAATATCCCCCTTCTGAGGCGCATCATAAAACGTCTCGCTCTCAGAATCTCCGTCCGTACCCATTACGCGCGTAATAATATTCTTGTACGGAAAACGCGCTATCTCCTCCGGTGTGCGGAGCTGACCCTCATCAATGAGCTGCTGAACCAGCGAATGATCATGCGAAATCTGCGTGATCTTTCCGTCACGAATGCGATAACAACGCGAATCGCCCAGATTGACAACCCATACGCCCGCAGGGGTCGTTAAAACTGAAACAGCCGTCGTCCCCATGCCGCGCTCTGCGCGATTCATGCGCGAGCGCTTCAAAATGGCCTCGTGCGCTACGCGATACGCCGTCTCAAGCCACGCTACTGCCAACTGAGGCATCGCTTTGCGAAATATATTATGAAGCGGCGACGACATGTATTTGCCAATATATTCGACGGCCATCGCACTCGCAACTTCACCTGCTGCGTGACCGCCCATGCCGTCTGCTACCAAATACACCCCGGCATCGCGAAATACCCCGTACGAATCTTCATTGTGATCTCGAACTGGACCCGTCTCACTCGCAGCACCTACAAAGCGCGCTTCCGTCGGCATCGTCGCCTCCGCGCGCGACACTTCATCGTTCGCAGGGGCTTTGTCCGAGCCTTCTCCAGGTTCTACCGTCGGCTTCGGTGTCTGCGCAAAACATACCGCTGCGGCCGCACCAAGAATCACTGCACTTACGATTATTCCCAACAATATTTTCTTTCGCATCGCTCAACCTTTACCTATTTCTTTGCGATATCGACACAATTGATTATAAATCAATCTCGTGGCCTCAAGGCCTAATCTACCATAAGGAGACATTATGCGCACAATTGATTTACAGGATATGGTGCGAGGCTCTGAATTTGTCAACGTCCGAAGCTGCCTCGAAGCCGGCGGACTCATTTGCCTCCCATGCCGCTCAAGCTATCGAATTCTCGCCGATCTCACAAATCCAAAAGCCGTCAATGCACTGCTTCTGTCAAAACACCGCACCGCAAAAGCACCTTCGCTCGTCTTTATCCCAGACCACACCATGCTCAAACAGGTCGCCTCTCACATTCCGCCTCAGGCAAAGCTCCTCGCAAAAACCCTCTGGCCAGGTGAATTGACGATCCGTCTTGACCCGAACGAAGATACCCTGCCCGCAAAAATTGTAAAACCCATCACCAAAGTCGGCGGAAAAATCGGCGTTCGCATCCCCAGCGAATCATGGATTGTCAAGCTCCTCAAAGAACTCAACCGTCCACTCCTCGTTTCGAGCGCTAACCGCGAACGAAAACACGGCGCCTCTTCTCCTGCGCTCATTCAGCGCAATTTCGCAAACCACGTCGACATCTTCGTGCAGGCCGGCGACATTCCCGAATCCCTCCCCTCCACAGTCATCGAGTTCATCGACGGACAACTCAACATCAAACGTGAAGGGGCCGTTACCGAAGAACGCATTCAAGCACTTCTCGCTGCGATGCCCGAAAACTACGAATAGTTTACACGCTGCGTAATACACAAAGGCCGCCTCTTTTAGGCGGTCTTTTTTCTTTTGGGCCGTCTTCGAGCCCCCATCCTTACGGCTGCGGACTCAATACGCCGGCCTCGCGCGCCTTTTCGCGAGCAAGCTCGCTTCAATACGACGCGCTTTCTAGGCTGCCGACAACGCAACAACGCCTGTTAGGCTTCACATTTATTTACCGAAAAAATCAAAAAAAGGGCAGGTTGAAACCTGCCCTCTCATAGTTAATCGTACTTTGTAAGATTAGTTATTCTTAGAAATGACGATGTTATCAAAACGGTTAAGGTTGTTGCCACCATAAGGTACGAGCTTGATCATAAGGTTGTTCACATTTTTGGCGTCGTTACCGAGCGTCATGTCGTATGAGAAGAATTTCTTAAGCGTATTATCGCCCATTTGAAGCTCAATCTCACCATACTCAACGTAGTTACTGCCCTCATCCGTCGAATAGAGAACGACAATATTCGTGGCCGAATTATTCGTTGTGTTGGTATTATCAGCATTGCGCCAAACGTCTATCTCAAGTTTGATACTGCCGTTGCTATTGCGCGTATCAAGATTCTTGATCTGGAGGTAAGCACCACTCTTAAGCGCATCCGCTTTAGCCGCTTTCCAGTTTTTAACATTCAGATTGATATCAGTGCCGCCCGCAAAGCAATTGTTGCTATTACACATAATGCCTGACGGCACAAGCACACCAGAGCCTTCATCAGCAGCGTACGTGGAAACCGTGCTACTCGTAAACTTCGTTTGACCATCGTCAAACTTGCCCCGGCTGAACGTAAATTTGGCAACGACAGAATCTGCCGCTGTGCTCGATACTGTTGCTACACCCACATCGTAAGCCGTCGGGAACGTTGTATTGTCATCAGCATCAAAAAGGACTGGCGAGAGCTTACCATTGTCGACAGATGGATCATTGCCGGTCGTGTTGCGGCGGCAATAGAGCGCATCGGCATCGCCATCCGTTTTAATCTCAAACGTATAATAGAACTTCGTTTTGCCGTCAGCGTCTTTAAGCGACATGAGCGCATCGGAGGTCAACGTCGCCGTAAAGCTGTGCTCTGCAATATTCTGCGTAGCGGAAACACCCTTCCAAAGAGTGCTCATCGTGTTCAATTCAGCACCAAAAACAAGTTCAGCGCTCATGGCAGATTCTGTAATGTCATCGCCTACGCCATAGTGAGCTTCAACAAGTGCGCTCTTCTTGACATCGTCAAAAGACAATTCTACCGGGGCCATCAACTGGCACCAATAAAATCCTGTTTGACCGCTGCCCTGGCAGCTGCTTGTATCGACTTTGCATGCCTTGCACGTTGCTTTACCAGACTTCGAACCAGGAACAACTTCAGAACATGCGCGTTCTGTTTCGACGTTGCCATTACCGTCTGTCCAGTCACACTCTTCATCACCTTCCTGGAGACCGTTACCGCAGGCTGGTTCGGAAGCTTTAACACAAGAAGAAACATCGACCTCACATGTACTGGAGCAAGTCACGTTACCCGAAACATAAAGTGAACTGTCGTACGAAGCACACGAAATCGCTGCTGCCGCAGGATCACACGCTTCGCCAACCTCTACGATTCCGTTGCCGCAAACGGGATCGCTGCTCGTTTCGATCTGGCACGTGCTTGAGCAACCGTCTCCATCTACGGTGTTGCCATCGTCGCATGTTTCACCCGCTTCTACAACAGTGTTACCGCAAACGGGATCGCTGCTCGTTTCGACCTGGCACGTGCTTGAGCAACCATCTCCATCTACGGTGTTGCCATCGTCGCATGTTTCACCCGCTTCTACAATAGTGTTACCGCATACGGGATCACTGCTCGTTTCGATCTGGCACGTGCTTGAGCAACCGTCTCCATCTACGGTGTTACCATCGTCGCAGGTTTCGCCAGCTTCGACAACTTTATTGCCGCAAACAGGTTTCACGACTTCAGTCTGGCACGTGCTAGAGCAACCGTCGCCATCCACCGTGTTGCCGTCGTCGCAGGTTTCGTCATTTTCGATAATCTTGTTGCCGCAAACAGGTTGCGTGACTTCGATCGTGCATGTGGGAGAACAGCCGTCACCCGCTATTTTATTACCATCGTCACAACCTTCGCCGGGCTCAACCTTGCCGTTACCACAGACAGCCGCAACTTTTTCAATGCGGCAAATACTCGAACAGCCGTCGCCGCTGTACTGATTACCATCATCACACTCTTCGCCGGCATCAATCACACCATTGCCGCAATCATTGTCATCGCTGTCTGAACCACAGCCAGAAACAGCAAATGCTGCAGCCAACAAAATCCAAAGTGACTTTTTCATTAAATCCTCCACATAAAAAAGCGCTATCACGCCAGTGACTGTTCTATTCTAATTAAAGAAACGCCGTAGGTCAAACTATGTAAAACAATCTCTGCTTAAAATCACTATTGGACAAACGATTAAATATAACGCGCCAAACCTTCTTCGACTGAACACACAGGAACAAAACCCAACTCACGACGAATCGAGTCAATACAAGCGCACGAGTGAAGAATATCGCCAGCTCTCGGCGGAAGAAACTCGGGCTCGGGCGATGTCGTGCCGTATTTTTGCAAAACGCGCTCGCGCATCATGCGATTAAGTTCGACGAGCGAAGTGCTTTCACCACATCCAACATTGTACGCTCGCGATGCTGCTGCGCCATAATCATGTTCGGCTGCCAAAAGATTTGCCCGTACGACGTTTGAAACATGACAATAGTCTCGCGTTGATGTGCCATCGCCAAAAATTCCGCAAGGCCTACCGCTTTTGATGCACGACAACCATTTGGGGATAACAGCAGCGTAGGCGCCATTGGGATCCTGACGCGCTCCAAATACATTAAAATAACGCAATCCTACAACCGTCATGCCGTAACACGAACTCCAGGCCTGCGCATAAATTTCCTGCGAACGCTTGGCGGCTGCATACGGCGACAAAACGGATCCTTCACTTCCTTCATGCGCCGGCGAATCCGTAGAATCACCAAAAACCGCACTCGAACTCGCGTACACGACGCGGGCAATTCCATGAGAACGCGCAGCTTCAAGCACATTGACAAAACCCGTCATGTTCGTTGCATGCGTCAACATTGGGTCTTCTATACTCCACGGCACCGAACCGATCGCCGCTTCATGAAAAACAAGATGACACGATGCAAACAGCGTTTTCATGCGCTCCAAATCTCGTACATCATCTTTGTAAAACTTAAATCTTTTTGAGCGACTCTGATCGCTGCCAATCACCGCTTCAAGATTTTCAAGTTTGCCCGTCAAAAGATTGTCGATACCGACGACCTCATCCCCTCGCTCCAAACACGCTTCCAACAGGTGGGATCCAATAAAACCAGCTACGCCGGTAATGACTACTCTCATCACTTCGCAGGCTCCATCATTTCTGGCACAAGCTCGTGCATTGCCGCTCTAACTGCAGCATTGTCCTGACTGTCTCGATATAGCTTCAGTTTTTCGATGCCTTGCAATACACCATCTCGATCTACCGGCTTCAGTTTACCTACGTAAATCTTCGGATGAACCGTGTGATCCATCTTTTCTTCATCGAATCCAAGCTCTTCAAACAATTTTTCGCCAGGACGCGTTCCCGTAAACACAATCGAAATCTCTTTTTCGCTCTTGCCACTCAAACGAATAAGGTCGCGAGCCAAGTCTACAATCTTTACCGGCTCACCCATATCCAAAACAAAGATTTCTCCACCATTTCCCATTGTCCCAGCCTGCATAACCAACTGCGAAGCTTCAGGAATTGTCATAAAATAACGAACCATTTCTGGATGCGTAACCGTAAGTGGGCCACCCTGCGCCAACTGGCTGCGAAACAATGGAAGCACCGAACCCGTCGAACCCAACACGTTGCCAAATCGAACACCACAAAAACGCGTCTTACTGATCGACGACATCGATTGAATATAAAGCTCCGCAATGCGCTTACTCGTTCCCATCACACTCGTCGGATTTACTGCCTTATCGGTTGAAATCATGACAAAGGCTTCGCAACCATGCGCATCTGCCGCGTTCGCCATATTCATCGTGCCTTCTACGTTGTTCCGTATCGCTTCCCCAGGATTATACTCTAACATTGGCACGTGTTTATACGCTGCTGCATGAAAAACCACTTCCGGTCGCGATTCATCAAATACGGCATTTAAACGCGGAACATCACATATATCCACAAGTCGCGGAAGAATCTTCGTATTCTTGGCCTTGGCGCTCATCTCTTTTTCTATTTCGTACAAAAAGAGCTCACACCTTTCCAGCAGCACAATCTCCGCTGGCTCAAATGCCAAAATCTGCCGACAAATCTCGCTTCCTATACTCCCGCCTGCACCAGACACTAAAATGCGTCGACCGTGCAAAAATTCCGAAATACGCGTCTTGTCCAGTTGAATCGGATCGCGATGAAGAAGATCAGCCACATCCACTTCGCGAAGCTGCCCCATCAACACTTTGCCCTCAACAATATCCTTCAATCGCGGGACAATGCGCGTAGACAGTCCTAACGAGGCACACTGCTCAAGCGTTTCGCGAAGCGCTCCCCCATGAATACTGTTTTCACAAATAATAGCTTGGTTTGCATCAAGTTCATGTGCCGCTTTCGACAAATCAGATACATCGCCGATTATCTTGACATCCGCTAACGTACTGCCAATCTCACCCTTATTTACAGCCAAGACGCCTACAATCTGTATCGGCTTTTCAGAATGAAATCGCATCGATTCAATCACAACCTTCGCCCCCTCTTCGCCAATCAATAGCGCTCGAATCGGCGTCAGCGAAGCCTCCGCTCCCTGCAAACGGGACATCCTCGTCTCGTGCGTTAATCGATGAATCACGCGAATACCCGACAATGCCAGTACCGCCAAGCAGTAGTTGACGACAATCACACCCCAAGGCAAAATGCCATGGTTCGGTCCTTCTGACGTCACACTAAACGTACCGAGTAATAACCGCGCCACAATCAATACCACCGATGATGCCGCTAAAGCCGTCACAATTCGGCGAACATCATTTAAGGATATAAAACGCCACGCACCGCGCTGGGCTCCAAACCCAAACAAACAGACCATTTCTACGGCAATCACAGGCACGATGTGGATAAAAATACGCTGCCACCACGGCCAACTGATCATCACATCAATGCGAACCATAAACGCCATGATAAAAGCCGCTGCTAAACAGGCTATATCTACAATATACCGCAAAATTTTGCGCTGATTGTAATTCATCGTCAATTCGTCTTTTATAATTTATTTTCGGCTTTTTATGCTCATTATTTAATTTTATGCCGATCTCTTACTTGTTTTTTTGGGTGGGGGAAGTCTCCCCCTGAGCGGCTATTGCCTCCGCAAAAGAGCACTTTACGCTGCCTCTCAAGCCTAATCCTTACCTATTCAGCAACGCTCTTCCTAAGCCCTCGAGCAACAACTGCCCTTTTGCTTCGGAATACGCCGCTACCCCCTCTTCTAGGCACTACGGCAACTTTTCACAATCACAAATTGCTCCGTTCTACCACTCCACAACCAACTTAAGTCTTTTAAGCTTCGTACGCTGAGCAAATGCAAAACCGCATCGCTCAACGCAACAGTCGAATAAAATTCAACATCAATCGATTCAATACTTAGACTTAGCCAACAAGCGCTTTTCTAATCGCATCAATGACAACCGATTGCTGCGACTCCGTCAAAGCACTGCCAGACGGTAGACAAAGTCCTCGCTCAAAAATCTCACGACATACCGAACCGCCTACCGATTCAAAAGCCTCAAAGACGGGCTGCATATGCATCGGCTTCCACGTTAAACGCGATTCAATATTGTCTTCTTCGAGTTTTATACGCAATTCATCCGGTAATATGCGAATTTTTTGCGGATCAAGCTGAATTACCG
The DNA here is from genome assembly GCA_045599585.1 of Myxococcota bacterium. GTDB lineage: Bacteria > Myxococcota_A > Bradymonadia > UBA4248 > UBA4248 > RGIG464. Next base: position 89,411 of record JAZRWH010000024.1, read on the forward strand.
TCAACCACTTGTTCGAAACGGCTTCCGATGGCTCTGGCATAAACGTCAATCCTTCAATATCAGACAAGCCCTCTTGATATCGCTGATGAATCGCTCTACGCGACGCAACACGGTCATCAAGCGCCGTTAATTGACCGCAGCCTACAGCTGCCAATATATTGCTCAGACGATAGTTATAGCCAATTTCAAGATGGTGATAATACGGCCGTGCTTCACGCGCTTGTGTTGCCAAAAAACGCGCTTTTTTCACCAAAGCTTCGTCGTCAGACACCATCGCCCCACCACCACTCGTCGTAATGATCTTATTCCCGTTAAACGAAAATCCAGATACTTTGCCAAACGTACCGCACTTCTGTCCTCCGTACACAGAACCAAGCGCCTCGGCACTGTCTTCTAGTACAGGCACACCATATTTTTCGCAGATCGGTAAAATTGACTTATAATTCGCACTGATGCCGTACAGATCAACGACGATTACGGCCTTCGGCAGTTTGCCACGCTTCGCATCGCTACTCAGTGCCTGCTCTAACAATCCTGCATCCATCTGCCAAGTCTCTCGATCCGAATCGATAAATACTGGCTCAGCATTGCAGTACCGAATAATGTTTGTCGTCGCACTAAACGTGAAATCTGAACAATACACGCGATCTCCAGATTTTACGCCCAGTACCATTAATCCCAAATGAAGAGCACTCGTCCCCGATGCCGTCGCACAAACGTACTTGCCACCAAGATACTCCCCCAACTCTCGCTCAAATCGATCGACAAAGGGGCCCAACGGGGCGATCCAGTTCGACGCAAATGCTTCTTTTACAAACGACTCTTCCTTACCGCTCATGTGCGGCGGCGACAAAAATATACGCTCTTGCATCTCTTCGTTCCTCTTATCCTTTTATTTAACTGTACACTACGACATGAATAAATTCACATCACAACGTATCATGCTAGCTGTTTATCCTGAATATTGCCAGTAGCACGGAATGTTTTAAGTCTGATTGCCTTCACGCCGTGCCTCGCGTACCTATTCTATCGCACACAAATAGCCCCTACCCCTTTTTTTTTCTCAACATTATCATTCTGTACTTTACACTTTACGACCGCAAAGCTTAGCGCTACATAACACTCAGGTATTTGTGCCTTTTTGCAAGGAGTTCTCATGCATTGCCTCAAATCTGGTTTTACTCTTGTCGAACTCATGGTGGTCGTTGCGATCATCTCCATCCTCGCTGCAGCTTCCATGGCTGTCTACGCCAAATACCACGATAACGCCCTCGAAAATGAAGCATCCGCGAACCTCTTTGCTCTCTCTCAAGAAGCAAATCGCATTATCAACGACTGGGGCATTTCAGGCGGTACAAACGGCATTGGAAGCATTGCCCAAACATGTCTCCCAGCTAACCCGTCCAAAGCACAGTTTAGTGGTGCTGAAACTACTATGTGGGATGACTCTGTAACCGCTTGGTCAAGTCTCGACATCCGTTTAGATGGCTCCCACCATTGGCAATACGTCCTCTGCTTCTACGTTAAAGCTCCAAGCAACAGTGAAGAATTCTTTGCCGTTGCCAAACGTCCCAATACGAATAGATATGGTTTCTTTGATTCCTCCAAAGCTAAACCCGGTTTCATCGAAGCTGTGCCTACTAAACCTACTGGAATGACACAGAGTTTCTCTTTCTAACGCTACGTTCGCTTCAAAATTCGTTTCGTTCTACATTTATAGGGAGTCTTTTTATGAAACATGCTGGTATAGGGAGTCTTTTTATGAAACATGCTGGCTTTACGCTCGTTGAACTCATGATTGTCGTGGCTATCATTGGCATCCTCGCTGCCGTCGCTATCCCCGCCTACACCCACTATATCGACGATTCTATTAAATCTGAAGCCAACGTTAACCTCGCCGATCTCGTTGGTAAAGAAGAAGCTTATTTCCGAACTTGGAATAAATATGTCCCTGCATGCCCAACATTCATCACCGATGCGACTGATGTGAAAGAATATCGTACGTGTTATGCTAGTGACGATGGGTTCAAAAAATTAGGCTTTAACCCAGGCCCCTCTTACTGGGCTTATGGCGTTATCGTTAACGATAATGCTTATACGATTGGAGCTGTCAGACGTCAGGGAAAGATGACAGTTACAGGAAAAATTAATAGTTCAAACAAAAGATCTGTCATCTTCCAAGAAATCAATGGAACGTCAATCTCAAAGGATAAATTCAAACCCATTGCTATAGAACTCAAACCCGGTACAGGAACGATCAAAAAATAATACACGCGTTTTCATAGAACGCTTCGATGTACTCACTAAAAAAGCCACGCATAGCGTGGCTTTTTTAGTTCTTCGCTCACTGCTGTCCCACGAAGTTTTCATAGAATACTGATAACTCTACAGTAGCTTTGTTTTATCGATATATAGTCGTTTCTAAGCATGAAAAAGACTTAAGATTACTGTTAAATCGTCTGCGTCGCGAAGCCGAAGGCAAGCAGCGGGCGCACCAGACGAGCGGGCGCGCGGGGATTCCAAAGGGCCGTCCGCAGGACAGAATGAGAAAAGTATAAAATTCTGTAACGAGCGCATTTCGTTACAGTTAATGAGAATATGTTGTGAGACAGCAGTGTTCTTCGCTTAATTCACTGCTACTCCCCACAGACGCATGACTTTAACCGCGAATATAAACGGCACTGTCGTAACGCATCATGACAAGACCTCGCGTCCAGTTTTCGTGCATCGTCGATTCTAATCCCAGCGTATCTTCCAAATACCACTTACCAAACGTCGCGCCCGCCATTTCGCTCAACGGATACCCCCCTCCAAAACGCGGATTGATCTCCATCAAAAGCATTTCCTTCGAAGCACGATCATAAAACAATTGAACACAAATCGTGCCACGTGCACCGGGCAATTTTTCGGCAACTTGGCGAACCAATTCAATGATCTCAGGTGCATCAAGCGTACGCGCCTTCGACACTTCTCCATCACGCACTTCAAGACGTTGGCGCGGAACGACACAACCACACTTGCCAGTTCGAGGCGATACATACGCATCAACCGTGACTTCGACACCATGACCTAACGATTCCACGACGTATGCCTCGGGATCTTCCAAAAGCAAAAGCTCGCTTCGATCCATTATTTTATGCGCTCCAATTGATCTTGAACCACACGCAGGCTTCGCAAAACACGGATAAGCCCACGCTGAATCTTCGAGCGCTTCGCGAACACGACACTGCTTAAACGTCGGAAAACCATTTTCGACGAACCACTTGTGTGTCGCACGTTTATCCATGCCGATCGCAATCGTTTCGGGACTCGACACCATCACATCAATGCCAGCTGCCTCAAAACGAGGACGAGCCTCAGCCAAAATCGGAAGCTCTGTGTCGATCGTCGGAATCACCCATTTCACGTCGTTGCGCGCACAAACATCAAGCATACAATCGACAAACTTTGGATCGGTGACACGAGGCACGATCTCGCGCTGTCGCGCTTCAATAAACGCCGGCGCAAAAGGCTGAGCATCCGTAGCAACAACACAACCTTCGATCCCCATAAACAGCTGCGTTCGCTCTAAAATTTTCATGAGCTCAACGCGACGACCTGCACATGACAGCAATATATTCTGCATTCTCTCTCCTTACTGCGCTTAGATGGTTGTCATCTATTCTAGAATTGCTTTTTTCAAAACGCGCTCTGACAAAAATTTCAAAAAAATCGAACACTCTTGGCGCGTCCAAGCAGGACGTGTCATTAAATATAAAGTGTACGGCGTCGGCGATCCGTCAGCATCTGCCTCATAGCCGGGATGCGTAAATTTTATCCCGCTAAACGTCAATCCATGCCGTTCGTAAAATGCAATTCTACGCCGACAGATTTCATTCTCCGGCGGATCGACTTCCAAAACAACGCGAGGGTGACTGGCAATGTACGCATCTAAAAACTTACCACCCTCGCCTTGGTTACGAAGATCTGCTCTCACGGCAAAATGCTCCAAATACGAAAACATTTCCGTTTCCCAATGAAACATAAGCCCAGCCACTTCGCCCGCCGCATACAACACATCAGGCTTAAATTCAGGATTTTCGGCACATACCTGGGCATAAGATTCTATTTTTCTACGCTCGACGACGGGAAAACTCGTTTCATAAATCTTCCACACGTCCCTAGTCAGTTCTTCTTTCATGAACTCAAAACACTCTCTTCTTAAGGATTATAGGGAATCTCCGAGGAAAATATCTCGATATGTTCAAACGGGTAATTGCGTGCAGCGAGGAGCCTAACGATGCTGTATCGCCCAAGATCGGGACGTTGTGCCGGCGAAATACCGATGGATCGAACGGCTTCGCGCTCAATCGGTATTTCTAGGTAAGGAACCAACAACCCATGGTGCTCTCGAAAATGCACTTCGGGGTGCGCCGGCTTCCTTTTGGCTGAATTTCTCACGACATACTTCGAGGCCATTGCCTCGAGTACAGAACAACGCAGATGTTTATGGATCACAGGCAATCTTTTTTGAGCCACCTGAGGTACGCCCCCAATTGCGCTAGTCCCCTCCTGGCGCGTCAGACGAATGACGATTCTATACTCTTTTTCATCATAAAAAGCTGGATGCTTAAAAAACACGCCTGCAACCATCAACATATCGAGCAAAAAGCGCTTAATGACCTCCGCTGCAGCGGCATCATTCGTACCGCGTTCTACATACATTGCATTTAACGGAAGAATCATCTTTTCGAGTACGCCAATCTGCTCTTCTCGACGATATAAAACTTTGCCCGACGAAAACACGGGAATTCCACCCTCATTCAAATGCCCCAACAAAGTATCTAAATCCAAACCAATATTATATCCCATGCAATCTGCATTCTTTGTATAACATCGCCACAGATTCAAATTATCTCGCTCGAACGAAAATGATATTAAATAGTATTCGTCGGCATTTTGTACATAATCTTCGGTGTCCAGCCTATTTTTTACAAAGCGTTTGCACGTCGAAACGATAAACTCTTTCACTTTCGGGTGAAGCCTGTCTTCGATCGAATAGACGTACTCTTTAATCAATTCATAAGAATAACAAAGTTCGCTGCGATCATTCATACACTTGATATCGCTGGCCCAAATTCGTCCATAAGCCCCCGACGAAATAATACCATCCAGCCCTTTTGGCGAAGTGTAATGATAAACGCGCGTTACATTGTTTGGTGGAACGATCGCATCCGTCGCATTTTCGAAAATCCGCATGCCTTCCAACAAGATATCAAACGCTTCGTGATCCATTCATGCCTCCCTGCGTGCGCAACCCAAGCGCGCAAGCCATTTCTACCCTCATCGCTCACGTGCGTAAAGGGCGTCTTTTTGTCTGCATTTCGTATTCATTACGACGCCCCTTGGGGCCGTCCGCTGGACAAACGCGTATCCGTCCCCTACCAGCCCATAGACAAAACTCAAGCGGACGCGTATTGAGCCCGAAGGGTGAAAAGCGGCCGCCGACGGCGTATGGCACCGCCATAGCCGGCGTTACCTAAAAACCAATCACGCATGATGCAACACGGAGTTGGGAACTTACATGAATTTAAAATTATGCTCGCTACTTGTTTTATCGCTTGCAATCTTCGCATGCGGCTGCACCGACGACAGTTCGTACAATGCAACCCCAGTTACGAACGACGTCCAACACAACTCGACGAATCCCCCGAACGAACCATCGGGTGGCAATTCTAACGTCCCTAACAACAACCCAGACCAGAATCTGACAATGGAATGCCGTCCTGCACCAGATGCCGAACACCCCGAACTTGTGACCGATGAAGACTGGGCGCGCGCAATGATTGCAGGCCAGGTCAGCGCTGACAAAGCGTTTCCCGTCATTGCCTATTCGTGTGGATTTCCGGTCATAACAGACGACGATACAATTATCTTTGCCCACTGGTACACAGGCGGTTCGTGGGCACTCGCGGGCGACCTCAACAACTGGACGCCCGAAGCCATGAAGACGACGCCTAACGGCGACGTATGGTATATTGAGCATCGCCAGCCAAACAACCTGACGACCGCCAACGGTTACAAATTCATGAACAACGGCTCACAGTACCAAGCAGATCCCTGGGCGCTTCGCTACAACTACGATGACAACGGCGAACTCTCGTACCTTACCAAACCTGCAGGACAGCACATCATGCGATGGAACAACTTTAAAAGCCCGCAAGGGCTCAAATCGCGCGCGCTGCACGTGCTCGTGCCACCGAATGACGGCCCCTACGACGTGCTTTATGCACATGATGGTCAAAACATTTACCAAACTGACGGCTATTCGGGCGGCTGGAGACTGCGTGAAGTTATGAACGAAATCCACGGAAACTTCCTGATCGTTGGCATTTCGAATACCGAAGATCGAATGTACGAATACACGCACGTTGACGATACTGCGTTTGGAGAGTTTTACCCGAGCAAAGGTAGAGCATACGCTGCGTTTGTCGAAGAATCCGTACGTCCCTTTATCGAATCCAAATTTAGAACGACGAACAAAGCGGGGGTCATGGGGTCTTCGCTAGGTGGTCTCATCAGCCTTTACATCGCACACCTCTATCCCAACCGCTACCGGGCCGTATTAGCCCTTTCGCCCACGACAGCCTGGGGACGCTTTGGCAGCGACAACGGTATCATCATGCGTCAGCTCTATGAAGAAGCCGGACACCGTAATACCTATCTTTACCTCGACAACGGCGGCGTTGAGCCTGACGGTGGCTGTGGGGCAAACCTCGGACAATTCGAAGCTGAACGCGATGAATCAGGCGGGGCTGACACCCATGATAACTATTGTTATACACGTGATTTCGTCGATGCTATGGAGCGCATCGGCTATCGGTTCGAAGTTGACCTGACGCACTGGCATGAGCCGGGAGCAACGCACACCAATCCTGCCTGGGCTGCTCGCGTCTTCAGACCGCTAAGTATTTTCAAAAATCTTTAATCATATTCTTTAATCATAAACAAAACACACGGCTAAATATAATGAACCAAACTTATTTTTAGCCGTTTTTTTTGTATGTGGACCAAGCAATCCTTCAATTTTAAAATTTTCTTTTGTTGCCGTCGTTTTTTAAGCCAAACAAATCAACACAAACTCTTGAAATTCATTCGCTTAAAAGGCTAAAAGATCGTCCGCCTTAAAGGCGACTAAATCAAGTGTTAGTTCACGTCATCGTGAAGCAGGAGGTAGAGAAGTCTATGCGAAGGGTTTTCGTTCTAGCTGCAGCTGCAGCGTTCATGACGACCGCATGTTCTGATGATTCAGTCAATTCCCCGCGGCTAAGTAGTGCTTTTAAAACAGTTCAGCACAACCAGATTAATGGCACGCCCGACACGTCGTTTGCCCACAAAGCTGTCGTAGCGCTCCGCATTCATGGCTCACGCGATTACGCCGATCAGACCATCTGTACGGGAACACTCGTCACAGATCAATACGTCGTGACTGCAGCACACTGCGTTGCCGAACTTGGAGAAGATTTATCCTATGATAAATACACAAATCAGTGCGTTTGGGAAGCGAGTCTACCTTTAATTGGACCATCTGATTCCAATGCCAATTTAAAGATAGGTATTGGTAACAACGATCAGGCATTTACCAAATCCACTTCGCTTTACGACATCGAAAAAATCTACTACCACCCCAATTACACCACCATACTCAAGAGCACCGGTTGCGAAGGTTACTACTATCAGACGTACAAAGAGTACTCTGGAACGATTAATGATATTGCCGTCATTAAGCTCAAAAACCGCGTTCCGGCAAACGTTGCCAAGCCAATCCCTGTTCTTCCCCCGTGGCTAGGCATCACAAACGCCCAAGCTCAATCTGGACTCAAAACCGAATTCGTCGGCTTTGGCTATAACGAAAAAGGCACCATAGGAACCAAGCTCACCTTCACGGGGCCTCTCAAATACTACTGTGGTTCCCCCAGTGCTAGTTCGCATTGCTACCCTGGCTTCACCGTTCATGTTGAAGGCTGCCACCCCAATGCCGAGCTCTGCGCCAAATACGGTGGTTACCAAAGTTACGACGACAAATACGTCATGGTGCCTTACGGCTCTTTCTTTTATCTCCAAACACAGGGTGGTCCTTGCCAGGGTGACTCAGGCGGCCCCTCTTTCGTCACGGTGGGTGGCAAAGAGTATCTCGCAAGTGTAACAAGTTACGGCGACTCCACGTGTCAAGGTTACGGCGTTTCCACGGCGGTTCAGAGTTTCTACGACTGGATCGTTCAAAAAGCGCCTGCTGTGGCCAATTCCTACACTGAAATCTGCGACAATGGCGTTGACGACGACGGTGACGGAAAAATTGATACAGCAGATTCTGATTGTAAGGCGCCTGACCCCGTCTGTGGTGACGGCATCGTCAATCTTTCGACAGAAGAATGTGACCTGTTCGCTATGCGCGATAACATCTCCGATTGCGCCAAGCTCAACCCCCAATACGAAAGCGGCAAAGTCACATGCAACGCCAACTGTACACGCAACTACGCCAATTGTGTCGTCAAACCCGTCTGTGGAAACGGAAAAATCGAAACTGGTGAAGAATGTGACGGCTCGCTCTTCCCCTCCAACAAATCCAAGTGCTCCGACATCTTCCGTTCCTACAACGCCGGTACACTCGCTTGCACCAGTGATTGTAAAATCGATTCAAGTGACTGCAGAGTTTCCATCAAACCCTCTAATCCAGATGGCGAAGACAAACCCGGTAATCAAACGTCCGATCAGCCCGGCACCCCTGGTTCGGGAGAACAAGGTGGCAGCGCAGATCCGGGTGATTCAACGACCTCCATTTGCGGTAACGGCATTCTCGAAGCAAACGAAGAATGCGATACAGTCATCTTCCCCAACTATGACATAAATTGCTCCACCTACGCTGGAAGTAATGCCAGCGGATACGTTTCCTGCAATGCAAATTGCACCATTAATACTGGAGCTTGCACCATCGAAGGCAATTCCACCTGCGGCAACGGAATCCTCGAGGGCGCTGAAATCTGTGATGGTACGGCGTTCCAAAACAATAAAACATCTTGCTCCGACTGGAACGATGGCTACTCGGATGGCCTGGTCAACTGCAACGCCAATTGCACGCTTAACTACTCAGGCTGCAGCATCGAAGGCGCGGCTCCCAACCCAAGTGGAAAAAACGGCGCTTCTTCATGCTCTACAACGCCACTTCGTTCTTCTTCCGCACCTGCGGCCCTCTTCGCCTGCTTCGGACTTCTCGGTTTAGCGGCCCTCCGCAGACGAAAAAGCAACAATTAATAGATTTATTTTTCAGCGCACCTATGCTTCTAAGCATAGGTACGCACCAAGCCGCCTATGTATAAATAGCATACGCGGCTTTTTGCCTGCACGCAGATGCTTATCGGTATGCTGATGCGTGGCTAGGAACAAAATAAAAAGTCAGTTTTTACAAAAAATCTTTTATATATAAACTCAATCTTTATATATATTATTCACTCTACTTCTAAAAGATAACAAAAGTATGCATCTTCAGTTACGCACATTAATATACATGAGCTTATTCAGCCTACTGTCTTTGACAGCCTGCAATAAATCGGAAACTCCCAAAAGCCCGACGAATGAAGTTTTAAATTCGGAAGCCAATTCAAATGAAGACGAAATAAAGTTGTGCAAAGTCTTCCCCGATGAATATCATTTTTCCATGCGCTGTGACTGGCAAAATACAAAATGGAATGAACTAAGTCACGACGAATTGGCAGATCCCGTGCACTTAATCGAAAATACAGACGGCAGTTATACTTTACGGCGTAAATCCTACATTAAAGAATTTGAATATTACGAGGAAAATTATAATAAATGCTTCAATTTATTTAAGCTTCAATCGAAAGATGATTATGTCGCTGAAATGATTGGCTGCATAGACAATGATGATAGCGAGTTCTTTACCGAGGACTTGAAAGGCTATAAGTCATTCGATTATTCATGGACATACCCAATGATGCTCGTTCGTGTTTATAAATCGAACGATATCGAACATGCGCAAACATATCGATTTAGTCTACCCGATGAAGATTATCAGTGCATGGGTGGATTTAGCTATATGACACTTATGTATAAACCAACCAAAATTGAATCGTACGATTTTTTGGATACAAAAGCACTCTTGATAAATATGGATAGCATTCTCCGCGTTAACTTTAGTCACGATGGTGGTGGCGAGTCAGATAATCTGCATATTCGCAAGAAGACATTGCTTTTCGTTGGCGAGCCTCTTCGCCTGTTTGGCGAATGGATGACCTATGATTCTCACACGCTGGAAGAGAGCGGGTATAATACGATATCGTGTTGCGAGCTCTCCTTATCTGATACTGAATCTTATCACTGCTGTGACGATGATTATGATTGTTACTTCAAATTATTACGTCATCCAGATTCCGACTGCATTACAATAGATGACGATTCTGAACCCAAAAAAACCACCTACGAGCATTGTTACCATTCAACTTGGGGAGATGTTGATAATCATCAATCCATCACAGATCGCCCCGAAAGCAATTCTGAACCATGTAAATAACCCCATTTGCCAAGTCGCATAACCTACACGTTTTCGTAAGAATTGATTTTTGCCTGACTATTCGCGTTGCGAATACGTCAGGCTTTTTTGTGGTCAGGCCTATGCCTGACGGCATACGGTCTTTTGCGATCGGCTATCGATTGCGATTGGCAGCGCAACACGCGTGCCAATCGTATCGATACGCCGATCGGGCTTTGCGCTATCTGCGATACGCGCACGCGAGCCGCCTATGCTCACGCATACGGCGTTTTTGAAGGTTTTTGCGTTACTAACCACAGCATCTCAGCCGAACTAAATAAAAAGCAATAAGCGCATGAACGCGAACCGTTCGAAGCGCGAGGCGTTCATCATGTCTTGGCGCATAAGCTACCGATTATTCACGCGGCTGGAAGCCGTCGACTGAAAACCCCAGCCCGTCGAAGCCGAAGGCAAGACGGGCGGGGTATGCGACATCTCCCACCCACCTTTTTGCCCGCGCGCCGAAGGCGTGCGGGCTCCTCGACTGAGCTGTAGCGTTTTCGCTGCATTTATATTCACATATAGTGCGCATACGCTCAAAAATGTATTATAAGCTTTTCTCGTTTGACACGGCGTCAACATTTAGACGCCCACCTCGAAGGAGAAAAATCTATGCGTTCAAAAGTCTACTTTACCGATCTGCACTGTGCACCCGGCGATACTCAGCTTAAAAAACTCGAGCGCCTCATCAAAAAAGCCGGCCTCGGCGATATCGATTTTCAAGACAAATTTGTCGCTATCAAAATTCACTTCGGCGAATGGGGAAATATGGCTTTCCTTCGTCAACAGTATGCAAAAATCGTCTGCGATTTTATCAAATCAAAAGGGGGTATGCCCTTCCTGACAGACTGCAATACACTTTATGTTGGCTACCGCAACCATGCCCTTAACCACCTCGATGCCGCTTACATGAATGGCTACAATCCGCTCGCTACGGGCGTACACACCATCATCGCCGATGGACTTCGTGGCACCGACGAACACTGCATCCCAGTTGAAGGTGGTGAATACGTCAAAGAAGCAAAAATTGGCTCCGCCATTGCCGAAGCCGACATCTTCATTTCGATGAACCACGTCAAAGGACACATGGTCGCTGGCTTCGGCGGCGCCATTAAAAATATCGGCATGGGCAGTGGGTCCAAAAAAGGCAAAATGGAAATGCACAGCAGCGGAACGCCTGCGATCAACAACGATCTTTGTATCGGTTGCGGTATGTGCGTTAAAAACTGCGCAAATAATGGCGTCAACATCATCAACAAAAAAGCTGTCATTGACGAACAAAAATGCCTCGGTTGCGGTCACTGTTTTGCTTTCTGCCCCAAAGGTGCCATTGAATGCAAATGGGACGAAGCCAAGCCTATTATGAACAAAAAAGTTGCTGAATACGCTAAAGCTGTCCTCGCCGGAAAACCTGCCTTCCACATCTCTTTCGCCATTGACGTCTCGCCCTTCTGCGACTGCGATCCCGGCAACGACATTCCGCTCGTTTCAAACGTCGGTATCTTCGCCAGTAAAGACCCCGTTGCCATCGACCAAGCTGCCGTCGACGCAATTAACGCTTCCCCTATTCGACCGGACAGCAGAATTGGCGAACATGCACACGACCATGAAACATCACACAATGTATTCAGACTCATGCACCCCGATACCGACTGGGAAGCTGGTCTAGAACACGCTGAAAAACTGGGCATCGGAACCCGCGATTACGAACTCATTAAACTCTAAACGTGTTTCGAGCAATCGCGATTGCTTTTGTCACATTTTATATACAATCGCGATTGCTCCCATATAACCTAAAGCCTAAACTACAATCAAAGACCACTGCTGTCCCACTAAAATTTCATATAAGAAAAGTATAAAATTCTATAACGAGCGCATTTCGTTACAGTTAATGAGAATATGTTGTGGGACAGCAATGATCAAAAACCTAGTTTTTATCTTTGTTCGTCCATTTCTTTATCCTTGTTCATCCATCCTTCTGTCCATAAAACATCCTCAACCATACGATCATTCTCAGCAAATCGTAAATATGCACTCAGCCATGCGACGGTTTCAATTGCTTCCTCGCGATCATAGGTTTTCGAAAATAGTTCTTGGTGCATACTGCCATACTCTTCAAAACATAAATAGATTTTATATAAATCATAAGATTTTGAATTATTCGGACGTCCAATGATTACTTCTTCTTTGATATAACACCCTTCACGGCGAGCACAGAATTCTTTCCCCCACGGCAATTTTTTTATATAAACATGTTTATTATCAATACTCACACATGAACAACGCTTGATAACGTAGTAAATAACAACAATCACAAGCGCCACGATACAACCTGCTACAATACCAAAAGTCTTTAGATCGGATATAAAAAAAAGAAGGAGAATCAGCCCAAATTGGAGGAAAATATAAGAAAAAAGGAGAATTCCAGCGATGTCAGCAGCACACTTGCCTTTATATACAGGATTAGCCGAAATAGCATGAACCTTTTTTATTTTTGCAACATTTCCAATACGATAATTCTCGGGGTCTTGAGGATTAAATGTGTATGAACGCTGTGCCGGCATAGGCGTGACACAACGTTCAAATTTTAAATCTTCAACGTGGTACGTTTGCAGAATTTTGGTATTATGTTCTAATATAGCTAACTCGGTATCTGAACCAGAATTATGATTAAAACTCCACGAACAAATAGGACATGTGAAAGAACCTAACAAATAGTCCATTTTAAGTTCTGATGCAGCCACCATCGAATGGCAACCAGGACAAAAGTATAATTTGTCGTTATTCATTCTTATCTCACTTTATTCTATCTGCACAACGCTTCACATGCCCAAGACAAATTCTGATTGTTCTTCATTCAAACGTCTTCAATCACATGCAAAGTCGACAGCGAATGCCAATACGTATCCTTGCATCCCAAAAGCCAACGCGTATTGACGCTGAAAGCGGAAAAGCGTTGGAAGGCCGGCGTATTGAGTGCAACGCACGAAAAGCCGGCCACCCAAATTAAAATCAACACAAAGCTCTTGATCGTAGCTCGATCAACGTAGCCACAAACCATGAAGCCGTTGATCATGATTCGAGAAAAAAGTTATTTCTTTGAACCAAATATCGCTTCGAAATCATCAACGCTGCTGGAGCTGTTTTCATCCGACGAATCAAAGGACGTGCCGAAACTGCTCGAACCAAAGTTGCTCGTGCCAAAGCTGTCGCCATCACTCGACGAACCAAACGACGAACCGAAACTGCTCGAACCAAAGTTGCTCGTGCTAAAGCTGTCGCCATCGCTTGACGAATCAAACGACGAACCGAAGCTGCTCGAACCAAAGCTACTCTTACCGAAGCTATCGGTGCTACTATCGCTTGGCGTGCCAAACGACGATTCGAAGCTGCTCGAACCAAAGCTGCTCTTACCGAAGCTGTCGGTGCTACTATCGCCTGACGTGCCAAACGATGAGCCGAAACTACTCGAACCAAAGCTGTCGGTGCTACTATCGCTTGACGTGCCAAACGATGATTCGAAGCTGCTCGTGCCAAAGCTGTCGATGTTGCTATCGGGCGATGTGCCCAAAGACAATCCGATGTCCGATGAACCTATGCTGCTTACGTTCGTTTCGTTAACAGGCTTCGACTCGACTTTTAGCTCTTGTTGTTTTGCAGCTGCAATCTCTGCCTCGCGTTGTTTTCTACGCGCTTCGGCTGCTGCAATCGCCTCTTTGTGAAGCGCTTCGGCTGCTGCAAGCGTTTCTGCGCGCTGTTTAGCGGCGAGCTCCTGCCGTTGCTGTTCGGTAAGTTGGCGAGCAGCCGCTTTTAGCGCTGATTCTACATTGGCTGCCGAATGGGACGATTGAGGCGTCCGCTGTGTGCGACTGCTGTCCATTATCGCAGACGAACGATTTTGCGATGACCTCGAATTGATCTCAATCGAATCGGAATCAGAATTGATCTCAATCGAATCAAAATCATCATCCTCAGAATCATCATAAAAAGACGTAACTTCATTGCGCGAAACGAGACTTCTCGTGCCATTTTGGCCAAAAATACGCTTATTATAAGCATACTTCACATACATTGTCAGCCAACGCATATCGTCGATCGCATCAGTTTGTATTCTACTTTCCGAAAAGAGTATATCCTGTGTCGTACCATCCTTCGCACAAATATACACATTATATGTATAATAACCGCCAGATTTAGTGGTAACCCATTTTTTCTCTTCTCTGATGCGAACTGCATAACGCGGAATACGATAATCATTATTTTCAGAATTTATAATTGACCGCTGCACAAACAAACAAGTGTCATCGATACTAATACGCGTTTTTCGCAATTGAATACAAATACCAATGACTAAAAGGATGACGCCTATAACCCAAAAGGGAAACATAAAAAAAATTCCGGCAACAATCAGAATAATTCCAATATCGCCAACTGAATTTTTTCCTTTAAATTGTTCGTGTCCAGAACTCGGATAATAGTCTTTCGCAACTCTGGCACTGGTTGTCAAAGGCCACGTGGAAGGATAAAATGGATCTAAATCGTAATACTCAGGTTTACTCATATCCAAATTGACTCGACAATTTGGACAAACATGATTCACTTTTTTTTGGCCAGTATTTGAATTTCCTACGGGTATACGACAGATATCTGATGTCAGAGACATTTGATGACATTGCTGACAAAAGAAAACTGAATGTTTCGCCATTTCAACACTCCTTGCATTCACCCAATGATTGGCGACGCCCATGTGCTACAGTGCGCCATTTTACGTTTTATCATAACTACGTTGATGATACAACCTTCGAACCCAGCACAATGCAACCGTTATCGATACGTTCTCTATTCTCATTTTTTGCTTTTATCTTTGACCGCGGCTATTTCGCACAGCGAAATACGCCACGGCGTGCAGCTTTTCGGCCTTCGGCCTTCAATACGCTGCA
This sequence comes from Myxococcota bacterium, assembly GCA_045599585.1. Taxonomy (GTDB): domain Bacteria; phylum Myxococcota_A; class Bradymonadia; order UBA4248; family UBA4248; genus RGIG464. Next base: position 104,936 of record JAZRWH010000024.1, read on the forward strand.
CGTTTAATCATTCAACGCATCGTAATTCAATAATTCATGAAACAATTTACTAAATTTGTTAGATATGATTCATATTTACATCAATTTAATTATCATTCTCATCATTATAACTATCAAACGAAGCCTCTTCGGCGTTCAAATTGCTTCCTTGAATTGCGAGTTGGTCCATCAAACTCGGCTTATATGCGTACTTTATATAGGTTGTCAGCCAACGCATCTCATCCATCGCAGCGCTTTCCGAGTCTAAGTTCGAAATAAACACTTTAGAAATAACTTTATTTTCAAGCTTCTCTTCTAGGACTATTTTTATTGAAAATATCGTTTTATATTTATTTGATGATTTTTGTCGTACTTGACGAACTTTTTTCTTAATATTTATATTTACATTTTGACGAGGTATAATTTTATCGAATCGTTCTTTATTAAAAAAACCTCGGTGCACATAAACATTTTGTGCATCTATACTAATGCGCGTTCTAATCAATGAAAATAAAAGGCCTATACCCGCGATTCCTAGGTTAATTAAAATAAACCATATAAATAGATGTCCAGCCCTCAAAGAGATAATCAAAGCCACTATAACACAAAATATCCCAATGCTGATCAATGCAATAGGCCAGTCAGCTTTTGAATTTTTGATCAAAAACTGCGGTGTTGCCGAGTTAGCGCGTATAGGCGCAGAAACACTCACTTGATTCGCGAAAGGCCACGATGCAGGATTGTCAGTATCCAAGTTATAAAAAGCAGTTTTATTCTTATCTAGTTCACACTTGCAGTTAGGACAAAAATGCACCTCTGTCGTACTTCGATCAACTGGGTTCTCGACTACATTGCGTATAATTTCTGAACTCAAACACATATTAAGGCATTTATTACAAAACACAAATGAATGCGTCTTCATATTTAAAGAAACCATCCCCTGCCTACCAGCGATGGAAATCTTATCATCCATAAGATTCTTAACAGATAAAAGGTTATTCGTATTTAATACAGGTAAGGCAGTGAAACCAGGCTTTTCAGAACTCAAAAGCAGCCTTTGCACAGCATTTCGATCCGAAAAGAACGGATGAAAGGCATACTTGATATACATCGTCAGCCAAATAATATCCTGAATAGCCTCCATCTCATCAGATCTAGTTTCAGAAAACAATACTCTCGAAACGAGTTGCCCATGGCTACCAAGGACGTCAATGTTTACTTGAAAAGCATAAGCTCGATCAGCCGGATCATCATAAGACCCTCCTCTCGTCTCGTCAATTTTTCTATGATAGTTTATACGAATATTTTGACGATTAACAACTATATCGTCTGAATCGTGAAAAAAGCCTCGATGTAAATAAACATTTTGATTATTTATACTAATATACGTTTTTCTAAATCTAAGTATAATACCTATAATTGCCAATACTAATGAAACTAGTGCACCCCATACCAAAGCTTGTCCATACTCATTGCTCATCAAAAATAAGACACCCGAAAAGAAAAAACCCAAAATGATGAGCGCCAGTGACCATTCAGACGCTGATTTATGTGCAAAAAACTGAGGTGTTAACGAGTTCGGGTGTACGGCTTCTGAGATTCTAACTTGTTTACCAAAAGGCCATGTACGAGGATCAAATGGATCTAAATTGTAACATTCCGTATTCGTTTTACGCAGTTGACAGTTGCAGTTTGGGCAGAAATCTTCATTATTCTTATGTATTATTTCTGAAGTTAGAAACACCTGACAACATTTTTTACAAATGAAAAAAGGATATTCAGCCATTTTTAGTCTCTACGCTCCCCAATAATATTATTATTCGACCATTGGTAATATGAATATTGAATCGGCTGGATGCCGATCTTTTGCGTAACCGGGGGATAGTGCGAAGCAGAATGTCTCTGATGTAATGCAATCCCCCAAAATTGCGACTGGATGCCAGCCGCTATGTAATCTCTATTAATATCATAAAATTAGCATCTACTGCTTCAAATAACTTACGTACCGAGCGATCAAAAGCTTATTTTGTATTATAAGTACACGGCGCACAAAAAAACCAACGCGTATTGACGCTGAAAGCGGAAAAGCGTTGGCAGGCCGGCGTATTGAGTGCTGTGCACGAAAAGCCGGCCCATAATAAAAAACCTCTCTTAAAGAGAGGCTTTCGTTTTAATATATAATATTAAATAATACTATAAATTAGGCCTGACCGGTAGAACCGAGAACTTCATTGCATTTGTGAATGTAAAGTTTCTTGAGTTCATCGCGAGCAGGACCGAGATATTTTCGGGGATCGAATTCACCAGGATTCTCGACGAGGACTTTACGGACAGCAGCCGTCATGGCGAGACGACCATCGGAGTCGATATTGATTTTGCAGACAGCAGAACGGGCAGCTTCGCGGAGCTGTTTTTCGTCGATGCCGATCGCATCGTCGAGTTTGCCACCAAAAGCGTTGATCTGCGCCACGAGATCCTGGGGAACGCTCGAGGAGCCGTGAAGGACGATGGGGAATCCGGGGATTTTTTCTTCGATTTCGTGGAGAATATCGAGGCGGATTTTAGGATCGGTACCGGGTTTGAATTTGTAGGCACCGTGGCTCGTGCCGATGGAGATCGCGAGGGAGTCAACACCAGTGCGGCTAACGAAGTCGATAACTTCTTCAGGACGGGTGTAGGTATGTTCCGTAGCCGAAACTTCATCTTCAACGCCAGCGAGTACGCCAAGTTCGCCTTCGACGGTAACATCGTGGGCATGAGCATATTCGACAACTTTTTTCGTGAGCGCGATATTCTCTTCGTAAGAGAGGTGCGAACCATCAATCATGACGCTCGAGAAACCGGTATCAATGCAGTCTTTGCAAAGTTCGAAAGACGAACCGTGGTCGAGGTGGAGAACGACGGGGATGGCATAACCGAGTTCTTTAACGTACTGAACAGCACCCTGAGCCATGTAGCGGAGGAGCGTCTGGTTAGCGTATTTGCGGGCACCAGCAGAAACCTGGAGGATAACAGGGGATTTGCATTCGACACAAGCCTGAAGGATGGCTTGCATCTGTTCCATGTTATTGAAGTTGAAAGCGGGGATCGCATAACCGCCTTTGACGGCTTTAGCGAAGATATCACGTGTATTGACAAGACCGAGTTCTTTGTAACTAACCATGGGAATTTCTCCTTATTAAATGAGCCGCACCCTCACGGCACGGCGTCCCAAAAGCGCGCGCCTTTTACGCGATTTAGCGCCATCATGTCAACGTTCGCAAACACAGCCTCGCAGTCTTTGAATTTTTCCTTATAAAATGCAGATTTTTTGTTTTTGATCATACAAAACGCGAAAATAATTCAAATACACTTTCCTATTAAGATATGCCTCAGATATATAAATCGATATATCAGCAACACCTACTCACGCCATTGAACATCCATACGGGTGAGTGCCCACCCTTACTGCAAGCGTTCAAACCAGGTAGAACCAGGATACTGTTCTTCAAAAGCCTTGTACTGAGCATCAGCCTCGTCCTTTTTGCCTTGTTTTCGCAATTGTGTAATGAGCAGGAACCAAGCTTCATTGGCCGCAGCTGAATCTTGACTTTGAATAGCCTCGTGCCACAATTTTAGGGCTTCGGCGTTATCACCACGATAAGCCATAACGCGTCCTAACATGACGAGAACAGCCGACAACGCGGGTTCGTCTGTCATTTTTTGGAGTGCCCTGAGCGATGCTTCACTCAAAGGTGAGATGGCGTTTTTATCGACCTTACCTTTTTCTGAGGCAGTCTGTATTTCGATTTCGACTGCCATCAAAATCGTCTCAGCCAACAATTTGCCGAATTTTTCTTTTGCCGTGTCACGCGCATTGCCACTTAACTTAGCAAACTCTATCGCCATATGTTTAAGCAAAGTGCTTTGCTGAGCAGCTTTACTCAACGAGATCAACTTGCGAATGTAATTTTCGGTACTCAAGTTTCCCGTTTTGAGGGACAACAACTGGGCAGCGCGCGCCGCAACGCGCGCAAATTCTCCACGCGGAATTAAAATACGCGCTTCGAGTTCGGCGTACCAGCCCATGCACGAAGGATTTTCTTTGAGCAAAGCATCCCACAAAACAAGGAGACGATCTGTTTTTTCGCTCTTCTGCGTTTCGTAGCCCGGACGCCACATATGCAAACCGTCAAGCGTCCAATGCTTAAAAATGGATTCCCCTAACGGCGCTGCTCGGTTAATCAAAATCGCACGCATCGTTTCCGATACTTTAGAAAGATCTAGTTCTTCAAAACGCGCAAACGCAGTTTTATAGCGCTGAGACTGAATGTCATCGATGATCAAAAGTGCGCGAGCATCTTCGGTTAACAGTTCGGGGGCAGCTGATTCAAACCGTGCACAAACAGTGATCTTAGCTGCCTGCGAAACGTTCGTGGCTTCAAGCGAGGTCAGACACATACCTAGTTGTGAACGGACACTTTTATCTTTAACGAGCCTTTCAAACCGAGAATCCTCAACCATGACGCCACAAATATATTGCTGTTGTTCGGGAATCATAGCTTTCATGCCGCTTAAAATGAACTTCCAACGCTTCAGCTGTGTTTCATCCGGTGCTTGCCAATCGCGTTCAATCAACGACATGACAAGTCGACGTGCGCCCATGATGTCACACTTTTTTTGAGCCATAACGCGTTTTTCGGCAGCTTCTAAATAGCTTACAATCTCCATCTTCGCTAACCAATCATCAATTTCGCCCCGATTATCTGAGTAAACGCCATCACAAGCGCTTTGCACAAACCAATCGATACAGGCTTCTTCAGATCCCTCTTCGGACGCAATGCAGCGTTCATAATTCGCTTGATCCGTCGCACGTTTGCCAGCAAGGGACTCATCCGGCGATGCCAACGCTGCCGTACTCAATACGCCACTAAGCAAAACGATACATGCCCCAAGGCTGAAACGCATTGCCTCAAAGTGTTGCACAGACGTGGAAAGTAAAGTAAAAGCTTTATGCTTTGTGCAATTTAGCATTTTTTTTATGGAGTAAATCATGGCTGCTAAAAAAGAATCTGTTGAAGAAAAAAAATCTGCCGCTCGCAAAAAATCCTCTGCCGCTACCGAGAACGAAGAAAAGAAATCTCGAAAAAAAAGCTCGAAAAAACAGGACGATGTTGAGATCTCCGTAAACGACACTGTAGCCGAAACTGCTGCTGACGTCGTTGAAGCGAGCGAAGTTGCTCCAGTAGACTCAGAACCAGCTGTTGACGATTCACAGTCTGTTGCCGAAAACGCCATTTCTTCTGATGCTTCTAGCGAAGAAGAAACACCTACACAAGAAAAACAATCAGCCCCTGCACCTGCTCCAAAAGATAATATCAAACGTTATGATATTATAATCACCAGCGAGCGCCCCGGTTATCGTCCTCCTCGCGCTGCCGTCGGTGCCCTGGTTCAACAACTTGCTTTCCGCGGTTTTGCCAAACCCGTCGATGAAGCTGTTGCAGAAAAATGGACCGAGATCTATTTCGTCCCAGGCGTTTCCGCTCACGAAATTTTCATCGAAAAAGCCTACGAATCCGATATCCCCGTTTTCGAAGAACTCTGCTTCCGCTTTTCCGAAAAAGCATATTTCTGTGACTACACGGCTAATCCTCAGCGCCCCCTCTACTGGTCGATTGAAATCCGCGGTTGCCGTTTCACGAATCCCATCGGCGTTTTCCGCAAACTCTTCATTGACGCTGTCAACCTCCGCATTGAGACAGCTCACCGTGATTTCACTGCCCTTCCCCCGCACGCTGTCGTCCCCCCCGAAGAAGTTCCCGTTGAAAAGAAAAAACGTGAACGCAGCACTGGACTCGCTGGCACTGAAGTTCAGGAAATGTAATCATAAATACTTTTTAAGTCGATTTATCCTATAATAGCTTAGAAAGTATCGTAGTCTCAATAATATGCGCTCTAAAGGCGCATTTTTGTATGTTCATCCGTTAAAGGTATTCATATGGTTGGTATTATTATTGGTATCGTATTCATAGGTATTGCTATCGGCTGTTTCTGTGGCAAATGCTCTGCCCAAAGCCGCCTCGAACAGCTCGCTGCTGCCAGCAAACAAAACCTTTCTGAGCTCATTCCCATCCTCGAACAGACAAAAGCTGAAATGAGTGACCTCGGCGCCGATAACGTCATCAGCGAAAAAGTCTCCGTCATGGGACAGCCCCAATGCGCAAATCCGCTCATTAGCCCCATCGGCAAAGTTCCTTGTATTTATTATCGATACAAAGTTACAAATAAGTGGACTGAACGTTATCAAGAACGCGATTCTAACGGTCAAATGCGCACACAAACACGCACACACGAAGACACCCTCGACGAAGGTTCGAGCTCCACAGTCTTCACACTCAATGACGGTGGCACGTCCATCGAAGTCAATCCTGACAAAGGTAACTTCGAAGATCTCGTCAAAACCGTTGAACGCTCTGAAACCCAGTTTAATAATAATAATGGCCCATCCATCCAAATCGGCGGCCTTTCTATCAATCTCGGCAATAGTAGTAATATGAGCGGCTACGGCAACATGATGAGCTCTGCGAAATACAATCGTCCCGAGATGATCAAATATAAAGAAGAAATCATCGGCCTCGATCGTCGTCTTACTATTGTTGGCACCGTGTGCGATCGTATGGGCAAACTCTGCATCGAAAGCACCAAAGACAATCCCGTGATCATCACGACAAAATCTTCCGACGAACTCGTTGCAGACGCCAAAAGCTCTATCTCAGGTTATAATATCGCCTGGATCATCTGCGCAATCATCGGTATTATTAGTATTATTATCGGCATCTAGTAAGCAAACTAAATCAACCTAAACATTTAAGCCGCTGTTCATCAGCGGCTTTTTTATTTATACTCTTTTTTTATTATTCTTTATCCATAGGGGGAAGTCTCCCCCTGAGCGGCTATTGGCAAGCCAATACGCCGCTACCCCCTCTGTTAGACATTGAATCTTTCCGCTGAACAAAAAAGACGAAACAATATACTTACTTTTGCAATGAGTCCTATCGTCGTTATTCATCATTTTTTGTAAAGCAGCAACATTGAGATACAATTAACATTTAAGCATACATTTAAACACAAACGTAGTATATTCTGGTTAAGCTCGCTTTGAGCTGCTTTTATTGAGGGTATTATGAAAAAACATAGTTGTTACTTTGTTTCACTTTTGTCTGCTATTCTCCTGCATAGTTGTACGTGGGATGCTTCTGTGTACGACGAATATATCGATCCCAACGGTCAACTCGCTAAATGTCCTGGCTTCTGTGAACACGATCGAGTCATTACTGACGCGAACGAATGTACCAATGTCGGAGGTGAATGGATTAGCGAAATCAACTATTGCGAAATAGCTGATATCTTTTGGACCCCTGAACTATGCCATAGTTTTGGTGGAACTTGGTATGGTCGAAAAGGAACAGACTTAGGAAACGGCCGTTATATTCTAGTTCGCAACAAAGATCCCGAAGTGATGTCCCCCGCTTCAGATGAAATCGAGTATATTTGCGGCTCTTACGACTACGTAACTGATACAAAAAATCCAGCCAACACCTGCGATGAAAGCGAAATACAAACACTTCGTCACCTACAAAGAGTGGGACTGTGTACAGCTCAGGCGAATCACTGCGTACTGATCAAGACTTCGGCTACGCCCTTGGACGATTCTGCAGTCTTTGAACCTGGAAGCAATGAAAAAACAAACGAATATCTTGCTATTTGCAGCCAATGCGATTCTGGGCAGGCATCCTGTTCCATCGACGGAACAAGCAAAAATACAAAATGCGTCGACATTTTATCTTCCAACGACCACTGCGGTAGCTGTTTAAACAAATGTGATACAAAATCTCAGCAATGTCGCGGCGGCGTCTGCGTTGATGTTGGTCAGTGTATCGATGGCGAATTGTGCGACGATGGCACATGTATTAACCCAAGCAGCATTCAAACCTGTGGATTTAAAACCTGCGAAGAATACAACAATTGGAAAGATTCTTCTCCCCAAGACAAGACACAAAGACCTTATCTCGCTTGTCCGCTTAATGCCGAATGCGTAATGAGCGAAATTACACAGAATTATCAATGTACCTGCCCCTATCCAGAAGATATAGTATTATATAGAGAAGCAGATAATAGTTATCAATGCCTCTCACCAAGTAACCCACTCTCCTGCGGCGCAAAAGCCTACAATAATGGGAATGAGCCCGGCATAATCTGCAGTGGTGATCAACAATGTATTAAAGAAAACAATCAATACATTTGCAAACAACTATGTGAAGACGGATTCGTCTTTTGCAGCGATGTTAATTCTCCAACGGGTCAAGCGGGGAATTGTGTAAAAAAACTTAGTGATGAATACTGTGGTGCCACGCCAGACCCTAATAATAACAACGTTTGTGGAACTTCCATCCACGCCTGTGACCCTAACCAGAATATGGTGTGCGGCAATGATTTTCAATGTCAATGCAAAGATGGACTCGTAAACTGCGACGGTAAGTGCATTGATCCTAATACAAATAATGATTTCTGTGGTGCTTTCGGATCCTGTTCTTCAACAGACGCACTTGCTGGCAAACAATGTAATACTACGTTAGAACACTGCGCAAATGGTTCTTGTGTTTGCAATAGCGGTTATGTTCGCTGCGGTACCGAATGTATTGATCCCAAAACAAATCCTCAGTACTGCGGTGTAAATAACGATTGTTCGTATGAATTCAAAGACAAACCCGCCGAACAAAATAAGGATTCACTTAAAGGTGATTGCAGCAAATACAATGGCATTACATTAGATTCACATGCTGTTTGCAAACTTGAATCTGGCTCCGCAAATTGCAAATGCGAAAACGACAAATATGAACTTGCAAAGATTGATCGTTACGGAACGGGAGCAACGTGGCAATGCGTAGATCCCAAAACAGATCCCATGTATTGCGAGTCTTGTATAAGCGGTAATAAAGAAAACTGTAAAACCAATACGAATGCTTGTATATCAGGTTATCAATGCAGTGCAGGAAAGTGTGTTGCTTCAAACTGTAACGCTCCAAAAGTACAGTGCGGCGATATGTGTGTCGATAAAAATACATTCCACGTCAACGATACATGTACTGCTTGCGCCTCAGACTATTGTGCGGAAAATGGTCAAGTTGCAAGCGGATGTTTTTTGAACACCAAGACCGATGTCAATAACTGTGGCAGCTGTGGTAACCAATGTCCTACAGGCGCTGCGTGCGTTGACGGAAAATGCACGTGCCCAACAGGCTCTCAAGAATGTAATAAAGATGGACAAAAGGAATGTATCAATCTCGAAGTTATGCATTACAGCAATTGCTATACCTGCAAAGATGGTTGGGTTGACGCTGACAACAAATCGTACAATGGCTGCGAAACCAATATCGCACACGATCCCGATAATTGCGGTCTAGTAGGCAACAAATGTTATAACAACACTTTTTACCAAAACGTTGCCCGAGCCTGCGCCGATGGACAGTGTTTGTTTACCTGCAAAGCTGGTTATGCAACCTGTAAAACTAACTCAAACGGATGTGAGACGGATATCCAAACGGATGTCAAACACTGCGGCTCCTGTACAGAAGACTGTACACGTTATGACTACAGCAAAAATTGTAATCACGGCGAATGTTGTTCAAAAGACAAAGCAAGTTATCTCACGACCTGCTGTGATGGATTATATAACATTAAAGAAGGTAACAATTATTCCTGCAAAGCCAACAACACATCCAAAGGCTGTATTTACAGAGGAACGGGCAGTATCGTGAATCGTAACACAACTTGCTGCGGTGATTCAAAGCTTTGGAAAGACAAGAACAACAATACTTATCTATGTTCGCCAGACACTCAATCCGCTGAATGGTGCGTATCAAGAGGCACTGTTTCAAATAGCTCAAGTTGTTGTACAGACAGTACTGCTACGCGTAATGGCAATAGCTATAGCTATAATTATACGTGTACACCTAATTAAATAACTTTTTCGCTATTCCCTAAGACAGAATACTTTCTGTTAAAACAAGAGCAGGCCTTCAGAGACCTGCTCTTGCTCGTTTTTGGGCCGTCTGCAGGACAGAATAAAGATGACTGCTGTCCCACGAAGTTTTCATAGAATACTCTGATAACTCTACTGTAGCTTTGTTTTATCGATATAGTCGTCTCTAAGCATGAAAAAGACTTAAGATTACTGTTAAATCGCCTGCGTCGCGAAGCCGAAGGCAAGCAGCGGGCGCATTTCGTTACCGTTAATGAAACTTTGTTGTGGGACAGAAGTGAGATGAAATAAAGAATAAATTTCTATAACAAATGCATTTCATTGCAGTTAATAAAACTTTGTTGTGGGACAGCAATGATTCAAAATGTCGTTTTTACGCACCCTTGACTTAATTCTCTTCCCTCATCATGCATCTTAGAATATACATGATTAAGGCTTTGGTAAGTCTATTTAACAACTAGATTGTCCACTTAGGAAGATAGCGTCCACACGAGTTCGCAAAATCGAAAAAACTAAAAAAGCCATTGGAATTCCGGTAAGATGAATTTGCTGAAACTCTCATCGAGACAGGAGGAACCAATGGCGAGAGTAATAAATAGGACAGAACTTCTTGAAT
>JAZRWH010000025.1:0-28821 GCA_045599585.1 Myxococcota bacterium
CCTCACTACTATACCAGCGCTCGGGTCGCTCCTCAGCGTTGCCTTATCCTCTGGAATAGTGGTCGAGTATTTTATCAAAACAAATGAGGGATGTCGCCCCCTCGTTTTCAAATTGTCCTTGATTTGGGGGACACTTCACCCTGAGCGGCTATTTCTTTCAGAAATACGCCGCTACCCCTTCTTGCATTCGCATTCAACGCAATTTTTATGATACTCGGAATGTATATGCTTGGAACGAGCTACGCAGTTTGCAAGCGTTACGAGAATTTTGAAAAAAGAATTTGATCGAATGATCATATTTGTTGAAGAGAGCGGTGGAATTTACTACGTGTTCACATAAAACAGTGTTTGCCCAAAAGCGTGTGATGAAAAGGCTATTGCATGCATAAAGAGAGTAAGATGCATTAAGTATCGTGAAACAGATTGATTTGCTACAGTGAAAATTGGGATTGGCGATAGAGAAAGAGCGAGAAATGTTCAGATCTAAAAAAAGAACTTAAATTTCAAATTTACTGTACAAAAGACTAGACAAACAAGATGTTCACTACTATATGGCACTCAAACAGGTGGATAAACCTGTTTAAAGGTCTGAACATAGTGTCAGATAAGTGTAAATAGCCATAAGCAACAGCTTTCCGGTGTACTCATATGGCGGTACAAAAGGACAGATTTGCACGATAGCGAGAAGTCGTGTAAAGAGGGCCGCGCCGGGGGGGTTGAGCGTAAGGACCCACAGGGATGCTGACGACACTCGTCATAAAAGATTTTGCGATCATATCGAAGCTTGAACTCACGTTTGGGGCCGGAATGACGGTTTTGAGTGGAGAGACAGGTGCAGGTAAATCAATAATCATCAATGCGTTAAAGCTTCTGATGGGCGGAAGAGCGAGCTCAGACATCATCAGAACGGGAGCTAAGGAAGCGGTAGTCGAAGGCTTATTTACACTGGAGCAAGGCCGTGAGCAGGTAAGACCGTATTTAGAGCAGCTAGGGATCAGTGTTGCAGACGATGAATTTGTCGTTCGCCGAACGATCTCACGAAGTGGTCGAGGCCATATTTATATAGGTGGGACACTACAGAGTGTGACCACGTTACGTGAGCTGATGAAGTATGTCCTAGACATCAGCGGTCAGCATGAGCATGTTAGTTTATTGGACAGCAATCGGCATTTAGCGATTGTCGATCGATTTGCAGGCCTCGAAAAGCAGAGTGCAAGTTTTGGTATGATATACCATCGATATGCCTCACTTCGTCGGGAGCTTGAGCTATTAAAGGCTCAAGTTGAGGAGCGAGCGCGTCGTCTTGATTTTCTGAATTTTGAGATCGAAGAGTTGGAGAATGCGGCTGTTCGTCCAGGAGAAAGTGAGGAGATAACAAAAGAGCTCAAGCGATTGGATCATGCGGCTCAATGGAATCAAGCGTTAAAAACAGCAGTCGAGGGATTGTACGAAGGCGATGAGAGTATCGTAACGCAACTAGGGGGGATTTTGCGTGAAATGCGATCATTTTCGTCGTTCAGTGCAGAAATTGGTCGCATTTGCAGTTGTTTAGAAGAAGCCAGTGGCATGATTGAAGATGCTGCGAGAGATCTAAGAAATGGAGGAGAATTAGAAGATTCTCCTGAAAGATTAGATATACTTCAAAATCGATTGGCAACGATCGATAAGCTAGAGCGGAAGTATCGTCTAAAAGCAGACGAGCTTGAGGGGTACTGCGAAAAGCTACGATTAGAGCGAGAATCTTTAGAAGTCAGTGATGCGCGGAGCGAAGTGCTTGAAAAAGAGCTTGTAGGGCTTCGTGCAGAGTTAGAGAAGCAGTCGTCGCTTTTGAGTGCCAAGCGCAGTGAGGCATCGCGTCAGCTCGAGCGTGAAGCGACAGCGTGTTTAAAGCTACTGGCGATGCAACATGCTCGAATTTTCGTTCATTGTGAGCAAGCTGTAGGTTTTGAGAATATGAAACAGAGTGGGGCAGACACGATAGAGTTTCTGCTTCAACCAAATCCGGGAGAGGAACCGAAGCCGCTGGCGAAGATTGCATCGGGCGGCGAGCTTTCTCGAGTATTGTTAGCGTTAAAACGCGTTCTTGTAGATAAGGACGAAATATCAACATACGTCTTTGACGAAGTTGATACAGGAATCGGGGGGGTAACAGCGACGCATGTTGCAAACATGCTCAAAGAAGTCAGCCGTCAGCACCAGGTTTTTTGCATCACGCATCTCGCGAGCATAGCCTGTTATGCCGACACGCATTTTCAAGTATCAAAAGAAGTTGTCGATGATCGTACGCAAAGTCATATCCAGCAATTGGATGCGTCAGCGCGAGTCATGGAGATTGCCAGAATGCTTGGTGGTCCGACGATAACGGAAAAGACACGCGAACATGCGGCTGAAATGATTGCTGGTGCACAATCGCATGTAGAATAACGACTTGACGTTCATCACGTGAAAGAAAAGTCAGACTATCACGTGTTTCTTCGATTTGATCATATCTACTATTGCGGTGTGCGCCTCATAATGAGTAAATCAAATTATGAGACATACAACGTTTATATCGCGTGAATCCTCAAATCATCGAAAGTATAGGATTATTTTATTCATAAGTGTCCTTTTGGTAATAAGTTTGGTTGTTTGGTTCAAGCTGTCTGGTAGCAATCCAGAGACGGTGCATCAGGCGGCTCCGATTGCCACATTGGCAATGGACGAGCATGAAACATACGATGAGCTCAGTCGCCAGGAGTTTTTAGACGCAGAAATAGATATGGTTTCTGCAGAAATAGACAACAAAGAACCTGAAGATCCGTATCTCATTCGTGGACGCGTAAAAAAGAAACAGACGCTTTTCGTTGCCATGAAAAGCCACGATCTAGAACTGAGTGACATTCATCAGGTTATTGCTGCAATGCAGCAAGTCGTTGATTTTAAACGGACAAAACCAGGTGATCAATATGAGATTCATCTTGATCAGAACCGACGGGTTGTAAAATTCGTATATGAGATTTCACCAGAAGATATCAGTATTGCTGAACGTGATGGACAGAATTTCGTAGCTCATAAAGTTGATGTGAATAAGCACGTAGAAGAGAAGCTTTTGAGTGGGACGCTTTCAACTTCATTGTATGACGCTTTTACGATGCTCGGAGAATCGGGTGAGCTTGCCGGACGATTCATGCAGCTTTTCAAATACGACATCGATTTTGGAACGTCCTCGCAGCAAGGCGATAAATTTGAGGTCTTGGTCGAAAAAATAACGCTCAACGGCAGTTTTTACAGATATGGAAGACTGTATGCAGCGACTTATGAAAGTCGCGCATTGAATAAACTTTTGACAGCGTATTATTATGAAAGCCCAAAAGATCCTTCACTTTCAGGATATTATGATCAAAGTGGTAAAGCGTTAAAGCGTTCCTTCTTAAAGATTCCGGTCATTGGTTGCAAAATGACGAGTCCGTATAACTTAAAGCGTTTTCATCCTATTCTGAAGCGCATTCGTCCGCATTACGGCATTGATTGGGCTGGGCCGACGGGAACGAAGATTATGTCGTTTTCGGATGGTGTCGTAACGTACGCAGATTGGAAGGGGGGCAACGGTAATCTTCTCGTGATTGAGCATCCTCATGGTTACACATCGCTGTATGCTCATCTTCAGGGCTTTGCAAAAGGTGTGAAAAAGGGAACTCAGGTCAAACAGGGGCAAGTTGTTGCCTATCTTGGAAACACAGGCATTTCTACAGGGCCGCACCTTCATTTTGGTGTTAAAAAAGATGGCAAATACATCGATCCACTTTCAGTAGACACGACGTATGCTTTTTCGTTAACAGGCCGAGACCTCTCTGCATTTAACCTTCAAAAGAAGGCCTATGCACAAAAAATGCAAAGCAATGACGTACAGGTAGCCAGTGTAACGCGTCCATCGGAACCAAATGGTGTCAAATATTCGCCTTCGTCAGAAGATAATTTCGGTAACGCTGTTGAAAATGTTTATAAACAACCATTGGATACAGCAATAATTGAAGTGAATTCAGTGATGGAGGACGATACAGGGCGCGATCTCACTAAACTTCACCCTTAGATCGTTGATTACTACAGCAAACATCGCTGAGGTCGATCGTTCTGTCGGCGAAGTCGTTCAAGACAATGCGCTGTCAGTTAAACACGTGTCAGTTAACACGTGTTCTCAATAGTTCTATGCGTCAGGTTTATTAGCATAGGTGAACGTTACAAATTTGCAGGGGTATAAGTCATAAAGAGAAAAAGTTAAGCGCATGTGTGTACAGCGTTCGAAGCGTGGTTGATCATGATCTTTTGCGTACAAACGCTCGTATGCTCAAGCGACTTAAAGCTGCTGATTTGCATAACACCGTCCGTTGAAGCTAAAGGTAAGACTGGTGGGCGGGGGTGACGCGTTCCCAACTTTTTAGTCTGTGCGACTAACGCCTAACATTTAAAGCGTTTCTCATTCAAACGACAAATTATTTTACTAGGCGTTGGGATATGCAAAAAAAAAAGCGCCATTAGAGGCGCTTTTAATGAGGTTAAATGATGTCACGATGAAAGAAACCTTGTCGTGACACCATTATTGCTACAATTAACCTTGTAGAGTAGGCCAGCGGAGCCCTGATTTTGGATCAAGGTCGTAGCTCATGACTTTAAATGCGTTGGCAAAACGATTGCGTTTCCATTGAGCGCGCGCAGATAGTTTGATGAACTTTTTGAGGTCTTGTTTAAGGCTTTCGGTGTTGCTGTTGTAGTATCGTGCTGCCAGATACATGGCATTGTTGAGCGTTTCCTCTGCCGAAAGGCGGTTGACGAGGTAACTCTTGATAAAGCTGTCTAGGACAGGATAGGGCATCAAATCGCTTTCATCAGATTGACTCGCTTCGAGGGGGCGAAGCTCTGCGGAAGGCGGCTGCGCAAATACGTAGTCGAGGCATGCGAGTCCGTGGAAATTGCGTGCCCACTCGAGCCATTTGGAAACAAACGTTTTGGGTAGATCCGCGATAGGCGCAAGTGCACCGCTAGAGTCGCCGTCCATGGTTGCGTATCCGACAGCAGCTTCACTCAAGTTACTGGTCACAAGGAGTAGGGCGTCATGAATATTCGCAAGTGTCCAGATAATTGAGCTTCTGGTACGGGCTTGGAGATTTTGGAGCGTTAAATCGTCCGTTTCCCAGGTAAGCTTTCTGCCAACACTTTGTTCAACGGAATTAAGCGTGTTTGCTGCAATATTGGCAATCGGGATGATGTAACAAGTCGCACCGATTGCTTCAGCAAGTGCGGTTGCAGCGAGTTTGGTGCCTTCGGAAGAAGATGCACTTGATGGGAGGTAGGCACAGGTAAGGAAAGACCGCATAAATTGGCGTTGATCTTCGAGGGACATACCAGGATTTCGAAGTGCAACGAGGCGTGCCGCGAGTATAGCGCACATGGCGGAATCTCTTCCGCCCGAAAGTGCGAGGCAAAGCTTGCTGATATGCGCGCGACGCAGGTAATCATTGAGTGCGAGTACAAGGGCGAGTTCGACTTCGATAAAATCAAGGTCTTCGTCTGTATTCGGAGCAGAACCAAGGGATTTGAAGGCGCTGAGCGTAGGGTATTTATTTTGTCCCTGAACAAGGACGTCCAGTTCAGAGGTAAAAATAATATCGTTGTTGAGCGTGAAACGTTGAGATTGAGCAATAACTTGGCCATTGCGAGCAATGATTCCGCTTCCGTCGTAGATATGCGTTCCGTCCGGACACCCAAGCATATTCGCATGTACGATCGTAAGCTTTTTATCCATCGTATAAATGAGAAGTTTGTCGAGGCGTTTGAGATGTTCGCTGACAGCAAATGGGCGATTGTTGAGCCAAATGCGCGCAATACCCTGTGTAGGAGGAATCTGAGCATTGAGCGAGCCAACAGCGACGTCAATGGTTCCATTGGACCAAGCGCCAATTGGAGCTTCTTCACATACGGCGTTTCCGCGCGTGAATTCCCATGCGGCAAACCAACGGCTGTCATCGCGGCGTGTGGGATCAGCATAGCGTTTTGGGACCCACGCAAGAATACGTTTGTCCTTAAGAATGGCTGCGACATTGTAAAGCTTGCTTTCGAAGCACAGGATTGTGCCGCAGATGACCATAATGCCGTCGGTCTCCTCTTTGATTTCGTTGAGGGCGCGCATAGCTTTTTGATGTGTATCATTACGCAAAAAAAGATCACCGGCGTCGCAGCCCGTAATTGCAAGTTCGGGTAGAACCAATACGGGGGCATTCAGTGTTTTTGCGGAGTAGATGGCGCGTTTGATGCGGTCAATATTGCCGGGCCAATCGCAGATGCCCTGATTCAAATTCGCTATACAATAGGTCATAAAGTATTCTCCTCTCAAGTGTTGTCATTTGGCCCGTCTATTGGGCAGGCGATTATTTTTTAACGCATCCGAATGTGATGTCAACCCTATCCCCTTATCAGAGGTCTGTGGGTTGAGCGGTGTTTCTTGTTTTAAACGCTTTTAAAATTGAAAAAATTACTTATTGTTTTGAAATTTAACAAAAATAGATTTTAAAATTAGAATGGTGTTTAAAATTTAAATTTTAAGCTAACATTTTGAAATGTATACAAAATTAGATTTAAAGTTAATTTGTTGATTTAGTAAACTATGTTTAATATGTTGAAATTTAACAAAACATTTTTTGAAATTTGGTTTGAGTGGATTTGCAGAAGGTTTTTTAAATTTCTGTTATGATGAGGGGGAAGTCTCCTCCTGAGCGGCTATTTGGCGACAACATTGGCGAAAACGGTTGTTTTGCCAATGTTGATGCGCAAATACGCCGCTACCCTCTCTAGTGGCGGAGCAGAGAATAAGTGTCATTGTTGGAACGTCGTTGAAGAAGGATGACCTTAATGAGATCGAAATTAGGAGCTGAAGATGGAATACAGAGCGTGTGAAGGCGTAATGGCTGAGTTAGAAGCAGCGCGTTGTATAGGAGAGGATCCTGCACAAGGCTGGGATGCAGCGGCTCGATATTTAGGAAAATCGAGACGCGAATATGCTGCTAGGATCAGCGTGGTTGGCGGTTTTTATGGTCTTGTTGAAGTGGTAACTTTGCAGATGGAGTGCCTTCGACGAGCGGAGGATCATCAGCGAGCGGTGGATATTGGCGTATGGTTTCACCATATACTTCACGATCTTCCGTCGGATCTTCATTCTTCAGAGGAGCGATATTTTCTCCGTAATTCGTTGTCGCGTTTTTTTGTTGAGTACGCGAAGAATCTTTGCAAGTTGGGTCGCTATGAAGAAATGCGACTTTCGATGCGATCGGCGCTTGATGCGTCGCTTCAGCTTCCGATGGTGATTGTGTCGCTTGTTCATCTTTATGCACCGCTTGAAAGCATTTGTGAGACGATTGAAGAGGAACCAGTACGTGTATGGCTTCTCAAGCGGTATGCAGAGTGTTTAGCAGCACTTGATTTTGCGGGGCAGTCTAAAACGCTGTTTAGGGAGACGCTTGACGATTATCAGGCAGGGCTTCGTAATCCAGAAAAGCGAGCGGAGATTGGAGCGCTGATTAAAGGGCGTGAGGATGCTGAGGATCCAGCATTGAGCACGCTTATTAAACTGTATGAACTCCATTTTTTGAGAAATTAGGCGTTTGCGCGAAATTGAATAAAAACTTGAATTTTGTGTAAATTCTAAGCGTTGGGTTGGCATTTTGAACAAATAATAAACAAAAGAGCCACGCGTATTGCACAGCCTACGGCTGTGCGAAGCGGGGCGCGCCGTCGTATTGAGCCGTTAAGCGGCGAAAAGACGGCGCTTTAAAAAGCATCCAAAGCGGAAATTTCTCAAAATTTTAGTCCATAAAGGTGTTGGATTTTCACGCATTATGATAGAAATACTCGTTTGAGAAGTCGGTTTTAGAACCGTCTAAAATCAAGTCACTAACGAAAGTTGAGGATAAACGAGTGAAAGCCTGCCAGTTATGTCTTTCGACATTTGAAGATAGCGTTAAATTCTGTCCGTTTCACGGCATGGGGTTAAAAAGTATCAAGCCGATTTCGGTAAAAGAGGGGGGGACAATTTGCGGATATGTCGTCCTTTGCAGACTTTCTCAAGACGGTCTTGGTGAGACTTATTTAGCGCAGAAGGAAGGTAAGCGTTATCGTCTTCGAGTTTTTGCGCCGGCGTTGACGATTGATACGGGACGTAAGACGAGACTTTTGTCGGCCTTAGATGCAGCGCGAGAGTTAAGCGGCGTGGCCGTTCCTGTGGTTGATTATGGAACGGATGGCGAAACACATTATTATTGTGTTCAGAATTTTATTGAAGGTGTGTCTTTTCAGGACATCTTTGATTCAGAAATCAAGATTAACGAGCGACAGGCGGGAGAGCTGTTGCATCAGCTTCTGAGAGCACTTCGAGACATTCATTCAGATGGGAATGTGCATGGCTGTTTAGCGTTATCGAATATTATTATAGATAATACCGGGCGTGTTTTGGTGCATGATGCGGGTTTGTGGAATATCTTGCGCGATGAGAATTTTGAAGATTTGTGCAAGGATAACGCATCGTTATTTGAAAAGATAGAGCCGTTGATGAGTCCAGAAGTGGCTCGTGGGGAAGCGCCCAAAACGTATAGTGATATCTTTAGTGCGGGCGCTGCTGCCTTAATGCTTTTGACGCATCGATCGCTTGCCAATTCTTCTGAAGTGAGTAAAGCGCTTGCGCGTCGAGCCAAAGGTAAGTTGCCTCCGGTGCGTGATTATTTGCACGAGGCAGGCGTATCTAGTGACTTTGTCGAATTGATTGAGGCAGCACTTTCGGCTGATCCCACCGTTCGTTTTCAGACGACGCGTGCATTTATTACGGCTCTTGGAAGTGTCAATGACAGGATCAATCCAAGTATTGACACCTTAAGTCCTGCATTGACTCAAAAACTGATCGGCAAAGCCAGTTCATCCAACCTGGCCTCGCGCTATGACGAACAAGGTTCAGGTTTTTCGAGTGGCTTACATTATCAGCCGGTATCGGATGTTTCAGCAAGTAGTCACACGCAATCGGGGATTGGTTTTAGAGCAAAAGAGGATACTGTCGTTGAACGTACGAACTACGATGGTCTGACTTCAATCGTCGGTTCTGATCTTCCTCAAAAATCGCTGTTTGAGCCTTTGGAACGTGCGGTGACGACGCAGATGGATGCTGTCGAAGCCACACCGACGACAGAGATGCTTTCTGTACCAACGGAACAGAATCCTAAAGTAGAAAAAGATCCGCTTTTAAGCTTGTTTGATGATATCGGCGGCATGGGGTCTGATGATTTTGGATCTTTCCTTGAAACGAGTATTTTTGGAGAATCTTCGAAATCATCAAAAGATGATCGTAAATTGTCTGAAGAAGACTCTAAAAATAATGAAGAAAAATCTACAAAGGCAGCAAAACAGCAGTCTGCGGAAAGTAAAGTGGAGCCTGCTGTGCTAGAGGCAGAAATTGCTGTCGCTGCTAACGAGCTGAAACAAGCACTTCTAACAACAGAACCGACTGTCGATGCATCCTCGTCGACTCCATCGAGTGATGTTTCTGTAGAAGAAAATCGTACCTCAAAAGAGACGCCTAAACCAACCACCACCGAAACTGAGTCCATGCGTGAGAATCCCGTACCGCACAAGCGCATTTCGAAGCGTCAACCGGGCGAAAGCGAAGATGAGATTCAGCGTGGTGATGTTCTCGTTATGGCGAATGAAAATCCGACGAATTCTAAGGAAACGCGTCGCGTAAAACGCCGTAAGCGTCGTGAACAGAGAGATATTGTGCCGAAGGGGGAAGTCGTTGAAGCAAACCTTGAAGTTGTGGGATTGTGTGATCCTTCGCAACTTCCGGAATTCAGCGAAGTTCCAGGCATGACTGCGTCAAGCGGTTTTGTGCATGAAGATGATGGCGAGAGTATTCTGAGTAGACTTAAAATAGATGAAAGCATGCTGGAATCTGGCGATGATCTTAAATCGATCGTTGCAGGAGACTATGATAAGCCTGCAAAAATGGTTGAAGTTGAAAAAAGCCGAGAGGAAGCCAATGCCGCATTGGAAGAGTCTGACCCATATGAAGCAGATAACGATGAGATCGATGAGTTTCCGTCTGAGAAGAAGCGTCATTTTTCTAAGGCGATTCCGCTGCTCGTCATTTGCGTCCTAGTGGTGGCAATCATTTGCCTTGTCAAATATGCAGGTGATAAGAAAGCTTCAGAGGCAACATCTGCTGATAGTATGGTTGAGCAGGATAGCTCGTTTGATCGTTTAAACACGGCTTTGAAGAATCATTCTGTCGAAGGACGTGCAGAAGCAACACGAATATTATTAAGTGTTGCCAAAGATGACGTTTCTAAGGATCAACTCAACAAACTAACAGAGGTTTATGCCAAAGGCTTTTTGGGGCAGGCCGCTGAGCTTCAGTCCAAAACGAAAAAATCGGCTGATATTCCTGAATTATTGTTCGGCGAAAAAGTTGCTGAGCGCGTAGACGAGCTTGTTACAGACTGTGTAAACAAAGAAGTTAACACACAGATGATGCTTCAGGATACGATTGATCCTGAATTAAATTCGAAGGCGCAGGCGAAGTGTGAAGCAACGCGTGCAGAATTGACGCTTCAGGCAGAATCAGAAGCGCGAAAACATGCTCCCGAAACGCTGGCTGATTTGCAAGAGGCGCTTCGTTCATGGAACGAACTTTCGTCCATCTATCAGGATGTCAAAACGAATGCTCGCAAGACGTCTTCAGAGCTAAAGAATGGCGAAGTTGTGTGCAAAGCAGAAAAGGAGGCAATTGAAGCTCGAATTCAATTATTGACAGACTGGATGGGGCCTGTGGAACAGAATGCAGCGGTTGCTGCAAATAGTGAACAGGCTGTTGCGGCAGCACCTGAACAGGTCGCGGTCGTTGTACCTGAACAACTTAATCAGTCAGACAGTCAAATAGCGCAAGAACAAGACGCTGTTGGAAATGGTATGGCTGCCCAGGCCGAAGTGGCAGCGCGCGCTCAAGCTGAAGCAGCGCGCGCTCAAGCTGAAGCAGTGCGCGCTCAAGCCGAAGCTGAAGCAGCGCGCGCTCAGGCCGAAGCAGCAGCGCGCGCTCAGGCCGAAGCGGTAGCTCGCGCTCAAGCCGAAGCTGAAGCAGCCCGTGCTCAGGCCGAAGCGGTAGCTCGTGCTCAAGCCGAAGCCGAGGCAAAAGCAGCTGCAGACAAACAGAAATCCTTGGATGCTATTCGAGCAGCGGCAACGTCACCCAAACCTGTCGACTCAGCAGCTCAAGCCAAAGCCGAAGCCGAAGCTAAAGCAGCTGCAGACAAACAGAAATCCTTGGACGCTATTCGAGCAGCGGCAACGTCACCCAAACCAGCAGATGATGCAGCTCGTGCCAAAGCCGAAGCTGAAGCCAAGGCTGCTGCAGAAAAACAAAAAGCGTTGGACGCTGTAAGAGCTGCAGCAACGACACCCAAGCCAACCGAAACAAAACCTGCAGCGACTGCGAAACCTGTCGAAACAGCTAAGCCAACTGCGTCTGCGTCGAATTCGGCTGATTCAGCAGCAAAATCGGATGTATCTGCCAGCAAATTGATTGCAGATGCTCAAAAAGCGCTCAGTCAAAAGAAGTATGATGAAGCCATTGCGATGCTCAAACAAGCTACGGTACAGGAGCCATCAAATGCACGTGCTTGGTTTGTTATGGGTCGAGCTTACGATGCGCAAAACAACACGGCGAAAGCGCTTGAATGTGCGAAGAAAGCTTGCAGTATTGCAAAACAGGCTCAGTATGAACTTTTCCGCGGTGATATGCTCGTTAAGTATGGCGATAAAACTGGTGCGAAGGAAGCCTATGAAAAAGCAAAATCGTTAGGCGGTAATGCTGCTCAGATAGATGCGAAACTCAATGCGCTTTAGGGCTAGGCTTATGAGATTATTTAGTATTGTATGTTTATGCATGATCTTTTTGGTTGGCCTGAGTGCCTGCCAAAAAGGCAGCAATAACGTGGAGAATAAAAAGACAGCACCTGAGTTTACTGTTTTGGACGCTGCATCGAATGGACGCGATCAACAGGCTGAGAGTGTTGTATCAGTGCAGGATGTTGCTAAGAGCATTGAGATTACAGCAACGACGAATTACCCCCTTTGGCGAGAGAGTTTAAGTGCTTCAATCGATATTGCGTTTGTGACGATTTCTAAACAATTTGTATCTGCTCGCGTGTTGCCAAAAGTGTTTATTTACCCAGAAGGAAGCACTGAACCTGAGTATTGGTCTGTCATCAATCTTTCGACTTCGTTTGCCTTGGAGCCTGGAGTTAAAACGTTATTAGTTTTACCTGTAGGGGCTCAAAAGACGATATCTTCTCCGATTAACCGTCTTCAGTGGGCTAGGATGGACATGCCTTGGCCTTATTTAAATTATTACCAAATTGTACCGACTGGGGATTATTCATTTCAACTCGTATTGGAGATCTACGATGAGGAGGATAAGCTTGTAGACAGCGTAAAGACGCCTCTTCAAAAATATACATCGATTTTTACAGCTCCAGAGGTGGTTCCGCCGCCCGTTCATTAGTTCATGTTCATTATTATTACATAAGAAGGCCGCCTAGAGCGGCCTTTTTTACATTATGCTTCTTGTATGTTTTCGCATTCAGGTAGATCGGATGCTTTTATCTTTCTTCTTCTAGGGCTAAGAAACATGATATGTTCAGCGATGATCGATTGAACTTTTCGTGTTTCACCGTCCTTTTCGTAAGTTCGGATATCAATTCGTCCTTCTATGCAACAAAGATCGCCTTTGGATAAGTATTTGTGGCACGCTGCTGCTTGTTTGCCGAAGGCTTTGATTGTGTGCCATTGCGTATTCTCGCGATCGCCAGATTTTTCTGTATGTGCGATCGAAAATGTAGCGATCTCCAAATCATTTTTAGTTTTGAAGATTTCGGGATCATTTCCAAGACGGCCAATAATAACAGTTGTATTGAACATAGTGATTCTCCTTAATATAATAATGAAAACAGTACGAATTACAGTAAGGTCTAAAACGATCTATTGTGTTGATTTCTTGTGTATCTGTAATTGATTTAAGTATAGAGCGGAGATGCTGCAGTCTTGTTTTATGACTGAATTTATATAAACAGCATAGGCGGTCTTACGTATGGCATAGGACAGATTGATTGTGTTGAAAGGTGATTAAAAGATGGTGGACCTCGTAGTAAGGCGTAGTCTTCTGATGAAAAATCTATACTTAGATTTGAAATGATTATGCGTTTTATTGTTTGTATAGAATGTGTAAATGTTTTATTATTGAATTTATAAAGTGATACAACGCCGTTTGATTGTTTGTGTTTGGCTGCAAAAATATTGTTATTCTTTGTGTAATGGGGTGGTTTTGTGGTGATAGTTTTGAACAGTGTAATCATTGGAATGATAGTCCTTATTGGAGTGTTATAGAAATACGTGCATTTGTTTAATCAATGATGCACAAATGATAACAGGGCAAATTTTTTAAAAAGGTGCAAAAAAAGTGTAAGAAAAAAGATATCTCGTGCAAGAGTTGTTGCACAAATGATAACAGGGCAAATTTTTTTAAAAGGTGCAAAAAAAAGTGTAAGAAAAAGTTAGTTCGTGCAAGAGTTGTTGCACAAATGATAACAGGGCAAAAATTTAAAAAAGGTGCAAAAAAGAATATGATTTAAGTTTGAAAACTGCTGAATAAATTGATGATTTGGAGTGAAAATAAGCTTTTTACGAAGTCGCGCAAGTGATAGAAGAGATGAGCATTTTTCAGCGCGGAGCGCAGAATGTAGGCACGATTAGGCATGCAGAGGAATGAGGCATGGAGAACACGACAGATGAAATAAAGGCCCCAATAGCTGGGGAATCTGAGAAAAGCACGGCTACAGCCGGCTCTATATCGGGGAAGCTCAAAGAAAACGCGCCGCGTTTAAATGTGAAAAAAGATATTCTGAATCTTCCGAATATGCTCACGATGGTGCGAATCGTCGTCATTCCAATCGTAGTGGTATTGTTGGCGATGCAAACCCCAGAATGCTGTGTGTTTGCAACAGTCCTTTTCGGATTGGCATCACTTACTGACTTTTTTGATGGTTATTTGGCACGTCGCCTAAATCTTGTCAGCGTTACCGGCAAATTTCTTGATCCACTCGCTGATAAACTTATGGTCATGGCTGTTACCGTACAACTTGCATCGATGGGATGGCTCGAATCTTGGATTCCAATCGTCATTCTAACGCGAGAATTGGCCGTTCAAGGGCTTCGATCGATCGCAAGTGCTGAGGGGCTCGTGATCGCAGCAGGTACAGGCGGAAAGTTAAAAACGGCTTGCCAGTTGACGGGTTTGATTGGTCTGCTTGCGCATTACGAGTATCCCATGAACTTATTTGGGTACGAAACAGCGATCAATTTCCACGTTGCTGGTTGGTATTTGATGGTACTCAGTGTAATTTTCAGTATCATCAGCGGTTGTCAATACTTCAAAGGCTTTGTGGACGCGCTCGCAAATCAAGACGAAAAATAGTGATCGTTGCATCTTGATTTCGTTAAAAAGCCTCGCTCATTGCGAGGCTTTTTTGTGATGTTGGGGGAAGTCTCCCCCTGAGCGTCTATCTTCGAAGTGCTTCGAAGATACGCCGCTACCCCCTCTACGCCTTCGGCGTGTTTAGCTTTACTTTGGTTTGTAAAGTAAAAAACGCAGCTTTTGCGTTATTGTACTTGGTTGATCACCTGTGAATTTTGTTGAATCTGAATTTATTATCTTATAATGTGTCGATATATTATTCTAAACAATTCGTTTAATGTGATGAAAAAATGCAAATTATGGATCTTCGTGGTAGGAACGAAGGAGCCCGAGTCGAGCTGGATGCTGAAGTTTGTGAATGGCACTTTCTTCAATTTGGCGGATTCTTTCGCGTGTTAAATTGAACATTTTCCCGATTTCTTCAAGCTTATACGTCGGATTATCCTCTAATCCATAGCGAAGATTAAGGACTGTTTTTTCACGTTCAGTAAGGTTAGATTCGGCTTTATCGATTTGAGTGATCAGTTCGCGTTTGATAAGTTCCTCTAAAGGCGTGGCGTTTTGGGGATCCATCAAGGTATCAGCAATGGTCAATTCGGCATCAGTCGTGTAATATCCGTCTGAATTTGTTGTAAAGTCAACGAGGGTTGCATTCATTTCTGATTTAAGTCGAATTGTGTGGTCGATTCCATCCTCGTAATCGTAATCGTGTGCGCTTGTTTGGTAGCTATTGTTCTCATTGCTGATAATATCATCGAGACTTTCGGGAGCGTTCAAAAAAGGCAGAAGCTGTTCGATGGATTTAACAGGGATATTTGCGCTTGCAGATAGTTCTTCGAGGGTAGGGCGTCGACCAAGCTCAGCATTGAGGTCTACAGCGTGTTTGGCTAACTGACGCAGTTGGGCATCGGCATGGTTAGGAAGTCGAACTGTTCTAGAGTACTCTGAAATAGCTCGAGTTATAGCTTGTCTAATCCACCAGATTGCATAAGTTGCAAATCGGTTTTTACGTCGATATTCAAAACGATCGATTGCTTTTAAGAGGCCAAAACCGCCTTCTTGAATTACGTCTTGCAAGTCGATATTGAGATCCGTGTATTTTTGAGCAATGTTGACAACGAGACGTTGATTGGCAGCAAAAAGCTCGTCTTTGGCCTGACGCAGGGCTCTGAGAGGCGTGCCGAGAGAGTCGTATAAACTGATCAGTGATTCTGCGCTGCCGTGAAAGCGGATTTCGATGCTTTTGATCACTTCAATTGCATTTTGGATCGTTTCGTTGATCGAGACATAGTTGAGCGATTGAGCTGTCATATTATGTGAGATGTTGGCAGGAAGTTCGCCATTTTGGATAGCTGAACTGATTCGCTCAATTTCGCGGAAACCGGCACCAGTCAATCGTTCTTGAGATGCGATGATGTTGCGTGCTTCTTCGAGTTGTTTGTAAAGGTCTTTGAGATGTTCATAAAGAACGTGGCATTGTTTGCGCGCAAGTGAAATGCGGCCCATAAGACTATTGAGTGATTTAGAGCAAGCGTTTCGCTGCGCGAGAAGGGATTTAAAGGTTGCTGCGTCGTTGCCTGCAGCATTGTGGCATTGTTGGTTGATTTCTAAAAGTTGAAGCTGTGTTTTGCGCACATTGGCTACGAAGTCGAAAAAAGATTTTTCGACTTTTTTTGAATCTTTTTCGGCATACTCGACGTGATAATCTCTCAAGATATCCTGAAGCAATAGTTTGTGCGTGCGAACTTCTTCTGCGAGGTTGAGAAATTGAACGATGCCAAAGGGGGAAGCCAAAATGCGATGCATAACATCCAGTTCTGCATTTTCAAGTTTAATGCAAATAGAAACTTCCTTTTCACGTGAAATTGTTGCTGGCAGTTCGTCTGTTTCTTCGATCAACTCGTACTGTTCTTCGGGCGATTCTTCAGATTCATTGTCGTCATCTAGCGTTTCTTGAAGATTGCTGGTTGTGAAAGCATCGGAGAAGGGATCATAAAGCTCTTCGTACTCTCCAAGATCGTTGAGTGAGAAACGATTTTTATCATTACCGGAATGATGAACCGCTTGGGTATTGAAGGAAGCGGCAGAAGGATACTTGTCGCCTGTCATAAACTCATACTCCGTATAAAAGAAAATACTGCGCATACAACACAACTTGCGGAGCATTATAACAGACAAAAAACACAACTCAAATAGCAGCTGAGTATTTAGTATTTTATTTCAAAATTTGCAGAGTAGGGGGCAAGCCACGTAGATGCTTAAAAGCATTCATAAAAATTGTTGAATACGTGTATGTCCAGAGGGGGTAGCGGTGTATTGCCAGACAAAAGCTGCAAATCTTTGTTTGCTGCTCGATTTTAAGTTTTAAAACGAGGCCAATCTATTCATGCTTATGAACGGGTAGCTTTTGAATGGCAATAGCCGCTCAGGGGGAGACTTCCCCCCTTAGCGATTAATCGATAAAGGGTTTAAGGAGTTTGGCACGTGTCGGATGACGAAGTTTGCGGAGCGCTTTTGCCTCAATCTGGCGAATACGTTCGCGGGTGACATCGAAATCCTGGCCGACTTCTTCGAGGGTATGATCGCTTTTTTCGCCGATACCGAAGCGCATGCGCAGAACTTTTTCTTCACGGCCGGTAAGGGTTTTGAGTACTTCGCGTGTACGTTCTTTGAGGTCCATCTGAATGACGGCGTCGGCAGGCGACTGTACAGATTTATCCTCAATGAAATCGCCAAGATGCGAATCTTCTTCCTCACCAATCGGAGTTTCAAGACTGATAGGTTCTTTGCCGATTTTGAGAACTTTTCGAACTTTCTCAACGGGAAGTTCCATTTTTTCTGCGATTTCTTCGGGTGTTGGTTCTCGACCGAGTTCTTGTGCGAGGTAGCGATTCGTACGAACGAGTTTGTTGATCGTTTCGATCATGTGGACGGGGATACGAATTGTACGAGCCTGATCAGCGATTGCGCGCGTGATTGCTTGACGGATCCACCACGTTGCGTAGGTAGAGAATTTATAGCCGCGTTTGTATTCAAATTTATCGACGGCTTTCATGAGGCCAATATTGCCTTCCTGAATGAGGTCGAGGAACTGGAGACCACGGTTCGTATATTTTTTAGCGATCGACACGACGAGGCGAAGGTTTGCCTCAATGAGCTCACTTTTGGCTTTTTCGGCGACACGTTGACCGACCTGAACCTGAGCATACGTCAGTCGCAGGGCTTCAGAGCAGATGCTCGATTCTTCTTCGACGCCTTTAATCGCCATGAGGTGTTTTTGAATGGTATTTTCGTAATTAAAGGCTTTGTCTGCACTAAAACGATGACCATAAAGGATATTGTCCGTGTGTTGCGGATTGTCTTTAAGCTCACGAACGATGCGGGAAATTTCAAGGTGAGACTTGACGCCGGCTTCGCGTTCGCAGCGTCGGATTTCGTGTTCAGCATTGTCGAGTTGTTCGATCATGCCTTTAAGCTTCGTCACGAGTCGTTCGCTAAGTTTTTTGGACAAGCGGATCTGCAGCATCATTTTGTACATCGTACGTCGGTAGCGTTCAAGGCTTGCGCGTGTACGAGCGAGGTAGAGTTCGGAGATGCCTGTGACGTTGACGAGGTGGAGCTCAAGGCGATGAACGGTGCGGTTAAGGTCACGGATTTCATCGACGTGGTCCAAGAATTCTTGTGTAATTTCGTCGTCAGTGCGGTCACTGTAGTCTGTTTCGAAGTCACGGAGGACATCGCGCATCTTGATTTTGCCGTGGCGAACACGTTCGGAGATACCAATAATTTCGCGGACACCGAATTTACTCTGAAGGAGGACTCTGAGCACATCTTCTTCACCGCGTTCGATTTTTTTGGCGATTTCGACTTCGCCTTCGCGCGAAAGAAGATTGACGCTGCCCATGCGGCGTAAATACATACGGACGGGATCGGCGTTTTTATCTTTGTTTTCGTCGCCTTCACCCGCTTCGGCTGTAGCGGCATCGCCATCAGCGTCGCCGTCGCTGACCTCGTCGGAGTTACCGTCATTCATTGAATCGGCATCTTCGTCATCTCGAGCGTCATCTTCATCATAGCCATCCAGATCGCCGTTATCTTCACCGGAAGGCGTGAATTCATCATCGAATCCAGAGGTTCCACCTTCTCCGGGGAGATCTTCGTAATCGCTATCAAAGCTATCATCTTCCTCAAGAATGACGTCTTCGGCACTGGGATCAGCGGCATCTAAAACGGGATCTGGTTCGTGAGCATCGACTGGGTTGGTCGGTGTCGGTGCTTTTTTAGAAGCGTTTGTCAACGAGTCGCTTGTTACGCTGGCGCTATCGTCAGGTTTTTTGACGTTCGTTTTGGTTTTACGCTGTAATTTTTCAGCTTCTGCAGCTTCTTTTTTGGCTGCTTTCGCTAATTTCTTCTCTTCTTTTGCACGTTGCTTTTCAGCTTCTGCGGCTTCTTTTTTAGCGACTTTTGCGGCTTCTTTTTCTTTTTTAGCGCGTTCTTTTTCGGCTTCGTTTTTCTTTTTGATTTCTTGTTTTGCAGCTTTTTCGGCTTCTTTTTGAGCTTTTACTGCATCTTTGCCTGCGACTTTTGCAGCCTTGTCGACGTCTTTTTCTGCATCTTTTTTGGCTTTTTCAGCCTCTTTTTGGATGTTTTTCTTTGCCTCTGCGCAGCCTTTTTCGGCTTCTTTACGCGCTTTATCAGCTTCTTTTTGAGCTTTTTCGCAATCTTTAATAAACTTTTTGTCTGCTTTGTCTGCTTCTTTTTGAGCGGCATCCAAGGCTTTATTGGCTACGGAATAGTCCTCTTTGGCCTGAGCCAATTCGGTGGCAGCCAGAGTTGCTTCTTCCTGAAGTTTGGCGGCTTTTTCGGCATTCGCGTCATTTGCAGCTTGAGCAGCTTTCTTTTTGGTTGCATCAGCTTTTGCTGTAGCCTTGTCGAGGGCTTTTTTGGCTTTTTCGGCTTCTTTTTGTGCTACGGGTACAGCTTTGCGAGCTTGATCGCGCTCAGCCTCGGCTGTCTTGCGTATCGATTTCAGCGTGTTATCGATTTCTTTAAGTTGAGCTTTGAACTCAGCATCGAGCGCTTTTTGCTGATCTTTGAGCGTAGAATTGATGGCCTGCGTGCGTTTTTTCAGTTCAGCTTCGCTATCAAAGGCGACTTCCTCGGACGCTGAAGCAGAAGATGTGTTGGAACGTGTGTCGTTCGCATCTTTTGTCTGTGCAATAGCAGGTGTTGTTGCAGAGACAGTATCGTTCTTATGCGGTTCAGGACTTACATTCGAAGCACTTTCGCTTTTTTTGTCTGACTTGCTTTTTTTGTCTTCTTTAGGGGCTTTTTTTTCGGATTTGCTTTTGGTTGCAGCCTGTTCAGTGGACACTGCGGTTTTGTCAGTGTCTGAAGTGGAAGATTTCGTTTCACTGCTGTCAGAAGATTTTACCGCTTTCTTTTCAATCTTTATCGGCTTGGGCGGTTCAACGATCTTGATATGCTGCATTTCGAGATACTGGTGCATCATTTCGACTGTTTCACTGCTTTCAAACATTTCCGCAGGAACGATTTCTGACAGTTCTTCGATGGTGATCTTGCCGTCATCAGCATGATCTTCGATGATTTCTCTCAGGCGATCTGCAAGTTCTTTCATATTAATTTTTTCTGACATCCGATATCTCCCTTAATTGGTGAGTTCCAGACAATAAATGAAGTTTGTTTAAAAATGATTCCCCCAAAAACTTGGGGTGTAAAATTAATTTCTATGTAATTCCCACATGTATTTGCGGGCATTCGACGATTCTTTGAGCATTGCGACGAGCGCTGCGTTTTGCTTGACGAGTTCCGTTATTCTTTCTTGATTTCCCTGACGAACGGCCTGTTGGATTTCGAGGCTCAATTTTCGTCTTTCGGATTCTGCCCAGTTTCGCGTCAACGTTGCGAGTGCTCCATTAAACCATTGTTCTAGGTCTTGTTCTGAGACATCGGATTCTCTGCATACAAGACATTCGAAGAGTTTGTGTTCTGCCGGCGAAAGCGCCTGTTCGATGGCCCAGGCGTTTTGGTGGTCTTCTATCTTTGCATAGTCCATGATCAAGGTACGGAGCGCAGGCTCTGTAAAAAGATCATAATAATTTAGAGCTGAAAAATCCTTCAGACGTTCGTCGTCGATCAAAAGAATACGTGCGACTTCGCATTCGATCGGATCGAGTTGGTTCACGATGACTTCTGCCCGAAACTGGGTCGAAGTGTCTGCGGTGTTGTTTTTCGGCTCGGAAATGAGATTTGAGTCTGAACGAGATTGAACGGCGTCACTCAAAAAACGCACGTCCATGCCTAGCATTCTTGACGCTTCTCCCAAATAATGCTGCCGAATCGTCGGATTCGCAAATAGTGAGAGTGTTTGGCCAAGTTCTGTGTAGCCGGCTTTTCGGAGTTCGGGAGCCAGCTGAAGAATAGCATCGCATTGTTTTCGTATGCACCACTGTGCCAAGGGTTGCGCTGCTGAAATGAGGGCGTCGAGTCCTTCTTTTCCGTAAGTGCGTAAAAAACTGTCTGGGTCTTCTCCATTTGGAAGCTCAACCGCCAGTATTCGGGCAAAATCCTGTTGGATAAGTATTCCAAGTGCTCTGACCATGGCTTTTCGACCTGCATTGTCTCCGTCGTACATTACGTAAAGCGTTTTGTCTCCCGATTCTGGAAGACTTTTGTACAAGAGGGAGGCTTGTTTCGGTGTCAGGGCCGTTCCCATGGAGGCAACCGTTTGACGGAAGCCAAAACCATGCATCATAACGACGTCGATATTGCCTTCGACGAGAATGACGTTTTTTTCACGTACGATATGGCTCTTTGCCTGGTAAAGTCCGTATAAATGTTCTCCTTTCGTGTAGATGTCGCTCTCAGGACTGTTGATATACTTCGCCGTTTCGCTGGGTACCAGGATTCGACCGCCAAACGCAATGATTTCGCCGCGTGCATTCTGTACTGGAAACATGAGTCGATTGCGGAATTTTGCATAAAAACCGCCCGAATCTCTGCGTCCAACAAGTCCAAGCTTTTCGGCATCTTCAAGGCTTGCGCCACCGCGTTTGAGTGCGTCTACCAGACCATCCCATGACTCGGGGGCAAATCCGAGTGAAAACGATCCGATCATCTCATCCGTGATACCTCGGCCGCGCGCGTAACTACGACAGTCTCCCCCGTGGTCGCTCAAAAATGACGAGAGAAAAAACTCTTGTGCCAGTTTCATGGTGCCTAAAAGACTCTTCTTTTCTCTGAACCGCGTCGATGCAACGGGCGAATTGTCCATCGACTGCTTGATCTCTATCCCCAATCGGTTCGCAAGACGCTCTACCGCTTCGGGAAATGAGAGATTTTCCATTCGCATTAAAAAGTCTACAGCGTTTCCGCCTACTCCACACCCAAAACAATGATACGTATGGCGTTCAGCGTTTACATGAAAACTCGGCGTCTTCTCATGGTGAAATGGACACAGTCCTTTCACGGATCGGCCGATGCGTTTGAGTTGTACATACTCACCCACGAGCCGAACAATATCAGTCCCTCCTAGAACTGACTTGATGACGCTTTCCTCTATCATTTTCGCCCAGAATTTCCTTGTCGTCAGTTCCGTTTGCCCATTAGAACCGACAAAAACGACGCGTGCTTCTAAAGAGTTCGATAAGGTATGTCAAGAATTCCTGACCTTAAATGATTACTTTTTGAAATATGTGTGCAATAAAATTTATATTGTAACCATCTCTGTAACACTTCTGCCGAAAGGCGTAAAAAAAGGTTCCGAATTGTTTGCAATTTGGAACCTTGATTGTTGATTAACGTTTTGTACGAATGCTATTCGGTTGCAGCTTCTGCACCGTTCTCCGACGCGCTTTCGGCTATGTCAGCATCATCTGCGCTCGTTTCCGTGCTGAGATCTTCTATCTTTTGTTCGAGGAGTTTCTTGCTCCAATTGGCTTTCAATGCATCCGATACGATGCTCCAGTTTTCTTTGTCGCTGACGTTTTCGTAAACGGACTCTGCAAATTCGATACGATCAAAATCGTTGTGGAGATTTGCTAGAATTTCTTTGACCTGGGCACAAGTATAGGCTTTGTCTTCCGATGTGGCTTTGATTTCAGCTAGCTTTTTGCGAGAAGGTTTGTTTGCATCTTTCGTTTCTTTGGCGATTTTTTTAACATCTTCGTCGCTGACAGGTTTAAGCTCTGCTTTAGGCTTTTTGTCTTTTTTAATTCGATCGCCTTTTTTGTCTTGGCCAGGAACAACGTCGCGATGATCTTTATGTTCATCACCGCCTACCCGTTTAAGCTCGCCAGGAACGTCTTTCTTTTTGGGTTGATCTTTGGCGCTTTTTTCGTCATCGACTACCTTGCGGCTCTTCGCATCGATCTTTGCATCTTTGGAAGGTTTGGCGTCTTTGTCGGCGTGCGCTTCCTTGGCTCCCTTTAAATCTTTGCCCGCTTTAGGGGGATCTTTGGGGCCAGCAGAAGCAATCTGTGGGGCCAGCAGTGCAAGCCCACATGCTACGCAAATCGAAGTATACCATTTCATGGTTCAATCTCCTGAGTATTCAGTCAGCGATACTTGCATACTTCTAAGGATGTATGCACAGAGATTCATTAGATTATTCTAAAGCTTTTTTCCATAGTATTCATGTTTCGATAATTTATATTTTGAAGGACGTTTTGAGTGTAGCAAAGATTCAATCACTGTTTTTGCAAAATTAAACGTTGATGCATTTGAAAATCTCGTTGTATAGAACAGAAAGGAAAGATTGACTTTCCTCCTTGACGAACGCCGTTTACGGCTTTTGGGAGTAATAGATGAACAACAAATTTCTTCTCGTTTTGATTTCTATCCTGTGCTGTGCTGCGCTTCTTTCGGGTTGCAAAAAAGATAAAGAAGCCGCTACGGATAACGCCGCTGCAACGGACACTGCTAAAGAAGCTGATAAGGCTGCTGATGCAAAAGAAGCAGATAAGGCAGATAAGGCTGTCGATGTTAAGTCCGCAGTCAAAAAACTTTCTGATTTCAATGCTAACGCTCTCAAAGTTATCGCTGATGCAGGGGATGACTGCGATAAAATTGCTGCGGGGCTTAATGATCTGCTTAAGACTGCTGGTAGCGACTATGCTGCTGCATACAAAATTGTCGATAGCGCTGAAGGCGCTGACGCTGAATCCATTAAAGCAGATGTCATGGCTCTTGAAAAAGACCTCGCTGATGATGGCGTTTTTATGACAACGCTCAATAAATGCGCTGAATCCACGCCTGCGATTGTCGAATTTGCTAAGGGATTCGATAGCCTCACAAAATCTAAGTAATTTTTGTGCGGCCGCTATTGCTATTCGCAATACGCGGCACGCGCGTCGGCTATTGCTTTCGCAATACGCCGTCGCCATGATGGCACCCAGCTTCAAGCTGGGTGCTTTTTTGTTTTACACAACTTGAAAATGATGACGCTGAACTCAATAAAAAGTCAGATTGAAACTTTGTTGTTAAACGTTGTAGAGCTTCGCTCTGACATTTAATAATGATAAAAAATAAAGCTGGGTTCTGCTTTGTCTATAATATATTGTGACATCTTCAAAATGTTATGCAATTTAACGAATAATTATAAATTTGCTTTTGTGAAATTCTATTTTTAAAGCAAATGGGTCGGCAATAGATACTGAATCAAGTTTCTTGTGTATGTTAGTTCGAAGCCGGTGTTTGTGCATTCGCGTTTTCCTCTTCACGGTAACGTTGATACCAATAGTAGACATTGCGAACGTAGGCTTGGGTCTGCTCAAAAGGAATGCCGCCTGCTTTTTCGACGTTGCCAGGACCTGCGTTGTAACCTGACAAAACGAGATTGATGTCTCCGTCATATTTGTCTGACAGCCTTCGGAGATAACGCGTGCCGCCTAAAATGTTTTGGCGTGGATCAAAAGGATCCGTGACATTCAAGTGCGCTGCAGTGGCTGGCATGAGCTGCATGAGGCCCATAGCACCAACTCGGCTGACAGCTCTGGGGTTATAGTTGCTCTCGATCTTAATCACAGCCTTGATGAAAGCGGTTGGGATGCCGTAAAGCTTCGAGGCTTCTTCGATGTAGGGTTGATAAGCGCGTTCCCGTTCTTTGGTCGTCGTCGGCTGTTTGGTTGAAGATGGCGCAGGTTGTGCGCTTGCGCCGTTTTCTGGAATAACGCGCGTTCGTCCCGTCGAGGATGTCGTGGATGCTCCTGTGTTTCGTTGCGAAGACGTGTCTCGGATGACTTCGAGGAGTTTTAGATTCTTATCATTTCTCGGTTCTGTTGTGATGAGTATTTCACCAGAGGGGGTTTTGTAGCGGTAGATGTCGGCCATGGCTGACATCGGACTGATCAAGCCCAAACAGATCATGCAAATTGTGAAACCTCGATTCATAGACAGCTTGCCTCAAAAAAATTGCATTGTGCGGCTGAATAACCGCAATAAACGAACGATGTTCTAGCTGTTTGTGCGTATGTGCGCAAATTTAATGATCATTGGGGCTTGAACAAGCAGTTGTGCACAAGACATAGGCGCTATGTTAAAATAGGATGCATTGCATTGAGTTGTGATGGTTTTGCCTGAAAGCAAAGGCGTTGGTTGTGCTTGTTCATGGAGAAAAATAGATCCTCAAAAAGTTGTAACACGTCACTATTAAGGGAAAACACGCCTGTAGCGCTCGATTTCTCCTTTGGTAGCGACGTGTCGCGGTACGGCTCCGCGCTCAATACACGCTGTGTTTTATTGCGCTGCTCTTATCGAAGTGCACTGTCCAAGCACTTGGCTAACACTAAAAATTAAACTCATCTTCCCAGGGAAAACCTTCACTTTCCTCTACAGATCTTGGCCAATGCTGACACCACTCCGGCGATTTAGGCCTCTCTATTCGATCTACACTCGGCGTGTAAGGTTTGATATCTAAAACAGGCGTTCCCTCGAATGCATCAATAAAATTTATTGTAATTTCACCCGATTTTAGGTCGACAGAAATGATATCCGCGCATGAAATTGCAATGGGATTGGGGCGCTCCGGTGCTCGGGTTGCAAAAGTACCAAGCGTTTCCGGCCCCCTTTTATAGGGCTTGTTTTGTATAAGTTTTGCGCGATCTTCTGCGCGATCGCATCCAGTAAACCACCACACGATTTGTACTGCACCAAATTCATTTAATCCCTCGAGCGCTGGGATATACTCTGATTTAATTTTGATTTTGTATTGATTGTGGCTGAGCGAGATATGTCCTATTGGCTTAATGGAAAACGTATTCATATCAATTTCCTCCTTCGTATCGATTTGAAATGTTTGTTGTTCCGCGAGATGCATAGACCGGCGAATGTATTGAGCGGTAATCGTTTGAGCTCTTTCAATCATATTTTGGGTCGTTCCCGCATAGACAATTTCCCCTCCGGCAGCTCCACCTTCAGGCCCCACGTCAATGATATAATCGGCATGTTTCATGACATCGATGTTGTGTTCAATGACGATGACGCTGTTTCCTTGATCGACAAGATCGTCTAATAATAAGAAAAGTCGTTCTATATCTGCTGCATGAAGCCCGGTCGTTGGTTCGTCAAAGATATATATTTGGCCTTTGTTTTTTAATTCCTTGGCCAGTTTAAGCCGCTGCCGTTCTCCACCGGAAAGCGTTGAAAGTGGTTGACCTAGTGAGAGATATCCAATTCCAGTTTTGCACATGTCCGACAACGGCATGGCTATTTTTTTGTAAGATTTAAAAAATGATAAAGCCTCTTCTGCTGTCATCCGGAGTATGTCTAATATATTTTTATCGCAATATCGGTAGGATAGCGCCTTATCGTGGTATCGTTTGCCTCCACACGTTTCACACGTTGTCGTGATGGGATCCATAAATGCCATTTCGATGCGAACTTCTCCATGACCGCCGCAAGCAGGGCAGCCGCCTTCGGAATTAAACGAAAACATACCAATATCGACGTGGTTTTCTCGTGCCATAAGCTTGCGGATTTCATCGAAAATACCGAGAAATGATGCTGGCGTAGAACGGTTGGTTGCAGTAATGGGAAGCTGATCTATAACGACCATCGGCTGCTTGCATTGCTGTGCAAACTCACAGAGAATGAGAGAGCTTTTTCCCGATCCCGCCACGCCTGTCACCACCGTAAAAACGCCCAATGGGATATCGATATCGATATTCTTTAAGTTGTGGGCACATGCATTGTGCACGGGAATAAACCCTTTGAACGCACGAGGCGACGTGTTGATCGGCAATGTGTGTTTCATAGCTCGCCCTGTTAGCGTATTCGAACGTAAAAGATCGTCGTAACGCCCTTGAAAAACGATTTGTCCCCCTTCGATACCGGAGTTTGGCCCTACGTCGATGATCTCATCGGCGATTTCTATGACATCTTTATCATGTTCAACAACGAGCACTGTATTACCGCGTTCGCGCAAGTCCTTAAGCAAATGAGTCATGCGATAAACATCTCGTGGATGAAGTCCTGTACTGGGTTCATCGAAAATATACATCATTCCCGTCAGCGCACTTCCCAAGTAACGCACGAGTTTGATTCTTTGAGCTTCTCCCCCCGACAACGTCGATGTTTCTCGATTTAAGCTTAAGTATGGCATGCCGATCTCGATGATACGCGTCAGAGCATGAATAATATGATCGACCAGCGGCTTGGCGGCAGGTGCATCTAATTCTTCAAGAACAGCACGGAGTTTGCTGACTTCCATCTGACACATATCAGCGATGTGATATCCCATCAAATGACAACTCAAAGTCGTATCATTAAGACGTTGGCCTCCACAGTCAGGACAGCGCGTGTATTGGATTAATCCAGACGGCAGGGGTTTACGTTCCGAGACTTGTGATGCATCGCGGTCAATCATGAGACGTCGGATATGATTGTAAATGCCCTCAATTTTGTCGTTGAGACGCTCTCCGCCCTTCGTCTCTGCGCCATATAATAAAATGTTGCGTTCTCGTTCGGTATAATTACACCACGCTTTGTCACAGTCGAATAATCCACACTGCGCATATTGTTTCCAATACCATTTGCCAGGTTGAAACGCTGGAAGCAGGATCATGCCGTCGTTTAGGCTTTTATCTTTCCATAAAACTTTGGAAAGATCGGGTTCTGCAACGACGCCCATACCTGCGCATGTAAGGCACATTCCCGACGGATCATTAAATGAAAAGTGTGATGCTGGTCCTATATGCGGCCAACCAAATCGAGAAAACAAAAGACGAAGGGAAGCGCTAATATCGGTGATCGTTCCTACGGTTGAACGTGCATTGCCGCTCAATCGTGTTTGATCGACAATCACGCATGGAAGAAGGTTCTCAATACTTTCAACCTCTGGTTTTTCGTATTTAAGAAGACGACTGCGAACAAAAGGAGGATACGTTTCGTTCATCTGCCGCTGGCTTTCAGCAGCAATGGTGTCAAATACAATGCTGGATTTACCTGACCCCGAAAGCCCCGTAAAGACAACAATTTTATTGTGCGGAATCGTTAAATTAATATTCTTTAAATTATTTTGAGTGAGTCCTTGAATACAAATATCGCGCATAAGTTCTCCACGATTTGTGCTGTACAATGCACAGTTTTAGTGTGGTGTTGTCATCGACAAAAATACTTTAAATAGGCTAATTTAAAGCAATTTTGCGTAATTTCATGCGATCGCGAAAGCGCCTTCTAAAGGCATTAAAAAAGTATTGCAAGCATAAAAATTATAATAAATTTTAATGTATTTTGAGGTTGGGTTCAAAAATTAGATTGCGCATGTCCCATACATTGCACCTAGAAAAGGTCTCAATTAACACTTTGAGCAATGTGGGAATTTGAATTGTAGGTGAAGTTTGACCTCAAACATGTTTGATCAATTGAACTTGGCATTCTGGATGCTTTCAAAACAATCAGCGTATCCTCAGACACTCAGGTTTGTGGGGTTGTTTGCGAAAGAATTTATCAATTATGTGGAAATTTGGGGTGACAGGGTGCTTTTGAGAACGGGGGATGCGGTAGCTTTTGCAATCGCTTGGTTGCTCTGTACTATGCCATGTGAGTACGATTGAGACTTCTCCCTCCAAATTTACACATTTTTTGAAAAATATTTCTTGACTTTACAGCATTTGATACGTAAAAGGCGCCTTGTTCGTTGCGAGTTAAGAGACTTGCAAGAATGTGGCCAGGTAGCTCAGTAGGTAGAGCAGGGGACTGAAAATCCCCGTGTCGGCGGTTCGATTCCGTCCCTTGCCACTCTTTCGGCCAGGTAGCTCAGTAGGTAG